>JAIBAU010000047.1 GCA_019695035.1 Caulobacteraceae bacterium | reverse complement strand
CGGCGCCGGCCGCCGCATCGCCGCCGCCCGCGACCGCCTCGGCGGCGGCGCCGGCACGGCCCTGGCGCACGAGGCCGCGCCCCTGCCGCTGGGCCGCCCGGGCCCGGCCGAGAAGATCACCGCGGCGGTCTTCCTGCTGCTGGTCGCCGCCCTGCTGGTCTTCCTGGCCCTGTTCGACTGGAACTGGCTGCGCGGCCCGATCGGAGCCTACGCCTCGGCCCGCTGGGACCGCCGGGTGGAGCTGAGGGGGGACCTCGACGTCGACCTGTTCCGCTGGGCGCCCACGGCCCACGTCAACGACCTGCGCATCGGGCCGCCCGCCTGGGGTCCGCGCACCGACACCGCCGACATCGCCAGGCTGGACGCCTCGGTGAAGCTCCTGCCGCTGCTGGTCGGCGAGGTGACCCTGCCGCAGGTGCGGGTGGTGAAGCCCCGGCTGTCGCTCTACCGCGACGCCGACGGGCGCGAGAGCTGGCGCTTCGGATCGGACGGCGGCCGGCCGATGAAGCTGCCGCTGATCCAGCGCTTCCTGATCGAG
Source organism: Caulobacteraceae bacterium (assembly GCA_019695035.1). Lineage (GTDB taxonomy): Bacteria > Pseudomonadota > Alphaproteobacteria > Caulobacterales > Caulobacteraceae > JAEZEZ01. The sequence goes on along the minus strand of JAIBAU010000047.1, from coordinate 12,589 downwards.
GACGGCCGCATCGACTACCTAGACGTGGCGCGCCACATCGACATGCACGCCAGCATCAATTCGCACGAGAGCGCGGGCGGCCGCGACGCCGGCTTCCGGCTGGAGGGCCGGGGCACGCTGAACCGCAACCCGCTGCGGCTGACGGTGACCGGCGGTCCCCTGATCAACGTGCGCCGAGACCGGCCCTACCGCTTCAGGGCCGACCTGCGCGGGGGAGCCACCACCCTGCTCGCCGACGGACAGATCACCCGCCCGTTCGATCTCGGCCACTTCACCGCCAACCTGACCCTCGCCGGTCCCGACCTGGCGGACCTCTACTACCTGACCACCCTGACCGCGCCGAACACGCCGCCCTACCGCATCCGGGGCCGGCTGACGCGCCAGACCAGCCTGTGGCGGTTCGAGGACTTCAGGGGCCGGGTGGGCGACTCCGACCTTTCGGGCGACCTCTCGGTGCGCACCGGCAAGGGACGAAAGCCCTACCTGAAGGCGGACCTGCGCTCGCGCTCGCTGGATATGGACGACCTCATGGCGGTGCTGGGCGGCGCGCCCTCCACCGGACCGGGCGAGACGGCCTCGCCGGGACAGCGGGCCATGGCGGCCGAGATGCGCAGTCGACAGCGCCTGTTGCCGGACGCCCCGCTGGACGTGAAGCGGCTGCGCAGCATGGACGCCGATGTCAGCTTCCGGGCCGGCAGCGTGAAGGCCAACCGCATCCAGCTGCGCACGGTGCGCGTCGAGGCCGATCTCCGGAATGCGGTGCTGCGGCTGGAGCCGTTCGGCTTCACCTTCTCGCGCGGCAGCCTCAACGGAACGGTCCGCATCGACGCGCGGAAGGACACGCCCTTCACCAGCGCCGACCTGTCCCTGAAGGGTTATCCGCTGGCGGCGCTGTTTCCGGCCCGGGGCGGGGCCCCGACGCTCAGCGGGACCCTCAACGCCCGGGCCCGGCTGGCCGGATCCGGCGCTTCGGTGCACGACGCCGCCAGCCATGCGGCCGGCTCGGTGCGGTTGAGCGTGCCGCAGGGCCAGATGCGCCAGGCCTTCGCCGAACTGCTGGGCATCAACGTCGGGCGGGGTCTGTTCCTGCTGCTCAGCCATGACCCGCGGCAGACCCCGATCCGCTGCGCCGTCGCCGACTTCGAGGGGTCCGGCGGCCGCCTGCAGGCCCGCCGCCTGGTGATCGACACCGGCGTCGTGGTGGCCAACGGCTCAGGCTACGTGAACCTGGGCAGCGAGCGGCTGCACCTGCGCATCGATGGGGACTCCAAGAAGCCGCGCCTGCTGCGGCTCTGGGCCCCGATCACCGTCGACGGTCCCCTGTCCGGCCCCAGGCTGGGCGTCGACAAGGGCGAGATCGTCAAGCAGGGCGCCGTGGCCGGCGTTCTGGGGGCGGTGATCAATCCCCTGGCGGCGCTCATCCCCTTCCTCGAGCCGGGCGGGGCCAAGGACGTGAACTGCGCGGCCCTGCTCGGGCGATAAGGGCCGCCACGGGGGACCCGGCGTACTTGCCAACCGCCCTCCACTAGCGTTGAACGCCCCCGCCATGCCGTTCACCGCCACCGTCCTGACCATGTTTCCGGAGGCCTTTCCAGGGCCGCTGGGCGTCTCCCTCATCGGGACCGCCTGGCGCGAGCAGGACCTGTGGCGACTCGAAACAGTGGACATTCGGGGCTTTTCCGCAGATAAGCGCGGCTTCCTGGACGACACCCCTGCGGGCGGCGGGCCGGGACAGGTGATGAAGGCGGACGTCGTGGCTGCCGCGCTGGATAGCGTGGAGAGGCTGCAGCGGCCGCTTTTGTACATGAGCGCCAGGGGTCGGCCCCTGACCCAGGCGCGCGTTCGAGAGTGGGCTTCCGGACCGGGCGTCATCGTCCTGTGCGGACGTTTCGAGGGGGTGGATCAGCGGGTGCTCGACGCCCGCGGGTTCGAAGAGGTCTCCGTCGGAGACGCGGTCCTGGCCGGTGGCGAGGCGGCGGCGATGGTGGCGATCGAGGCCTGCGTCAGGCTGGTCCCGGGGGTTCTCGGGCAGGCCCAGTCGCTGGTGGAAGAAAGCTTCGAGGACGGCCTTCTCGAGGGTCCGCAGTACACGCGGCCCCGGTCGTTCGAAGGGCTCGAGATTCCGGAGGTGCTGCTCAGCGGCGACCACAAGAAGGTCGCCGCCTGGCGGCGGAGCCAACGGGAAGAGGCGACCCGCGAGCGTCGTCCGGACCTCTGGTCCGAACACCTCGCCAACTTACAGGCAAAGGGCGGCAAAGCCCGAGGAGAATAGAGATGAACATTCTGCAGCAGCTCGAGCAGGAAGAAGCCGCCAAGCACCTGGCGAAGCGCAAGATCCCCGAGTTCCGTCCGGGCGACACCGTGCGCGTCAACGTGCGCATCAAGGAAGGCGAGCGCGAGCGCGTCCAGGCCTACGAGGGCGTGTGCATCGCCCGCGCCGGCGAGGGCATCCACGAGAATTTCACGGTCCGCAAGATCAGCTTCGGCGAAGGCGTCGAGCGGGTCTTCCCGACCCTGTCGCCGATGATCGAGTCGATCGAAGTGAAGCGCCGCGGCGTGGTGCGTCGCGCCAAGCTGTACTACCTGCGCGACCGTCGCGGTAAGTCGGCCCGTATCGCCGAGCGCCAGTACCGCGCGGGCGACAACGCCGAGACCCCGGCCGCGGACGCCGGCGAATAAGACCGCTCCCCAACGGGACGGCGAAGGCCCCGCAGCGATGCGGGGCCTTTTTCGTGCGGCCTAGCCGCCCAGCGGCGGCCGGGCCCGAAACAGGGCGACCAGGGTCGCGCCGTAGACCACCTGCCAGGGCAGGTAGAGGTTCACGATCAGGTCCGCGGGCTGCAGTTCGGGACCGGTGAAGGGCCGGCCGCCGACGAGGGCGCCGAGGTTGGCGAACGACCCGATTCCCACCCCGTAGGCTCCTATGGCGATGAGGAGGACGGCGCCGAAGGCCATGAGCGAGGCCGCCCGCGCTGTCCTGAACGCAGGTCCCATGAGGATGAGCAGCAGCCAGGTCCCGACCGAGCCGATGGCCCCGCCGGTCGCGCCCGCGACAACCCCCTCGAGGTGGTCCTGCCGCGCCGACTGGGCGACCGAAATGGCTTCAGTCATGGCCAGCCAGTGGACCAGCGTCATGCCAACGGCGAGGACCAGCAGGCCCATCACGCCGAGCCGGCGGCCTCCCAGCCAGAACAGACCGAGTGGAAGGGCGAAGAGGGGAGTGAAATGTACCGGCGAGCTGAAGATCTCGGGCCACTCGACCGGAATCGGGCCGCCTTCGCTGGTGACCCAGAAGGCGCCGCTGAACAGGGCGGCGCCCAGGACGGCGGCCAGCAGGCCGGTGGCGGTGTAGTAGGGCTTGGAAGCGGTGTCCATGGCGGCTCCTGTTGCCAAGGGGCGGGAACGCGGACTGGGGGGAGCCTAGGCCCGGCCGCGAGGATCGGCAAACGGCGGCGTCAGCCGCCGCCCAGCCGCACCCCGATCTCGTCGCGTATGTCCGCCGGCCAGGCCTGCAGCAGCGCCGCCAGCGCCGGCTCGTCTCCGGCATAAAGCGCCCGCATCGCCTCCTCGAACCCCGGCAGGTCGCCGGCCATTGCGGCGGCGAAGCGGTAGGCGTTGTCCCGGGCCGTCCGACGCGCCGCTTCGCCGGATGATCGGGCCTGCTCGACCAACCGTCGCAGGGCCACCGAGGCGCCGCCGGGCTGGGCCGCGAGCCACTCCCAATGGCGTGGCAGCAGCGTCACCTCGCGCGCCACCACCCCAAGCCGCGGCCGCCCTCGCCCTCGCGGCTCCGCGGGCGGCTGCAGACGGGCCAGAACCTCGGACTCGCTGCCGCGCGTGTCGAAATCCACCTGAAGGCCGGCGGAATCGAAGGCCAGCAGCGGGCCGGCGGCCCCTTCAAGCTCGGCGCGACGCACCGCCAGGGCGGCGTCGGCCCGAGAGCCGGCGGCGATGCGACGCCGGCCGTCGAAGACGGAATAGCGCTCGGGGGGCTCAGACATGGGCCCTATATACCCGGATAAAATTATGAAGCAAGGGCTCTGGCCGGGATGTGAAATCGCGGCGGGGCCCGTTGACATCGGCGCCGCAGCGCCGCCCTCTCGGGCGATCAGGGCAACGGAGCTTCAGGCTTGGGCGAGGCGCAATCCACCGGGGATCTGGCTACCGCGCTGCGCCACGCCGCAAGCCTGCTGGGCGAACAGCCCGCGCTGGCCGAGGCCCAGGCGCGCGAAATTCTCGCGGCCGTGCAGGGCCATCCGCAGGCGCGCCTGTTGCTGGCCTCATCGCTGCGCCGGCAGCGGCGCGCCAACGAGGCCTTGGCGGAGGTCGAGCCTCTCATCCGCTCGCACGACGACTGGGCCGCGGCGCACATGGAGGCGGGCCTGTCCCTGGCGCTCCTGGGGCAGGGGGACGCCGCGATCGCGGCCCTGCGCAAGGCGGTGCGACAGGATTCTCGCCTGGTGCCCGCCTGGCGCGGGCTTGCCGAACAGCTGGCCTTGATCGGCGACGAAACCGGGGCGGAACAGGCGCGGGCGGCGGAAATCCGGGCGTCGGTCTCCGACCCTGTGCTGCTGAAGGCCGGCCAGGCCCTGGTCGACAACGATCTGCCCGTCGCCGAGCGCCTGCTGCGGGACTACCTCAAGCGCGATCCCTTCAGCGTGCCGGCCATCCGGATGCTGGCCGAGGTCGGCGGCCGCCTGGGCCGCCTGGATGACGCCGAGAAGCTGTTGACCCGGGCGGTCGAACTGGCTCCCGGCTTCGCCGAGGCCCGGCACAACTACGCTATCGTCCTGCATCGCCAGAACCGGCCCGCCGAGGCTGTGGCCCAGGTCGACCAGCTGCTGGCCCGGGACCCGGACAATCCCGCCTACCGCATCCTCAAGGCCGCCGCCCTCGTGCGCATCGGCGAATACGAGGCGGCGGCGGACCTTTACGCTGCGGTCCTGAAGGCCCACCCGCGCCAGGCCAAGACCTGGATGAGCCATGGCCACGTGCTGAAGACCATCGGCCGCCAGGAGGAGGCGGTCGCCGCCTACCGCGAGGCCACACAGGTTGCGCCAAACCTCGGCGAAGCCTGGTGGAGTCTCGCCAACCTGAAGACCTGGCGCTTCACCCCCGGCGACGTCGAGCTGATCAAGGACCAGCTGCAGCGTGCGGACCTTTCGCAGGAGGACCGGCTGCACCTCGAGTTCGCACTTGGGAAGGCGCTCGAGGACGCAGGCGACTACGCCGCTTCGTTCAGCCACTACGCCCGCGGCGCGGCCATCCGGCGGGCGCAGGTGGTCTACGAACCTGCCTATGTGCATGCCCACGTGGAGCGTTCCCAGGCGCTGTTCACGCGCGAGTTTTTCGCCGCCCGCGAGGGCCAGGGCGTCCAGGACCCGGACCCGATCTTCATCGTGGGCCTGCCGCGGGCCGGATCCACCCTGGTCGAGCAGATTCTCTCCAGCCACAGCCAGGTCGAGGGCACCCAGGAGCTGCCGGACATCATCGCCCTGGCCCGGCGCATCGGCGGCGGCATGCACCGCGGGCCCGACAGTCGTTATCCGGAGGCGCTGGCGGAGCTGGACGCGGCCGGGCTGCGCGCGCTGGGCGAGGAGTACCTGGAGAGGACCCGGATCCAGCGGAAGACTGACCGTCCCTTCTTCATCGACAAGATGCCGAACAATTTCGCGCACATAGGGCTGATCCAACTGGCCCTGCCCAAGGCGCGGATCATCGACGCGCGGCGGCACCCGATGGCTTGCTGCTTCTCGGCCTTCAAGCAGCACTTCGCCCGCGGCCAGGCATTCACCTACGACCTCGAGGAACTGGGCCGCTACTACGCCGACTACGTGGCCCTGATGGCTCACTTCGACGCGGTGCTGCCGGGCCGGACGCATCGGGTCATCTACGAAGACATGGTCGTCGACGCCGAGACCCAGACCCGCGCCCTGCTGGACTACTGCGGCCTGCCGTTCGAGCCGGCCTGCCTGCGGTTCCACGAGACCGACCGGCCGGTCCGCACGGCCAGTTCCGAACAGGTCCGCAAGCCCATCTTCACCGAGGGCCTGGAGCAGTGGAAGCACTTCGAACCCTGGCTGGACCCGCTCAAGCAGGGCCTGGGACCGGCGCTGGAGCGCTGGCGGAACTAGCTGCGGTCCTGGACCCGGTCTGCCACCCCTGCGCAACACCCTGAGCAAACAACCGGTTATGCTCACGCCGGCGTAATCAATACGCGTTGACAAGCGGCGTAGGTGGGGCAGCCTGCGAACAAGGGTTTTTGAGCTTTTGCTCAGGGGGAGAAATGGCTGTGCGAATGGCAAGGGGTAGGGCGGTCCGGACCGCGGTGTGGACCGCGGCGCTGCTGACGTCGACGATGATCGCGGGGGTGCCTGCCGCCTTCGCCCAATCCGAATCCGCGACGACCGTCGATGAGGTGATCGTCACGGCGCAGAAGCGCGACGAGAACCTGCAGGACGTGCCGATCCAGGTGCAGGCCCTGACCACCGAAAAGCTGGACCAGCTCGGCGTCTCGGACTTCAACGACTATGTCCAGTACCTGCCCGCGGTCAGCTACCAGACGGTCGCGCCGGGCTTCAGCCAGGTCTACATGCGCGGCGTCGCCTCGGGCGGCGACGGCAACCACTCCGGCTCCCTGCCGTCGGTGGGCATCTATCTCGACGAACAGCCGATCACGACCATTCAGGGCGCGCTCGACATCGACGTCTACGACATGGCGCGCGTCGAAAGCCTGTCCGGACCGCAGGGCACCCTCTACGGCGCCAGCTCGCAGGCCGGCACCATCCGCCTGATCACCAACAAGCCCGATCCCTCCGGTTTCGACGCCGCGGTGGATCTGGAGCTGAACAGCGTCGATCACGGCGAGATGGGCGGGTCGGCCGAGGGCTTCATCAACGTCCCGCTGATGGAGAACGCCGCGCTGCGCGTCGTGGGATGGTACCGCCACGACGGCGGTTTCATCGACAATGTGTTCGGCACCCGGACCTATCCGACCTCGGGCGCGACCATCGACAACGCCAACCGGGTCGAGGACGACTACAACCCGGTCGACGTCTGGGGCGGGCGCGCCGCCCTGCGCGTCGAGCTGAACGACGACTGGGCCATCACTCCGCAGATCATGGGCCAGGTGACCGACACCAGCGGCATCTTCGCCTACGATCCGAACGTCGGGGACCTGGAGGTCACCCACTTCTATCCGGAGTCCAGCCACGACCAGTTCTACCAGGCGGCCCTGACCATCGAAGGCAAGCTCTTCGACTGGGACATGATCTATGCGGGTTCTTATCTGAACCGTCGCGACGAGGTCGAGCAGGACTACTCCGACTACTCGTACTTCTATGACCAGTGCTGCGGCTACGGCAGCTACTGGTACGACGACGCCTACATCACCCTGGACAATCCCTCGCAGTACATCCAGGGCCGCGATCGCTACCGTCGCCAGACCCACGAGATCCGCCTGTCGGACTCCGACGGCGCCCTGCGTTGGGTGGTCGGCGCCTTCTACCAGCGCACCCAGCATAACATCGAGCAGCGCTATCGTATCGACGGCCTCGCTTCGGTGCTGGAGGTGCCCGGTTGGGACGACACCCTGTGGCTGACCGAGCAGCTGCGGATTGACCAGGACCGGGCCATCTTCGGCGAAGTCACCTACGACCTCACCGACCGGGTGGCGATCACGGGCGGCCTGCGCTTCTTCCAGTACGACAACCAGCTGGAAGGCTTCTTCGGCTTTGGATCGGGATATTCGGGTTCGACCGGCGTCGCCGCCTGCTTCGCCGGTCCGCTGGACACCACGCCCAAGGCCCCTTGCACCAACGTGAACAAGGGCATCGCCGAGAGCGGGTACACCCACCGGGTCAACATGACCTACAAGATCGACGAAGACAAAATGGTCTACGCCACCTGGTCGACGGGTTTCCGTCCGGGCGGCGTGAACCGGCGCGGCACCCTGCCGCCGTACAGTTCGGACTTCCTGACCAACTTCGAGTTCGGCTGGAAGACGACCTGGCTGAACGGGTCCCTGCGCTGGAACGGCGCCATCTATCATGAGCGCTGGGAGAACTTCCAATTCTCCATCCTGGGCACCCAGGGCCTCACCGAAATCAAGAACGCGGCACAGGCCAATGTGGACGGTCTGGAAACGGACGTGATCTGGCGTCCGGTCGCGGGCCTGACGCTGACCGGAGGCCTTGCGCTCACCGATGCGCGCCTGTCAGAAAACTATTGCGGCTTCCTGGACGCATCGGGCAATCCCGCCACGGTCTGTCCTTCACCGTTGGCGCCCTCGGGGACCCAGCTGCCCACCACGCCCCGCGTCAAGGGCAACCTGACCGCCCGTTACGAGTGGTCGCTCGGGGAGTACGACGCCCACGTCCAGGGCGCCGTCGTCTATGTCGGCGAAACCTGGACCGACCTGCGCACCTATGAGCGTTCGATCATCGGCCAGCAGCCGGATTACTGGACGGCGGACTTTACCGCCGGCGTCGACCGGGGCGAGTGGACGCTGGAGCTGTTCCTGAAGAACGCCTTCGACGAGCGTGCCAACGTCTACCGTTACGCCGAATGCGCCGAGGCGGTGTGTGGGGCCCAGACCTACATCGTGCCGGTCCGCCCGCGGACCTTCGGCATCCGCCTGGGTCGCACCTTCTAACGACGGGGCAGGGCTAACAGCCCCTGTCGGGGGGAGGGCCGGGGGTTCGTGAGGGCGAACCTGCCGGCCTTTTCCTTTTTGGGGCCTACTTCTTCAGGCCGATTTCGCGAAGGCGCTCGTCGAGAAATTCGCCGGCGGTGACCGGCGGCCATTTCGGTCGCTCGCCTGCCGGAACGCACTGCGGAAGGGCCGCCAGCGACGTCTCCAGGGTCGGGTGCATGAAGAACGGCATGGAGTAGCGGGAGACGTTCGGGCCCTCGGGATTGACCACGCGATGGGTCGTCGAGGGGATCACGCCGTTGGTCAGGCGCTGCAGCATGTCGCCGCTGTCGACGATAAGGTTCTTCGGCTGGGTCTCGACCGGCAGCCAGGTTCCGTCGCGGTCCAGCAACTGCAGCCCGGCGCCGCGGGCGGCGACCAGGATGGTGATGAAGTTGATGTCTTCGTGCGCGGCCGAGCGCACCGCTCCCGGCGGCGTGTCGTCCGCCACCGGCGGATAGTGCAGCACGCGCAGCAGCGAAGTGCCGCGCTCGACCTTGTCGTCAAACCAATCGGAGGGCAGCTGCAGCTGCGGAGCCAGGGCTTCGAGGAGAATTCGGCCAGTGTCGTTCAGCCCGCTGAACAGCGCCCGGAAGGTGTCTTCGAACCCGTCCACACCTTCCGGCCAGACGTTTTCCGGGAAGATTTCACGGTCCACATCGGCAGGCACGTCGTCGTGGCCGATCTGCCAGAACTCCTTCAGGTCCGGCAGGCGGGAATCCTTCGCGTGCTCAACGCCGAAGGGGGTGTAGCCGCGCATGCCCCCGGCCCAGCGCCGCTTGGTCGCCTCTGGCAGGGCGAACAGCTGCTCGGCCAGTCCGTAGGCCCGGTCGAGCAGGGCCTCGGGCACATTGTGGTCGGTCAGGATGATGAAGCCGAAGCGCTGCAAACCGCGCATCAGATCGGCGGAGAAGGCGGCGCGGGCGCCGTCGTCGCCGTGGGTGTAGGCCAGGAGGCTGAGTTCGGGGACGCGGTCGGTCATTGGGGGTTCTTACTCCCAAAGCGTTCGACGGCGGAAGTCGGGGAGATCCCGGAGCGGGCCGCGACTTCAGAGGCGGGCGTCGACCTCGGCGCGGCGCGGCAGCGACGGTTGGGCCCCGGCGCGCGTGGCCGTCAGCGCCCCGGTGACACAGGCGAAGCGAAGCGCATCCTGCGGCGGCCGGCCTTCCAGCAGGGCGAGGGTCAGCGCGGCGACGAAGGCGTCCCCAGCGCCCACGGTGTCGACCGCCTCGACCGGGGGCGGGGCCGCCTCGGCCAGGAGCACCGCGCCCTTATAGAGCGCAGCGCCTCTCGCGCCGCGCGTCACAGCGACAAGCCCGTTCACCCGGTGCAGGGCCTCGCCGTAGAAGGCGGCCTCGGTCTCGTTGACGATCAACAGGTCGGCCCGCTCCAGAACGCTGGCGGGCACGGGTGAGGCCGGCGCGAGGTTGACGCAGACGAAGCCCTTCGCTTCGCCCACCGCCGCCGCCACGGTCTCAATCGGCAGTTCGAGCTGCAGGATCAGGGCGTCACTGCCGAGATCCGGCAGATGCGAGGGCGCGAAGGCCGCGTTGGCGCCGGGCGCCACCACGATCTGGTTTTCGCCGCGCGCATCGACCGCGATGAGGGCCACGCCGGTCGCCTCGCCCGCCAGCGCGGCGCAGTCCGACAGATCGACGCCCTCCAGTCGCAGCAGCGACAGGGCCTCGTCGCCCATGGAGTCGGCGCCGACCCGCCCGACAAGCTTGACCTCGGCGCCCAGGCGACGGGCGGCCAGCGCCTGGTTGGCTCCCTTGCCGCCCGGATGTCGGGCCAGCGCCGCCCCCGTCACGGTCTCGCCGGGCGCCGGCAGCCGGGGCCCGGTCGCGACGAAGTCAAGGTTCACGGAGCCCACCACCGTGATCCGCACGCTCATAGCGCCAGCCTTTCGAGCAGCAGGTCGAACACCCCGTCGGCGTCGACCCGGGTCACCCAGTGGATCGAGGCCGTCTTCGGATCGACACGGAACTCCACCGCCGTGTGGCCGATGGTGAGCGGCGACCCCGTCTCGACCAACACGGCGCAGGCGCGGGTGGCGAACAGCTCGGGCCTGAGCAGGAAGGCGATGGTGCAGGGGTCGTGCAGCGGCGGATCCTCGCCGTCCATCAGCTCGGCCGCCACCCCGGCGGCGAAGTCCAGCAGACGACCAGCCGTGCGGGCGGCTGGGGTTCCCAGCGACCGGACGGCGGCGCGACGTTCGGCGGTGGCGCGCACCTGATGGGTGGCGTCGAGGCCCAGGACTGTGATGGGGCAGCCCGAGGTGAAGACGACCTGGGCGGCGTGCGGGTCGGCGAAGACGTTGAACTCGGCCGAGGCGATGATGTTGCCGCCTTCCGAGCGGGCGCCTCCCATGATGATCACGGGGCCCAGCCGCTCGATGATCTCGGGCTGCATGACCATGGCGACGGCGAGGTTGGTCATGGGCCCCGTGACCGCCAGGGTGACGCTCTCCGGCGGCCGGCTCATCACCTGCTCGATGATGAAATTGACGGCGTGCCCGAGTGCGGCGGGTGCGCGAGGCTCGAAGATCTCGAGGTCCCCCAGACCGCTCTCGCCGTGGAAATGGCCTGCCTCCACGGGGTCCCGAACGATGGGCCGTGGGCAGCCGATAACCACCGGCACGTCCTCGCGGCCGGCGATCTCCCGGATGATGCGCGTGTTGCGCGCCACCTGCTCCGCCGAGACGTTGCCGTCAGTGGTGCAGACTCCGAGAATGTCGAACTCCGGGCTCTTGAAGGCGAGCAGAAGGGCGACGGCGTCGTCGACGCCCGTGTCGCAGTCGATGATGAGGGCCTGGCGGTTCACCTGGACTTTATCGGAGAGCACGACCGCCGGGGCAAGGCGGCGTCGCGGCGGTCCTCAAATCGCCTGCGCGGCTGGCGCGCGGGACGAGGGCTGGCTAGACCTCGTGCGTACGGAGATCGCTGCGTGCCTGACCTACCGCCGCCCCCGACAGTCGACGAGGTCGTGGTCACGGCCGCGCGCTTGCCGCCTCGTCCGGCCGACGCGGCCTTTTCCGTCACTCGCCTCGATCTGGAGGCTCTCGAGCCGGCCCCACGCCTGGATGAGGCCTTGACCCGTGTCCCGGGCGTCTCCCTTTTCCGCCGCACCTCGTCCCTGGCTGCGAACCCTTCGACCCAGGGGATCAGCCTGCGGGCTATCGCGCCCTCGGGGGCCGGTCGGGCCCTGGTCCTGCTGGACGGCGTGCCCCTGAATGATCCTTTCGGGGGCTGGGTGATCTGGTCGCAGGTCCCTCCGGAAAGCCTGGCGCGGGTGGATGTGGTGCGGGGGGCCGGAGCCGGGCCTTACGGCGCCGGCGCCCTGACCGGGGTCGTGGATCTCTATGAACGGGGTGCGGGCGGCGCCGGCGACCTTTCGGTCGGCGGGGACGACGGATTGCGCTGGGCGGCTGCGGGTGTCGCGGCGGCGGGTGACGCACGCCTGTTCGGCAGCGCGGTCAGCGACCGCAGCGACGGCTATAGCCCGGTGCGGGGTCCGGAGGCCGGGGCGGCCGATACGCCGCTCGATCTCGACGCCAGGGCCGCCGCGGCGCGCCTGGAGGCGCGGCTGGGGACCGCTCGGCTGTCCCTGCGACTGGGCGGCTACGACGAAGCGCGAGGCGCGGGCCTGTCCGGCGCGCGGGCCGAGGCCTCCGGTCTCTCGGCCAGCGTCGCCTTGGCCGGGCCCGACGGCCCCGAGGCCGGATGGAGGCTGCAGGCCTGGATGCGGGCCAGCGACTTCGCCAACCGCTCGGTGAGCGTGTCGCCGGATCGCTCGACCACGACCCCCGCCAACGACCAGCACGACACCCCCGCCCTCGGCTGGGGACTCAACGCCGCGCTTCGCAGGTCCGCCGAACGGTGGAGTTGGGAACTGGGG
>JAIBAU010000018.1 GCA_019695035.1 Caulobacteraceae bacterium | reverse complement strand
AATGGCGCGCCCGGAACGATTCGAACGTCCGACCCTCAGATTCGTAGTCTGATGCTCTATCCAGCTGAGCTACGGGCGCGTCTGCTCGCCGCCGCGTCGGCGCAGCGAGGGCGCGATACCTAGTCGCAAGGCGTAGCCGATGCAAGGCTGTTTTGGGCGGAAAATGGAGCTTGGTTTCAGTTGGCTTGCTCTATCCTCCCGCCCCCTGAATGCGGCCCCCAGTGATGCCGACCGCGGACAAAGTCCCCCGGACCCGGACGGGATCGGCGCCGAGGCGGTTTCACAAACGCCACAGCTCGCCTATTTCCAGTCGTCATGACCCGCCGTCAGCCTGCCACCGCCCTGGCCGCCTTTGTTGTGCTCGCGCTCGCGGCCTGCGCCCCTTTTACTTTCCGCGGCGTCCCACCGGCGGATCCGGAGAAGGCCGAGGGCCCCATCGAGATGGTTGCGGCCGCCAATCCGCACGCCGTGCAGGCCGGAATGGCTGTTCTCCACCGCGGGGGCTCAGCCGTGGACGCCGCTGTGGCCATCCAGGCGACCCTGGGACTGGTTGAACCGCAGAGCTCGGGCCTCGGGGGCGGGTCGTTCATGCTTTACTACGACGCGGCGACGCGGCGCGTAACAGCCTACGACGGCCGCGAGCGGGCGCCCGCCGGGGCGACGGCCGACATGTTCGAAGGCCCCGATGGCAAGCCGTTGCCGTTCGCCGCGGCCGTGGTGTCGGGTCGGGCCACAGGCGTCCCGGGGGCTGCGGCGATGCTGGCCATGGCGCAAAGGGACCATGGCCGCCTACCCTGGAACAGCCTTTTCGGTGACGCGATCAATCTTGCCCGTGACGGGTTCACGATGAGCCCCCGTTTATCCCGCTTGGTCAATTCGGGCGCTCCCGAGAGCCGTCAGCCGGACTTCCTCGCCTACTTCACCGAAGAGGACGGAACCCTCATGGAGACCGGCGACCGGATCGTGAACCCGGCCTACGCCGCCACCCTCTCCCGACTCGCGGCTGAGGGACCCAGCGCCCTCTATGAAGGTCAGATTGCGGAAGCCATCGCTGCACGGACCCGCCAGGAACCTCTCGCCGGAGCCATGACCGCGGCGGACCTGAAGGCGTATCGTCCGCAGAAGCACGACGCGCTGTGCCGTCCCTGGCTCGCGATGATCGTCTGCACTGCACCGCCGCCTTCCAGTGGGGTGTCCGTCCTGCAGGCCCTAGCGATGCTTGAGCAGACCACCGCCATCCGGGGCGGCCCGGACTCGGCTGACGCCTGGGCCGCTTTCGCCGAGACGGAAAGGCTCATGTATGCGGACCGCGACCGATACATAGGGGATCCGGAGTTCGTCACCGTACCGGTGGAGGGTCTGCTCGACCCTAGCTATGTTCGTCGCCGTGCAGCGCTGGTTCAGACGCGTGGCGGTCCGGCTCCTACGCCCGGATCACCGCCCGGCGCCCCCCGAAGGGGACCAGACTCTACCCTCGAACCCCATGGCACGAGCCACTTGGTCGTTGTGGACCGGTGGGGCAATGCCGTCAGCATGACCACGACGGTGGAGAGCCTGTTCGGCACCGGACGCATGGTGGGCGGCTTCTTCCTGAACAATCAGCTGACCGACTTTTCCTTCCTGCCCACCGAGCCAGACGGAGCGCCAGCGGCCAACGCCGCCGCGCCTGGCAAGCGGCCGCGTTCCTCCATGTCGCCGCTCATCGTCACCGATCGGAGCGGGCGGTTTGTGGCTGCCTTGGGATCTCCGGGCGGATCCGCCATCCTGGGCTATAACCTCAAGACCCTGCTCGGTCTTTTCGTCTGGAACCTCGCGCCGCAGCAGGCCGTCGATCTCCCCAACGTCATCGGTCGGGGATCGAACTACTCCGGCGAAGCCCAGAAGCTGCATCCGGCCATTCTGGCCGAATTGAAGTCACGCGGGATCGAAGTCCGGCCGGGAGCGGGCGAGGAAAGCGGTTTGCACGTGATCATCCGACGCAACGGTCGCCTGGAAGGCGCAGCCGACCCTCGCCGTGAAGGTGTTGTGGCGGCTTGGCCCTAGGACGACTTTTGCCGACTCCTGGAGTGCTTGCCCACGGATCTTTGCGGCAGGAGCAACTCGAAAACCGATCCCTCGGGTCCCGTCTCCAGCAGCCGAACCTCTCCGCCGTGGGCCTGAGCGAGTTCGCGACTGATCGCCAGTCCGAGCCCGGCTCCTCCCGCACGACCTGATCCGGCGAAGGGCTGGAACAGACGGTCAAGGACCTTCTCGGGGATGCCGCCGCCGTTGTCGGCGACCCGTATCGCCAGGGCGCCCTCCAGCCGTTCGGCGGAAACGCTGACAACGCCCCCACCCACGCGTTCGGTCGCCTCCACCGCCTGACGGGCGTTCCGCATCAGGTTGACAAGGATGCGGTGCAATTGCTCGGGATCGGCTTCCACCGACAGACTGCGGCCAATGTCGGCCTTCAGGACGACCCCGGTGGGTGAAAGGCCGGCATCCTCGCCCGCCGCCTCGACCGCCGCCCTGAGCGCGGCCTTCTTCACCCTGGGTGCGGTCTCCACCTCGCTCTTGCCGTAGTTCAGGACGTCCCGCGTCAGCCCCAGCGCGCGATCCAGCGCCCGTTCCAGCCTTGGGAGAGCCTGCGCCACCACGGGATCGCCCGAGTCCGCAAGCCGTTCGGAGGCCAGCTGGGCCGAGGTCAGCATGTTGCGCAGATCGTGGTTGATCTTGGCCACAGCCTCGCCAAGGGCGGCGAGCCGGGCGCGCGACCGGAGGGCCTGACGCACCTCCTCCTGCATGGTGGCCAGTTCTTCCTCGACCCGGCCGATCTCATCGCGCCGACCGGAGTGCTCGGGAGCCGCATCGGGGTCTTCGGGGTCCGCCCTGAACTGTTCGATGGAGGCGGTGATCCGCCGCATTGGACGCACGATAAACGCGGACAGGGCCGCGTAGATCAATGCGCCCGCGAGCACCGAGATCAGCACCGACAGAGCGAAAATGCGCACCAGGTAGGACCAGAGATCGCGCTTGAGCGGTTCGGCCGGCGTGACGATCTCGATGAACTCGGCGGTGCGACAGCACGGTGAGGCGATCGCGCGGATCATGCGATCCGGCGCGCCGAACAGTGTCTTCCACGGCGCCACGAGCCAACTGACGATCCGGCCACGGCGCAGGTCCGTGAAGTCCGGCGCCGCCTCCATCTGCGGGGCCGCAAGGACCAGACGCCGTCTCCCCTGCTCCTTGATCGCCACAGCCGTGACGCCGGCGGATGTCAGAAGGCGATCCGCCAGGCGGTCAGGCACGAAATTGTCCGGGGCGACGTCCACCGCACCGGCCGCGATCTCGGCGCGACGAATGCGGTCCAGCAGCCAGCGTTCCTCGAATGACGACAGGGCGGGCGCGAGGATGAACAGGTCAGCGACCACGACGAAAGCCGCGGTCAGCAGGAGCAGCCGCGAGGAAAGCCCGCTGGGCCATCGCAATCGGCCAAATGGCCGGGGAAGCGTCATCGGTCGAACCGTCACGGACCGGGGCGGTCCGCCTAGCTAGCGGAGGTATGACACCCGACTCGCCGGGGCAAGGAAAGGCTTGGTCTCTCAGCCGAGCCGTTTGAGGAGGCTGACAAGCGCCCGCGTTCGCCCGGAGAAAAGGATGGGGCTGTAGAAGGCCGAGGCAAGGCGCTTGTGAATCTCGCCCCGAGTAGGATAGGGCGCGATCACATCCGTGAAGGCGCGGAGCTTGAGCTTCGCCGTCAGCGCCAGCGCCCAGGGGAGTATCAGTTCGCCTGCGTTTCGCCCGGTGAGGGCTGCCCCCAGAATCCGCCCCCTGCCGTCGACGATCAGCTTGCCTGAGCCTCGCGTGTCCGCTTCGGCGACGGCCCTGTCATTGCCCGTGAAAGGTGCGGTGAGCACTTTCACGGCCGCGCCATGCCGGCGCCGGGCCTCCGCCTCGGTGAGGCCGACCGCCGCAATTTCCGGGTCTGTGTAGGTGACACGCGGGACGACCAGCCCTTCGACGTCGACGGCCTGGGCGAAAAGGGCCCGTCGGACCACGAGACCCGCATGAGCGCCCGCGACGTGGGTAAAGGCCTCACGACCGGCCACGTCGCCGATGAAGAAGACCCGACGATTTGAGGTCGACCTCAACTGACGGTCCAGGATCGGGCCCCGCGATCCAAACGCGACGCCGGCCGCCTCGAGGTGGAGCCCGTCGAGGACGGGTTCGCGTCCGACCGCGAGCAGCAGGTGGCTGCCCTGAATGCGATGGCCGCCCGAGATCACCGCCACGCCGTCCCCGTCGCGCTCGACGGAATCAACCGTGCGACCGGTAAAGAGTTCAACGGCGTCCGCTTTCAGCTGGACGAGGAGCGGTTCCACAAGGTCGCGGTCTTCGCGGGGCAGGACTTGCGCCGCCTCCACCATGACGACCTCAGATCCCAGGCGGCGGAACGCCTGTCCTAGCTCTACACCGATCGGACCCGCCCCCATGACGATGAGACGCCGCGGCAATTCGCTTAGAGACCAGACTGTCTCATTGGTCAGGAAGCCCGAGCCGGCCAGACCCGGAATGGCCGGCGCCTTGGCGCGGGAACCCGTCGCGACGACAATCTGGCGCGCCATGACCTGGACGGATTCCGAGACCAGGGTCGCCGGCCCGGCAAATCGCGCCGCCTCGCGGACCACCGTGACCCCGAGACCTTCGAAGCGGGCCTGACTGTCGTGGGGCGCGATGGCCGCGATGGCGCCGCGGACATGGGCCATGACTGCAGGAAAGTCGATCCGAGGATCGGCGTAGACGCCCAGGCGAGCAGAGGCGCGCGCCTCGTGGGCGGCGTGGGCTGCGGCGATGAGGGCCTTGGATGGTACGCAGCCGGCGTTCAGGCAATCGCCGCCCATCTCTCCCTTTTCAAAGAGCACCACGCGCAATCCGAGCTGCGCGGCGCCGGAGGCGACCGAGAGGCCGCCCGATCCAGCGCCGACGACCGCGATGTCCGCACTCAGCTTTCTCACGCGGCGCTCGCCCGCTTGCGGAACAGCACCTTCCACACGGCCGGTACGATGGAGAGCACCGCTAGCCCCAGGAGCGGCCAGAGGATCTGCGGCTCGAAGATGACCCTGAGGTCCGGCGCCTCTCCTCTGCGGAACAACGCCCCCAGACCCGCGCCGATGCCTGAATAGATCACCGTGGCCGGGATCACCCCCAGGAAGGTGGCCAGGATGTAGGGGCGCAGGGGCGCCGATCCGATCCCGGCGGCGGCGTTCACCAGCCAGAAGGGCGCCGCTGGAATGAGGCGCAGGCTCAGGACATAGGAAAAGGCGTCCCCCTGAAAACCTGCCAGCAGGCCCCTGAGCATTCCGCCGGACTGCTCGGCTCGGCGCCGGAGGGGCTCGCCGAGCGAAGTTCGCACCAGCCACCACGCCGCCACTGCGCCCAGCGTCGCCCCCATGACCGTCGCGGCGGAGCCGAGCCAAGGCCCAAACAACAGGCCGCCGGCCAAAGTCATGATCGACGCACCGGGGATGTAGACAGCTACGATGACGAAGTAGGCCGCCACGAATAGGGCTACCGCCAGCGCAAGGTTGTCGTTCACCAGCGTGCGGAGGACCCCCTCGTTGGTCCGCAGCGCGTCCAGGGAAAGGTAACGGTTCCAGCCCGACAGGAAGAGGGCCGCGATGGCGGCGGCGATGAGCAACAGGGGCCAGGATCGACTCAAGTTTCGGGTCATGCGGACTCCCCTTCGCGCCGGCGCTTGTGAAGGTTACCCGCCAACTTCACCGCCGCCGGAATGAGCGACAGGATTCCCAACCCCATCATCGGCCAGAAAATTTCTGGAGCCATGGGATTGATTGGCTCATCGCGCTCGAAGATGCGGCTCAGCCCCGCGCCGATGGCCGCATAGACCGTCGCAGACGGAAGCACCCCCAGGAAGGTGGCGGCGACATAGGCCCGCAAGGGGACGGCCGCGAGGCCCGAGAGCGCGCTGATCGCCACGAACAGCATCACCGGCGGCACGCGCAGGCCGAGCAGATACCAGAACGCGTCCTTCTCGAGTCCCTCGCGCCAACGCCGTGACCGTGGATCGGCGTAGGCCTTTCGCCGCAGGGAGTCCCCCAGCGCGCTTCGGGCGGCGTAGTAGTAGCCGAGCGAACCGGCGGTGGCCGAAACCGCCGTCGCGAGGCCTCCGATCCACGGACCGAACAGGAAGCCCGAGATCAGCTGCAGCACCATGGCGCCGGGCACCGCCACGAAGGTGGCCGCGGTGAACACCGCCACATAGATCGCCAGTCCCAGCAGGAAGTGCTCCTCGACGAAAAACTTCAGGTCTTCATGCCGGTGACGCAACTCGCTGAACGAGACGTAGCGATAGGCTCCGGAGAAATAGACTGCGGCGGCGGCGGCAAGCATAGCGAACAGCGGCGCCCACCGCCGCAGACGTGCGGCTGTGGTCTCCTCCTGGGTCGGCGGCTCAGCAGGAACGATCGGGTCGGTCACGGCGGGCAGGGCTCCGGGATTTGCCTGTCTAACGCATCAAGCGGCGCCGCGTCGTCAGACCATGCCCCAATACGCGGATTCACGGGGGCCGGCTCAGTCAGAGTCGCGGAGACGCGCGCTCCGCATTGCACCAACCGGCGAGGATTTCGTCCCGAGCCGGGTCGTAGATGACATTCACCACGAGGCAGCCAGGGCCTTCGACCACGGGCAATTGCATCAATCTGACCCGTCGGACGCCGGGCTCAAGCCCGCCGCGGAGGATCGGATCGACGAGACGGCCGATGATCAGGGTCCGCCCGTCGGGCGCAGGCGTGGCCGCCGGCGGCGGGGATTGCAGGTGGAGATCGCTCCAGCGGCGCGGCCGGGCGTCGGCGTAGTAGCGAACATATCGATCGAGCCGGATTGCGCCGCCCGGCGCGCCCGCGACCGGATACAAGGCGAGCTGGACTTCAAGATGGTCGACGCCAGCGCGTTCGGGCACGCCCCGCCACAGGGTATACAGGCCGAGCAGTGCAAGAATCCCGGCGAGGATTGCGGCGCGCTTCCACCCCTCACCCATGGTGCAACCCCCGGCTCCAGCGCCCCGCCGCGTTGACAGGCGCGCGCCCAACGCTTATACGCCGCGCCTCTTTCGCCGGAAGCACCATGTTTCCGGCCACCTAACGTTGGAGCCTTACCGTGAAGCGGACCTACCAGCCGTCCCGACTCGTGCGCAAGCGCCGTCACGGCTTCCGCAGCCGCATGGCCACCAAGAACGGCCAGAAGGTCATCGCGCGCCGCCGCGCCAAGGGCCGCAAGCGCCTGACCGCCTAGTCGGAAGCCTCTCGCTTCTTGAAAGCACGTCACGCCGGCCGCCATCGCGGCCGGCGTTGTCGTATCTGCAATAGGCTAGGCTGCCATCCATGGCCTCCGATTCCCCGCCCCGCATCCTGCGCCTGAAGTCCCGCCCCCAGTTCCTGGCGGCCTCGCGTGCGCCCTGGATCTCGCGGGGTGCAGTGGTCATTCAGGACCGCGATCGGGGGGACGGCTCCGACCACATCGGCATCGGCTTCACCGCCACCCGCAAGGTAGGCGGGGCGGTGGTCCGCAACCGCGCCAAGCGGCGTCTTCGAGAAGCGGCGCGCCGCCTCGTGCCTCTCCACGGGCGGCCCGGGCACGACTATGTGCTCATCGCCCGCATGGGTGCGACGACGCGGTCGTGGGCGCGGCTGCTTGACGACGTGAAAACAGCGCTGATAAGGCTCGCCGCCGGCGACGCCCGCCCCGGCGCCTAAGCGCCAACACCTTTCCGCGAAAAGCCTCCAATGCAGCCAGACAACAGCCGCAACACGATCATCTTCGCTGTTTGCGCCGTGATTATCCTGCTGGTCTACCAGTTCCTGGTGGTCGTACCGGAAGCCAATCGGCGCAAGGCGGAAGCGGCGCGCCATCCGGCTGCGACGGCGCAAGCCGCGGCAGGTTCGTCGGCTCCAGGCGTCGGCCCGGCAATCGGGACCTATCGCACGCGCGCCGAGGCCCGTGCCGCAAGCCCGCGGATCCCGGTTGAAACGCCAATGCTGCATGGGTCGATTTCGTTGCGCGGCGGGCGCATCGACGACCTCTACCTCAAGCAGTACCACACGACCCTGGATCCGAAGTCTCCACTGGTCGAACTGCTGCGGCCCGAAGGCCTGCCGAACGCGTACTTCGCGACCTTCGGCTGGGCGGGGCAGAATATTCCCAACCTGCCGCGGGCCGGCACCCTCTGGGAACTCAAGAGCGGCAGGGTGCTGACCCCGGCCACCCCGGTGGTGCTGACCTACGACAACGGCGCGGGCCTGCGCTTCACCCGCACTATCTCGGTCGACGATCAGTATATGTTCACCGTCTCCGACACGGTCGCCAACCTGTCGGGCCAGCCGGTGTCGTTGCTCCCGTACTCCACCGTCCAGCGCCGCGGCTTCCCGCATGACGCCAACCGCAACATGGTCGTGCACGAGGGCGCAATCGGGGTCGTGAACGGCGCCCTGCAGATGATCAAGTACAAGGACTGGGTGAAGCAGACGCCGGAGAAGGCGTTCGACGAAGCCACGCGCGGCGGCTGGCTCGGCATTACGGACAAGTACTGGATGGCCGCGCTGGCGCCCAACGCCACGGAGTCGGGCCACGGCAAGTTCCGGGTCAGCGACCTGAATGGCGTGAAGGTGCTGGAAGCGGTGTTCGAGGGCCGATTGGTGCAGATCGGACCCAACCGCCAAATTACGCGGGACACGCGCCTCTTTGCGGGCGCCAAGCGGAACGAGATTCTGAAAGGCTACGAGACCGAGCTCGGGATCACCCAGTTCGACCTGGCGATCGACTGGGGGAAGATGTTCTGGATCTTCACGCGGCCGCTCTTCGCCGTGCTGGAGTTCTTCTACAAGCACATCGGCAACTTCGGCCTGTCGATCCTGCTGCTGACCGTCTGCGCCAAGCTCCTTTTCTTCCCGCTGGCTAACCAGGCTTTCGCCTCGATGGCCAAGATCAAGAAGCTCCAGCCCAAGCAGGAAGAGATCAAGAAGAAGTACGCCGACGACCCGACGCGTCAGCAGCAGGAAATGATGGCGCTCTACCAGAAGGAAAAGATCAATCCATTGGCGGGCTGTCTGCCCATCCTGATCCAGATTCCGGTCTTCTTCTCGTTGTACAAGGTGCTGTTCGTCACCATCGAGATGCGCCACGCGCCGTTCTTCGGTTGGATTCACGACCTCTCGGCGCGCGATCCCTCGACAATGTGGAACCTGTTCGGCCTCATCCCTTGGGACCCGGCAACGGCTCCCCTGATCGGTGGCTTCCTTGATTCCACGCTGCACATCGGCGTGTGGCCGCTGCTCTACGGCATCACCATGTGGCTGCAGACATCGATGAGCCCGGCATCGCCGGACCCGACGCAGCAGACGATCATGCGCTGGTTCCCGGTGATCTTCACCGTGCTGCTGGCACAGTCGCCCGCCGGTCTGGTGATCTACTGGGCCTGGTCGAACCTGCTCACGATCATTCAGCAGTACATCATCATGCGTCGCCACGACACGGCGAACCCGATCGATGGCCTCATCGCCCGTATTCAGGGCAAGGAATACAAGGTCCCCGGATGAGCAGCTTCGACGACGACTACGTCGAAGCCGCCAGGGTGATGTTCGCGAGGCCGGCCCAATTCGTCATGGGGGCGGCCAAGATCGAACAGCTGCCCGCCCCGGATCTGCCTGAGGTCGCCTTCGCCGGCCGGTCGAACGTGGGCAAGTCCAGCCTGATCAATGCCCTGGTCGGCATGAAGAAGCTCGCTCGCGCTTCGAACGAGCCAGGGCGGACCCGAGAGGTCAACTTTTTCCAGGTCGGAGAGGATCTCCGCCTGGTGGACCTGCCCGGCTACGGCTGGGCCAAGGCCTCGAAGACCGAGGTGAAGAAGTTCCAGAACCTGGGGCGCGCCTATCTGCAGGGTCGGGTGAACCTCAAACGCGTCTACCTCCTGATCGACAGCCGGCACGGCTTGAAGGCCGTCGACGGCGAAGCGCTGGACGCGCTCGACAAGAGCGCGGTCAGCTATCAGGTGGTGCTCACCAAGGCGGACAAGATCAAGCCTGCGCAAGCCGAGGCTCTCGCCGCTGAAACGCTGAAGGCCATTTCGAAACGCCCCGCGGCCTTCCCGCGCGTGCTGTGGACCTCTTCCGAAAAGGGGTGGAACATTTCCGAGCTGCGGGCGGAAATTGCCTTCGCCATGGATCCGACGGTCTGATCCCGGCGCGCCGTCAGCCGCCGCCTACCCGTGCATTGGCTCGGCCGGCACCCTCACAGAGGGGGCAGACCTCGCCCGCCGAGGTCGTTCCCGTTCCCAGGCACTCCGGGCAGACGCCCGGCTCGACCGCGGGGGCGGGGGCGGCTCGGTCGGGGCGGCCCACGTTGCGGTCATCGATTTCATGTTCGCGGATCATCCGAGAGGAAACCCTCGAACGGCCAGCCGGTTTCCGGATCGACAGGCGTGCGCGCATGCCGTATCCGCGCGGCGATGAGCGATACGCAAGACCATAGCAGTGAAGCCAACGAAGGCTGGGCCACCGCGAAGACCCTGGCCGAAGCGCTGCCATACATCCAGATCTACGACCGCGAAACGGTGGTCATCAAATACGGCGGCCACGCCATGGGCGAGGCCGAGGTAGCCAAGCTGTTCGCCGCCGATGTGGTGTTGCTGAAGCTCATGGGGGTGCATCCCGTCGTGGTTCACGGCGGCGGGCCGCAGATTTCGGCGATGCTCGACAGGGCCGGGGTGAAGTCGGCGTTCGTGGACGGACTGCGCGTCACGGACGCGGCTACCATGGAGATTGCGGAGATGGTCCTCTCCGGCTCCATCAACAAGGAGATCGCTAGCTGGGTCACCCTGGCGGGTCAGCAAGCCGACGTTCGGGGCGTTGGATTGTCCGGCAAGGACGCGCGGCTGCTGACGGTGGAGCGGGCCCGGCGCACCAAGCGCGATCCCGACTCCAATATCGAGCGCATCGTGGACCTGGGATTCGTGGGCGAGCCCAAGGTTGTCGATCCCAAACTGATCGAAGCCCTGATCTACGCCGAGAGCGACTACGTCCCGGTCATCGCCCCCATCGGGGTGTCGGCTGAAGGGGAAACCTACAATTTGAACGCTGACACCGTTGCGGGCGCAGTCGCGGGCGCGCTCGGCGCCAAGCGAATGCTGCTGCTGACGGATGTACCCGGCGTCCTGGACAAGTCCGGCGACCTGATTCGCGAGCTGACCGTCAAGGAAGCCCGCGCCCTGATCAAGGACGGAACGGCCACGGGGGGCATGATCCCCAAGATCGAAAACGCCATTCATGCCGTCGAAGCGGGCGTCGAGGCGGTTGTCATCCTCGACGGCCGACGTCCACACGCCATGCTGGTCGAGTTGTTCACCGAGCATGGCGCCGGCACACTGGTAAAGGCCTAGATGACTCCGCCCGACCTCAGTCACGTCGAGGAGTGGGTGTTCGATCTGGACAACACCCTCTATCCGATCGAATGCGAGTACATGCTGCTCATCGAGGGCCGCATGACTGACTTCGTGATGCGTCAGACCCGCCTCGATCGCGAGGCGGCTCGCGCGCTGCAGAAGTCCTACTACCACGAGCATGGAACCACCTTGGCCGGGCTGATGGCCAACCACGGCGTTGATCCGCAGGCCTTCCTGGACGAGGTGCATGAGGTTTCGATGGATCGTCTGACGCCCGATCCGGACCTGCGCGCCGCTGTCGAACGCCTGCCAGGCCGGCGACTGGTTTTCACCAACGGCGGTTCCCGTCACGCCGCGCGTGTGCTTCGCCGCCTACAGCTCGATGACCTGTTCGAGGCGGTCTTCCACCTTGAGGCCGCGGATTTCGTGCCCAAGCCGAACCGCGCCACTTACGAAAGCCTGATCAGCCGCCACGGGGTCGATCCGCGCCGGGCGGCCTTCTTCGAGGATTCCGAGAAGAACCTGAAGCCAGCTTTCGATCTGGGCATGACCACCGTCATGGTGGGCCCCAAAGCTGAAGCCGCGACCGGCGATTTCGTGCACTATCGCACCCGTCACCTGACTCCGTTCCTGAACGCCTCCCGTTTGCGGGACGCCGCCTGAGAATCCTCATGACCGATCTGGCCGCCGTCCACGACATTATCGAACAGGCTTGGGAGGATCGCGCCAGCGTCACCACCGAAACCCGCGGCGCCGTGCGCGAGGCGGTGGATCACGCCCTCGACCTTCTCGACTCCGGCAGGTTCCGGGTGGCGGAACGGGACATCCACACGGGAGTGTGGAAGACCAACCAGTGGCTCAAGAAGGCGGTTCTTCTGAGTTTCCGCCTGCATCCCAACCAGGTGATGGGGCAGGAGGCCGGCCCGCAGGCGCCCGGGCCGTGGTGGGACAAGGTGGCGAACAAGTGGGGCCACTGGGGCACGGACGAGTTCACCGCCGCCGGCTTCCGCGCCGTGCCAGGCGCGGTCGTGCGCCGGGGAGCCTTTATCGGCCGAAACGTGGTGCTGATGCCCTCCTTCGTGAACATCGGAGCCTATGTCGACGAAGGGACGATGGTGGATACCTGGGCCACGGTCGGTTCCTGCGCCCAGATCGGAAAGAACGTTCACCTGTCAGGGGGGGCGGGCATCGGCGGCGTGCTTGAGCCTCTGCAGGCTTCTCCCACGATCATCGAGGACGGTTGCTTCATCGGGGCCCGGGCCGAGGTCGCCGAGGGCGTCATTGTTCGCGAGGGCGCGGTGCTGGCCATGGGGGTCTATCTGTCGGCATCGACCAAGATCGTCGATCGTGCGACGGGCGAGGTCTTCCGGGGCGAAGTGCCGGCCTATAGCGTGGTGGTTCCCGGCGCCTTGCCCGACCCGAGGGGCGGCCCCTCGCTGTACTGTGCAGTGATCGTCAAACGAGTGGATGCGCAGACGCGGGCCAAGACAGGCGTCAACGAACTGCTCAGGGACTAGCGATGGCGCGAACGCCGCGGGGAATTGTCGAACGAGGCGCAGGCAAGCCGCGGGTGCCGTTCTGGCTCTGGAGCGTGGCTCTGGCCCTCCCGGCGACGGCGGTGTTGGTGTGGTTCTATTGGGGGCCGCTCACAGCCTCTCTCGGACCGAGCGTCATACCGGCGCTGTCGCCCGTCCTCCCCCATCCGCCGGGGGCGCCGGGCAGCGTGAAGGCGCGCTACGACCCCGAGCAAGGCGTCGTCTGGTACGACTGTCTGGAGGCCGCGGGCGGCCAGGTTCGCGCGGAATGGTGGCGCAAGAGCGGGCTGTACCGAGTCTGGATCCGGCCGAACGCGACCTGTGCGAGCCTTCTTGATGATGAGACCCCCGGCTCCCTCCGCCTGGTTCGCCAGGGCGCGCCGGTCCTGGTCCTGGAGCGCCTCACCGCCGCCCCGCAGGCCAGCCGCAGGCGGGACCTGTGCAATGCCGCCCACGCGCGCGGCCTGGGCGACCACACCGCCGTCGCCCGAGCCCTGTCCTCGGATCCAAAGGCAGGCCTCGACCTGAGGCTGGCGTTGAGCGGCTTCGCTGCGGCGGCTCCCGGCTACCGATCAGCTCGGCCAGGCGGGACCGTCATCTCGTCGCAGCTATGCAATTTCCGCACAGACCCCCCGCCGAGCGAGGACCAGACGTCCGGCTACATGGGCGTCGACATGTCACTGACGCTCGAGCGACCCTAGCTCAGTCGATCGGAGCGGCCGAATCCGCGGCTCGCCAGTCAGCCTCCGGCAACCGCCAGTAGACGCCACGCTCCCGCGCCATCATACGGTACCCGATGAACTCGCGCCGCAAGGTCGCGGAGTCCCAATGAAAGCGCAGCAGCATTTCGTTGAGCTCGCGCTCGGGGTAGCGCCGTCCGTCGTCGAACTTGCGGACCAGCCAGGCCAACACCGCATGGCGCTTCTTTCGGGCCGCCGGAATCTGGGTCAACCGGCCTTCAGCGTCGATGAAGTTCGTGATCACCGCTTCTGGCGAGTCCCGCCGGGGCGTCTGGTCGGCAAGCCGCGCGACGCCCTCGCGCGTCAGGACCTGACGGGCGATGTCTCTAAGGGCGTCGCCCTCGAATCCGTACCAGTGAGTGTTTCCTTCCACCCTCCGCGACACCAGACCCAGGTCGCGAAGCAGCGCGAGATGGTGCGACGCCGTCGGCTCGCTCACGCCGACCGCCGCCGCAAGTTCCTGCACGCTGTGCTCGCGCTGCGCGACAAGGCCGAGCAGGCGCAGCCGGCTCTCGTGAGCCAGCGCCTTGAACACGTTAACGAGTTCCGGGGGCACGATGACGTCCTTTATATCGATGTATATCTAATTAGATGATTATCGAATCTGTGTCGAGGGGGTCAGCCTCCCCGAATGCGCCCGGCTTGCCTTCTTCTGTCCGAACCGCCATATGCCGCCCCGGAGACTGGCGCGGGCGGAGGCCTCGCCAACCTGGTCAGGGCCGGAAGGCAGCAGCCACAACGAGTTCACCTACGAGTCGCTGTCCAGTCTCCACCTCTTCCCCAGACCTTTCGCTCAGAGCCTGGCCTCGCCCACTGGCGCGGTGGCCGTGACCTGCACGCGTGCGCGCCCGTCAGCGCGCGCCTCCTCGATCGCGATCTCGATGCCCAGCGGCCCCCGGCCCCGCCCGCGGCCCCGCCCGCGGCCCAGCGCGTCGGTGTGCGCCCGGATGGTGGCGATCGCGCTGAGGTGCACCCGGTCGGGGCCCATCATCAACTCGAACTCGACCACGCCGCGGGTGACGTGGCCGTCTACGATCTCGCCGTCGGTCGGCCCGACGTAGCGCAGCGCCAGGACCTCGGGCGCCGTCGGCGCCTCGCTCATCGGCTGGTAGCGGAGCGGTTTGCCGCGCATGACGCTCAGCCCGCCCGAGTAGGCGATGCGGCTCGAACCGCGCTCCTGGAATGTGGCGTAGACCGCTTCGAAGCGCCCGTCGCGGTCAGCGTCGTCGAAGCACCAACGCTGGCCCTCGGCAACCCAGATGCTGCTGGGCGGGGTGTAGCAATAGACTACCCCGCCGCCGACACGCGCCGCAGCAACCAGGGGCGCATTGGCGGGGACCAGGGTCAGGCCGACGGGGGCCTTGTGCGGCTCCAGCAGGCGAACGCCCGGCGCCGGGTCGACGGTCTGGACGGTCAGCAGCTGGTTGTAGTCGACCGTGCGCGCCTGCGCGTCCGCGGCGGCCGCCTCGCGGATGATGAACAGGGGCGCGATGTGGGGCGCGACGGTCTTGTCTACGGCGGCGGCGGGCGCGGCCAGGCCGGCTGCGGCGGCGGCCAGGGCGACGGAGGCGAGAAGCTTGCGGGTCATGAGCCGGCCCCTAGTAGACGTAGTAGTAGGTGTGGACGGTCATGGTCATGCGGATCTGCAGGACCTGGGCCGGGATGGCGCGGCGCACGCGGTAGCGCAGCGCCCCTTCGGGCGTCAGCCCGAGCGGTTCGATCACAGCTCCCATCACCATGATCGGCGGCAGGGTCTCGCGTGGTCCCTGGATCGTGAACAGGTCGACGTTGGGCCCCTCGCCCAGCGACAGCATGCGCTCGCCGACCTTGATGCTGGCGCCCCAGCCGATGGCCCGGATCGGTCGCTCCGGCTCGCCATAGGGGGCGCGATCGCGCACCGGCGCCCAGCGGACCACATAGCTGGCCGACGGCCCTTGGCCGAACGGCAGCTCCTCATAGCGCACCGGCTGGTTGAGCAACTTGTGCGGCCCAAATGCATAGGCCAGCAGCGGCACATTACCGAAGGGCATGCCGGAATCGCGCACACGGTCGAAGGCGCCGTCGTTGTCCATGTCTTGGTAGCAGATTGTGGTCGGGTCCAGCAGCCAGGTCCGCGCCGCCGCGCAGTAGATCCAGCCATCGGGCGCCTGGATGCCGTAGAGCTCGGTGCCGGCCGGATACTCCCGGTTCTGCGACATCGCCATCATGGTCGGGGCGGCGGCCAGCAGGCGCACGTTGCGGATGCTGGTCATCGGCTGCACCAGTAAGGGTTCGTCCTTGCGCGCCACCTGTTCGCCCTCGGGCGCGGCGATGGCGTGGATGGCGAGCGGTGAGGACTCCTTGGTCCAAGACTGGGCCGAAGCGCTCTCGGCCCCCAGCGCAAGGGCGGCGGCCAGGACGACCCCGCCGGCGAAACGTCTGTTCATCAATCCCCCCGATCGAAGGCTGAGGCTTCGCCGTTCGGGGCCCGCTTGGCAAGCCGCCGGCGGGCGGCGCGGCGAGGCGTCACAGGCGGCGGCGTTTTTCCCGGCCGCGGCGCGCGGGCGGACTCCTTTCGTCCCCGTGGGGTGCTATGTCTGCCCCTATGGCCGACAACGACCTCGATTCCGGCGCCGACACGCCCCCCTGGGAGGACGAAGCCGGGGCCGCGCCCGAGCGCGATCCAAATACGTCCGACATCTTCGGCGAGCCCGCCCCGGCGACCCCGGCCGAACCGCCGCCCACGCTCGTCTCCCCACCCATCGAGGCGCCGGAGGGCGAGGCCTATACCGTGCTGGCGCGCAAGTACCGACCGCGGACCTTCGAGGACCTGATCGGCCAGGAGGCCATGGTCAGAACGCTGACCAACGCTTTCGCCACCGGCCGGATCGCGCACGCTTTCATGCTCACCGGGGTCCGCGGGGTCGGCAAGACAACGACTGCCCGCCTGCTTGCCCGCGCCCTGAACTACGAGACCGACGCCGTCGACAGACCCTCCGTGGATCTGAAGGAAGAGGGCCGGCACTGCCGCGCCATCATCGAAGGCCGGCATATGGACGTGATGGAGCTGGACGCCGCCTCGCGAACCAAGGTCGACGAGATGCGCGAGCTGCTTGAGAGCGTTCGCTACGGCCCGGTTGAGGCGCGCTACAAGGTCTACGTCATCGACGAAGTGCACATGCTCTCGACGGCGGCGTTCAACGCGCTCCTGAAGACGCTGGAAGAGCCGCCGCCGCACGCCAAGTTCATTTTCGCGACCACCGAGATTCGCAAGGTGCCGGTGACCATCCTGTCGCGCTGCCAGCGTTTCGACCTGCGGCGGGTCGAGCCGGAGACGTTGCTCCTGCACCTAGAGAAAATTTGCGCGGCCGAAAACGCCCTCGTCGAGACCGAAGGTCTTGCCCTGATCGCCCGCGCAGCCGAAGGCTCGGTGCGAGACTCCCTGTCCCTGCTGGACCAGGCGCTCGTGCAGGCGGACCGGGGCCAGATCGTCAAGGCCGAGGTCGTGCGGGACATGCTGGGCCTAGCAGACCGCAGCCAGACGATCGCCCTTTTCGAAAGCGTCATGGGCGGCCGCACGGCCGAGGCGCTGGATCAGTACCGTACCCTCTACGGCTTCGGAGCCGATCCGGCCCAGCTCATCTCGGATCTGCTCGAGCACTGCCACGCAACCACCATCGCCAAGACCTTGGGACCCGACGCGACACGCCTCCCCAATGATCAGGCCCAGCGCATGGCGGCCATGGGCGCCGCCGTGTCGGCCGGAACCCTGGCCCGGTCGTGGCAGATGCTGCTGAAGGCCTATGACGAGGTCCGCCGGGCCCCCGACCCCGCCGCTGCGGGAGAGATGGCGGTGGTGCGGCTCTGCTACGCCGCGGACCTGCCGGGTCCCGAAGAGGCGCTGAAGCGCTTGCAGGCCGGAGAAGCGCCCGCCGGTGGTCCTCCTCCCGGCGCGCCGTCGGGCGGCGGCGGGGGCGGCGGAGCCCGCGCCGCCGTTCAGGTTCGACCGTCGACGGCGGAACCCGAATTCGCCCGGCCCCAGACCTTTGAAGACGTCGTAGCCCTTATCGGCCAGCGTCGTGACATCGGTCTCAAGCTCGACGTGGAGCGCTTCGTGCGCCTGGTCTCCTTCAAACCCGGGATGATCGAATACGAGCCCGGCCCCAATGCCCCGGGTGATCTGCCGCGGCGGCTCTCGGCGCGTCTGAAGGAATGGACCGGCCAGACCTGGCTGATCGCCGCCCAGGGCGGAGGCGGGGCCGAAAGCCTCTACGAACGCGAGCGGCGCGAGAAGGGCGAGGAGCGCGCTCGCATCGAAGCCGATCCGTTTGTGCTGGAAGTGCAGCGCGTTTTTCCCGGCGCCCAGCTGATCGACGTCCGGTCTCTCGCCGACCAGACCTTGGTCGAGCCTGACGCCGGAGCCGTCGGCGAGGCCGAAGGCGGCGGACACGGCGAGGAATAGTGTCGCAATCCGCGTGCCGGCCTTGACCTTGAAACCGGCGACCAAACATTGCGGTCCACGGTTCGCCCCCAGATCACGAGCA
The DNA here is from genome assembly GCA_019695035.1 of Caulobacteraceae bacterium. Classification (GTDB taxonomy): domain Bacteria; phylum Pseudomonadota; class Alphaproteobacteria; order Caulobacterales; family Caulobacteraceae; genus JAEZEZ01. The sequence continues at coordinate 39,736 of JAIBAU010000018.1, read as the reverse complement.
TCCCATGACCGATTTCAACGCCCTGATGAAGCAGGCTCAGGCCATGCAGTCCAAGCTGCAGGAGGCCCAGGCGCGCATGGCGGAAACCAGCGCCGAAGGCTCGGCGGGGGGCGGCATGGTGGAGGTGGTTCTGAAAGGGACAGGCGAACTCACGGGGCTTCGGATCGACCCCTCCCTGATGAGCGAGCCCGAAACAGAAATCCTGACCGACTTGATCGTGGCCGCCCACGCAGACGCCAAGCGCAAGCTGGATGCTGCGCAGGCGGAACTGATGCGGGACGCCGCCGGACCCTTGGCCGGCCTTCCCGGAATGCCCCGCTTCTAGTCCGCGCGCGAACGGCGACGGACGGTCCCCACTGATCTATACGAGAGGGACGCGAGTCCTCCTACCCGAGGTAAACCTTGGCCGCTTCCGCCGGACCTGAAATCGAGCGCCTGATCAGCCTGCTGGCCAAGCTGCCGGGGATGGGGCCGCGGTCGGCTCGCCGCGCCACGCTGGCCTTGTTGAAGCGCCGGGATCAGCTGCTGACCCCGCTGGCGGACGCACTGTCCGAAGCCGCCGCGAAGGTCAGGGCCTGCTCCATCTGCGGCGCGCCCGACACCCGCGATCCCTGCGCCATCTGTTCGGACCCCGCTCGCGACGCGGCCCTGATATGCGTCGTCGAGGAAGCGGGAGCGCTCTGGGCGATGGAAAGGACCGGCTCCTATCGCGGACGCTACCATGTCTTGGGCGGATTGCTGTCGGCCCTCGACGGCGTCGGTCCGGAAGCCCTCGGCGTGGCCCCCTTGGTCCAGCGGGCGTCGCACCGGGACGTGCGTGAGGTAATTCTGGCGCTTCCGGCGACGGTCGACGGCCAGACTACCGCCCACTACCTCACCGACCGGCTTGTGCAGAGCGACGTCAGCGTCACCTCCCTCGCCCGTGGCGTGCCGGTGGGGGGCGAGCTGGACTGGCTGGATGACGGCACCATCGCCCAGGCGTTGAGGGCGCGCCGGCCGGCCTGAAGTCCGTGGGCACGTTGCCGGGACCGAACGGCCAAGCTAGAAGTATCGCCCCGGCCATTCCGCCGGCACACGGCGGCCGTCTTGCCGCTGACCTGACGTTTCCCCATGCTGGTTCTGGAAGCCTTTCTCTTCGGCCTCACCATCGCCGCGGCGGTGGGTCCCATCGCCCTCCTCGTTCTCAACTACGGTCTTCGCCTTGGCCCCTGGGCGGGCTTTCGCGCCGGCGCAGGCGCGGCCTCCGCTGACTTCATCTACGCGGTCGCCGCCTTGGCCGTGGGTGCGGCGGTGGCGCAGACCATCGGTCCGTACCGTCGAGTCTTCGAGATCGTCGCCGCCCTGGCCCTGGTGGTGTTCGCCGCGTGGATGGCCTGGGGCGTGCTCCGGCCGGCCCCGGACTCGGAAGCGAGGCCGACCGCCCCCCGTCCCTATCTGACGACCCTGGCCCTGACTGTGGTCAATCCGCTTACAATCGTTCTCTTCCTCGGGTTCACGGGTCACATCCCGCCCCAGACACCCCCCGTGGAACAGGCCTTCGTGGCCGTCGCCCTTGGCTTGGGCAGCCTCATTGTGCAGTCAGCGTTTGCTCTCGGAGGCGCCGGGCTCGGCCGGGTCCTGAGCGATCCGCGGTGGATTCGACGCCTCAACCTGTCGAGCGCGCTCGGTATTGCAGCCTTCGGGGCCTGGGGTCTGCTCAAGGCCCTAGCCTGAAACAAGTCTACGCAGGCGGACCCCCACTGTGGCTTCATGGCGCGACTCCCGCTATGGGAACGGACCATGAACTCAGCATTGCTTATCGTCGCCGTGGCGGTCGCGGTTCTCTCCCTCGTCCTTCTTGCGTGGGCGCTTCTGGAGCGCGCCCGCGCCAATCGCGCCGAGGCGCACGCTTGGCGGATGCGGGAGGATTTCGCCGAGACCGAGGCGCGCCTCAGGCTGCTCGAACAGTCGGGCGACCTTGTGCGCGCGCAGGCCGCGCAATCCGCGGGCGCTGTCGCTGATGAACTTCTGAAGCGCGCCGACGAGAACTTCCGCAATCGCGAGCTGCTGGCCCAGCAACGGATCGAGGCTCAACTCAAACCCGTGGCCGAATCCTTGGCCAAGTTCGAAACGCAGGTCCAGCAAATTGAGAAGGCCCGCGCGGAAGAGACTGGGGGCCTGAAGGCCCAGATCGCCGCGCTGATGCAGGCGTCGGAGGCCACCCAGGGCGAGGCGCGCAAGCTGTCAGCGGCGCTGCGCCGGGGTGCGGGGGTGCAGGGCCGCTGGGGTGAGCAGGCGCTGCGTAACGTGTTGGAAGCCGCTGGGCTCAACAATCGCTTCGACTTCGAAGAGCAGTTCTCGACTGAAAGCGAGGAGGGCCGCCGCCGTCCCGACGTGAAGGTGCGCATGCCCGGCGGGGGCATGTTCGTGATCGACGCCAAGTGTTCGCTGAACGCCTTTCTGGAGGCCCAGGAGGCGACCGACGACGCCTTGAGGGAAGCCGCCTTGGTTCGTCACGCGCAAAGCATCAAGACCCACATGGTGGGCCTGTCGAACAAAGCCTATTGGGACCAGTTCCGCAGCGAGGCGACGCCTGATTTCGTAGCCATGTTCGTTCCCGGCGACGGGTACCTGGCCGCGGCCTTGGAGCGACAGCCGGACTTGCTTTCGGAAGCCATGGACAAGCGGGTTGTGATCGTCACGCCCTCGACCCTGTTTGCCCTCTGCAAGGCGGTGGCCTACGGCTGGCGCGCCGAGGACCAGGCGGCCAACGCCCAGGAAGTCGCCCAGCTGGGGCGGGAGCTTTACAAGCGCCTCTCAACAATGGGCGGTCATGTGGCCTCTGTCGGAAAGGCCCTGACCGTAGCGGTCGAGCGATTTAATCAGTTTGTAGGCTCCCTGGAGAGTCAGGTCCTTACCCAGGCCCGCCGGTTTGAAGATCTGGCCGTAGACCACGAGGGCCGCGAAATCCCCGAGATCACGATGATCGAGCCCCAGCCCAAGGGGCTGACGAAGCCGGAACTGGTCGAATCCGCAGCGGAGAAGCCCGCGCTGAGCATCATGAAGGGTGGAGGCGCGGCGTGATCACCGTCCTGATGCTGGTGGCCTCCAACGTCTTCATGACCACCGCCTGGTACGGACACCTGAAATTCCAGGACAGGCCATTGTGGATCCTGATCCTGGCCAGCTGGGCCATCGCCTTCTTTGAGTATTGCCTGGTGATCCCGGCCAACCGCATGGGGTTCGCTTCCGGAATGTCGCTGGGACAGCTGAAGATCACGCAGGAGGTCGTGACCCTGGTCGTCTTCAGCCTGTTCGCCGTCCTTGTGATGGGCGAGAAGTTGAAGTGGAACCACTTCGCGGCCTTCCTGTGCCTGATCGCGGCGGTCGCGTTCGTCTTTGCCGACAAGTTGCGGATCTAGCGATCCTTCGGCGCGGTGGACGGCGCGGCGCCCCGGCGGCTGCACCCGTTTCGGGCTCGTCGCCGCAGCGCAGGTGGCGGCTCAAGAGTGCACTGTTCTCCCACCTTGACGCTCAACTATCCCCCGCTTACCTGACCGGACATGGCTATCCGACCCATCCTGACCGTCCCGGACCCGTTTCTGAAGCAGGTGTCCAAGCCCGTCGACGCGGTCGACGACGAGCTGCGCGGGCTCATGGATGACATGCTGGAAACCATGTACGACGCCCCGGGCATCGGCCTAGCGGCGATTCAGATCGGTGTGCCCCTGCGCGTCATCGTGATGGATCTGGCCGGCCAGGATGAAGAACGCCAGCCTCGCTTCTTCGTGAACCCCGAATTCACCTGGAAATCCGACGAACTCTTCAAATACGAAGAGGGCTGCTTGTCCGTGCCCGAAATTTACGACGAGATCGAGCGCCCGGCCCGGGTTCGACTGACCTACCTGAACTACGATGGGGAGCGGGTTGAAGAGGAAGCGGAAGGGCTCTTCGCGGTCTGTATCCAGCACGAATATGACCACCTCGAAGGGGTTCTGTTCATCGACAAGCTTTCGCGCTTGAAGCGGGATCGCGCAGTCGCCAAGGTGAAGAAGCTCACACGGGACGCGGCCTGATGGACCTGCACGCGCCGAAGCTGGCGAGGAAACTGCGCGGTAAGCTGCCTCCCGCGGCGCGGCCGCGCCGCAAGCTGTCCCGCGTCGAGAAGGCGGGTATTGGCTCGGCTATTGGCGTGGTTGGACTAATCGCCATCGGGGTGGTCATCGGCGTGGTCGTCGACCGCCTCATCGACATGAGCGACGTCTTCGACGCCGGCGGCGAATGGGATGAGGGCGGCGGCGTCCATACGCGCTGGTACTAGGCTTTAGCGCTCTGCTCCCCTAAGACGCCGCAATGCGTCTGGCCTTCATGGGTACTCCCGACTTCGCCGTCCGCGCCTTGGCCGAGCTAGTCGCCGCCGGGCATGAGATCGCGGCCGTCTACTCCCAGCCGCCGAAGCCGCGAGGCCGTGGCCAGCAGCTTCACCCCTCCCCCGTCCATGCTTTCGCGGAAGGCCTGGGTCTGCCCGTCCGTACGCCGCGGTCCATGAAAATCGACGACGAGATCAGGGCCTTCCGTGAGCTCGACCTCGATGCGGCGGCGGTTGTGGCCTTCGGCCAGATTCTCAAGCGGGAAGTCCTGGAGGCGCCGCGCCTGGGTTGCTTCAACCTGCACGCCTCCCTGTTGCCCCGCTGGCGGGGCGCAGCGCCTATCCAGCGCGCCATTATGGCCGGAGATGCAGCAACAGGTGTGCAGGTGATGCGGATGACCGAAGGCCTGGACGAGGGTCCGGTGATCCTCTCGGAAGTCACGCCGATCGAGTGGGATGACACGGCGGCGTCGCTGACGGATCGCCTGGCGACGATCGGCGCGGCCCTGCTGCCACGAGCCCTGGCCGCGATCGAGCGCGGCGGCGCCACGGAGACCCCCCAGGTGGGAGAACCCACCTATGCGCACAAGATATCCCGGGAAGAAGCCCGCATTGACTGGACCCGTCCGGGCCCGGAAGTCGACCGTCAAATCCGCGGCCTGTCCCCCTTCCCCGGCGCCTGGTTCGAAGCTCCCTCTTCCAGAGGGCCGGTTCGGATAAAGGCGCTGATGAGCCAGGTCACTCCCGCCGCCGGCAGAGACGGCGAGGTGCTCGACGAAAACCTGCTGGTGGCCTGCGGCGAGGGGGCGGTGCGGTTGATGCGGGTCCAACGCGAAGGCAAGGGACCACAGGACGCAGCGGAATTCCTGCGGGGATTCTCCCTCCCGGAAGGTTCGGTGCTGGGCTGATGCCCCGGTACCGACTGGACATCGAGTACGACGGCGGGCCGTTCAAAGGCTGGCAGAGCCAGCAGAACGGGCCCTCCGTTCAGGACGCGATCGAGCGCGCCGTCGAGCGCTTCTGCGGCCAGAATGTGCGCCTCGCCGCCGCCGGCCGTACCGACACCGGCGTCCACGCCACCGGTCAGGTCGCTCACGTCGACCTCGACAGGGCTTGGCCAGAGCGAACGGTGATGGAGGCGCTCAACGCGCACCTCGTCCCCGCCCCGGTGACCATCCTCAAGGCCACGCAGGTCAGCGAGGATTTCCACGCGCGCTTTTCCGCGACCGGCCGTCGCTACCTGTATCGCATCCTGAACGGCCGGCCCGCGCCGGCCCTCGACCGGGGCCGGGTCTGGTGGATCAAGAAGCGGCTCGACGTGGCCGCCATGGCCGAGGCGGCCCGCGCCCTGACTGGCCGGCACGACTTCACAACCTTTCGCGACGCCCAGTGCCAGGCCCAGTCGCCGGTCAAGACTCTCGACGTCGCCGACATCACCTCTGTCGGCGAGGAAGTGCGCCTGACATTTGCCGCTCGGTCCTTCCTGCACCGTCAGGTCCGGTCGATGACTGGCAGTCTGGTCGAGGTAGGATTAGGCCGCTGGACGGTCGGCGACCTGGCCGACGCCCTGGCGGCCACCGATCGCAGCCGCTGCGGAACCGTGGCGCCGGCCGAAGGCCTTTACCTCACCGGGATCCTTTACGATTGACACGGTCGGCGAGGGAGCGTCGGTCGAGGGCGCGCTCGAGCCGCGCCAAGGCGTGCACTACCCCGCCGGCCTCTCGATCCAGCTCCACGGCGGACAGGGCCAGCTTTTCCCAAAGCGGCGCCATCTCGAGGTAAAGTTGCTGCCCCCGGGGGGTCAGGCGAAGCGTCCTGGAGCGCCGATCATTGGGGTCCGCTTCGCTGATCACCAACCCCGCCTTTTCGACTGTCGCCCGCACCTGGCTGACCGCCACGTGGCTGACTCCCAGCGCCGACGCGATCTGTCCCACGCTGCTGGCGCCGTGCAGGGCCAGCTGGTTCAGGAGGCCGAACCAGCGTTGCTCAAACTCGACGCCGGCTTCGTCGTAGACCCGCCCCGCCTCCCGATCGACACGATCCGACAACCTCCGCAGCCAGGCTCCGAGCGCCGCGCCGCCCATGCTGTGAAGGAAATCGCCGAAGTCTTGCGAATCATTCATTTGACGAATCCGTAAGTCCTTACTCATATCCCGGCAATGGATCGCCTTCAAGGAGACACCAATGCCCATCGCGCTCGCTCGTCGCCAGATCGTCCTTGGAGGGCTTGCGGCCGCCGGCCTCATCTCCGCTCCCGCCTTCGCCGCGAGCATCGAGGAGCGCGAGGCCGCGTTCTTTCGTCGCGCGCTCGTCATAAACGGCAATCTGGTTCCGCCTCTCGATGACAAGAACCGCCTGCCCGAAGAGGTCGTCGCCGAGTTCCGCGCTTCGGGACTTTCGGCGTTGAAGGTGTCCATGGGCGGGTCTGGCAGTTCCTATGCCGATACCGTCGAGGAACTGGCCGCCTACGATCGGGCGATTGCACTCATGCCGGACCTGCTGATGCAGGTGCGCTCTGTCGCCGACATCGATCTGTGCAAGCGCACAAACCGGATCGGGATCATCTATTCCTTCGAAAGTGTCGAAATGCACGAGGGCCGTCCGGAGCGTGTGGCCGAGTTCGCCAACCGGGGGGTCAAGGTCATGCAGCTCTCCTACAACCTTCCGTCCCAGTGGGCGTCGGGCGTCATGTCGCCCGCGCCGTCGCATGGCCTCACCGACCTGGGCCGCCAGGCCGTCGCGTCGATGAACCTCAATCGCGTCGCCATCGACATCGCCCACGCCGACGACAAGTCGAGTCTGGACATCATGGCCGCCAGCCGCAGGCCGGTTTCGATTACCCATGCGGGCTGCAAGGCCGTGCATGACAATCCCCGCAACAAGACGGACGCAGTTCTGAAACGTCTCGCGGACCAGGGCGGAGTCGTGGGCATCTTCGAACTGTCTTTTCTCAACGGCGGCGTTCGGCAACCCACCATTGAGGACTACCTGGCGCACATGACCCATGCTCTCCGGGTCGCCGGCGAGGACCATGTCGGCATCGGTTCCGACGCCATTCTCACAGCCTTCGACACATCGCCCGAGACCCTTGAGGCCTGGGCGGCCGAAACGAAGCGCCGAAAGGATGCCGGCATCGCGGCGCCGGGAGAAGGTCCGCCGCCCTTCGTCGAGGGGCTGAACCGCTCCGACCGCGCCGCGGTGATCGCCCACGAGTTGCGCAAGCGGGGGTACCGGGACCGCACCATCGAGAAGGTGCTCGGCCTCAACTTCCGACGCTGGTTCCGCGAGACGTGGGCCTAGGGCTTCGCGTCACCCGACTGGCCAGGAAGAAAACCAGCCACAACAAGCCCAGCAGAATGAACGGAATGAGGAACGGGACCAGAAAGCTGATCAGCACGGTCCCGATCGAGAGGCCGTCCTCGATGGTCGAGACGATGGGATTTCCGAGGCCACCCGTGGTCGCGGTCGAGGCTATCCGTGTTCCGCCCTGCGCTGCATTGAAAGCGAGCGCTGTCGGTGCGCCGACGATGACCGCAACGATCGCGCCGACGGCGGGGTCCATCCCCCCAAAGACCGCGTAGGCGGCGGCCGCCGCTGCGAGGGGTCGTGTGACGAAGCCCACTGCGTGAAGGGCATGGTCGATGGCGGGGACCTTGTCGCCGATCAGCTCGACCACGGTGGCGACGCCGAGGGCAAGCAAGGCAAGGTCGCCAGTCAACCAGGCCATCTGGTCGTTGATCTCCACGCCGAACAGGCCCAACCGCCCGGCGCCGGCCAGCATGAGCAGGGGCAGGAAGGTGCGCAGCCCCGTCGAGGCGGCCAGTCCGAGGCCCAGCAGGATCGGAAGGACGTAAGTTTCGATCATCGACCCCTGCCCGCGAAGTGGTCGAAGTACTCCCGGATGATCCGCTCATAGGCGCCGCTGAGACGATGGATCTCCTCGAGCGGAACACGCTCGTCGATCTGGTGCATGGTCTGGCCGACGAGACCGAATTCCAGCACGGGACAAAGGGCGCGGATAAAGCGTGCGTCGGAGGTTCCGCCCTTCGTATTGGGATCGGCCTGCACTCCCAGTTCCGCCTCGATAGCGCCAAGCACAAGGTCCACGAAAGGGCCGGGCTCGGTCAGGAACGCGTCCCCCGAGTGCAGAAACTCGAGCGAAACCGAACAGCCCTCATTTTCGGATTCCACCGCCCGGGCCTCGGTCCGGATCCAGTCCATCAGCCGCTCGCCATTCCAGGACGGATTGAACCGGATGTTGAATCGGGCCCGGGCGCTCGCCGGAATCACGTTGGTCGCCGGATTCCCCACATCGACCGTGGTCAGCTCTAGGTTCGACGGCGGGAAGGAGGGATAGCCCCGGTCGAGATGGCGGTCTTTTAGACGGTCGAGCAGTTCGATCAGCACCGGAATGGGGTTTCGCGCCCGCTCGGGGTAGGCCACGTGCCCCTGCCGCCCGGTGACGGTGATCCACACGTTGAGGCTGCCGCGCCGACCGATCTTGATCGTGTCGCCGAGCCTGTGGACGGACGAGGGCTCGCCCACCAGGCAATGGTCGATCCGTTCGCCTTCTTCCTGCAGCAGGGCGACAACCTTCCGGGTGCCATCCAGCGCCACTCCTTCCTCGTCCCCGGTTATCAGGAAGGAGAGCGACCCCGGCGTCTCACCGATGCGATCCACCGCAGCGACCCAGGCGGCGATGCCGCCCTTCATGTCCACCGCTCCGCGGCCGACCAGCACGCCGTCGTCGATGTGAGCGTCGAACGGATCGACGCGCCAAGCGTGGTGATCGCCGGGCGGCACGACGTCAGTGTGCCCCGCAAAGCAGAGGTTGGGCGACGCTGTTCCCCGCCGGGCGTAGAGATTTTCGACATCGCCGAACTTCATCCGGCGGCAGGCGAACCCCATAGCGGCGAGCCGCTCTTGCAGCACGTCCATCGCGCCGGCGTCGATTGGCGTGACAGATGGCTTGCGGATCAGGTCGCGTGCCAGCAGAACGGGATCGAGGCTCATGGCCTCCCGTTTAAGCGCCGCCGCTCGCCCGGAGAAGGCCCGATGCCCAAGATCGATATCGAAAAAGCGCCTACTGGCCACGGAACCGGATATCCGGATCCCTATGCCGAACCCTGCCTGGGGCGCCGCCGCTGGCGCCTGGGCGACGCGGCGGGCCTCGACCAGTTCGGGGTGAACCTCCTGCGCCTAGCCGACGGAGACTGGTCCAGTCAGCGCCATTGGCACAGGGGAGAGGACGAATTTGTCTGGGTCGTCGAGGGCGAGGTGGTCTTGATCGATGACAGCGGCGAGACCGTGCTGCGGTCCGGCGACTGTGCCGGTTTCAAGGCGGGTGAGGAGAACGGCCACCATCTGATCAACCGCTCTGGACGCGAGGCCGTCCTGCTCGAGGTGGGGACGCGCGCCCCCGGCGGCGACAGCGGAGTCTACCCGGACATCGACATGATCTTCGGCGGCGGCTTTCGACACAAGGACGGCACGCCCTATCCGGATCAGGGACGCCGCACCAAGTGATCGAACCGCCCCCGGATCCGCAGCCGTCGGACAACCCGTTCCGCATACAGGATTTCCGGTTGCTGTGGTTCGCTCGTACGGCCGCCGTGCTGGCGATCCAGATTCAAGGCGCGACCCTGCTTTGGCAGGTCTACGATGTCGCCCGGCTGCGACACTACTCTATCCCCGAGGCGGCGCTTTACGTCTCGCTCGTCGGCTTGATGCAGTTCCTGCCCTTGCTGGCTCTTACCCTCCCGGCGGGTGAAACCGCCGACCGGCATGACCGCAAGACCGTGATGGCTCTATGCGTTTGCGCGGAGGCCCTGTGCGCAGCTCTATTCCTCGGCCTAACATTGCACGGCGATGCACCCCTGTGGTCCCTGCTGGCCGTAGCGGCCCTGTTCGGGGCCAGTCGGGCCTACCTGGCGCCGGCCAGCCAGGCGATGCTGCCAATGCTGGTGCCAAGGAAGGCGTTGCCCCGAGCGATCGTCACTTCGTCTTTGGCTTTCCTGCTGGGTTCGATTGCGGGCCCTGCCCTGGCCGGGCCGCTGATCAGTATCTCGCCCTGGGCGGCCTATGCCGCGGCTCTCGCCCTGTTCCTTTTCGCCGCCATCCTCATCTGGCTGATTCGCGCCTCGACCCGGCCAGAGCGCCAGGAAGGCTCGCGCTGGACGCTGATCAAGGAGGGCGTGGCCTATGTCTGGAACAACAAGATCGTCTTTGGCTCCATCTCGCTGGACCTGGCCGCCGTCCTGCTCGGCGGAGCAACCCTCCTGGTGCCCATCTACGCGCGCGACATCCTGCATGTCGGACCTGAGGGATACGGTCTGATGCGCGCGGCGTTTGGCGGCGGCGCGCTGCTGATTACCTTGATGCTCTGGAGATGGACCATCACCCGCAATGCCGGAGCCTGGATGTTCGGCTCCGTGGCTGTGTTCGGAGTGGCCACCGTTGCGTTCGGCGTGTCGACCTGGCTCTGGCTATCGGTGGCCGCCCTGTTTATCGCGGGAGCCGCCGACATGATCAGCGTGAACATCCGGCAGACGCTGATCCAGATCGCGACGCCAGATCACATGCGAGGCCGGGTCAGTTCCGTGTCCATGCTGTTCATCGGGGCGTCCAACGAACTGGGCGAGTTCGAGAGCGGCATTGCTGCGCGCCTCCTGGGCCCGGTTGGGGCTGCGGTTTTCGGGGGCGTCGGAGCGGTCGCCTCCTGTGGTCTCTGGGCCTGGTGGTTCCCGCAGCTGAGGAGGGCCGACAAACTGGTGTGACGGCCCTCCCCCGCGCACTGGCTCAATGGGGAGGCGCGTCGAAGTAAACCGGCGGTTCTGGCCTCCACCGGGCCGTCCAGTCGTCTTCGAAGGGAGCCCCGCGACCGCCCCCGAGCAGGCCAGCCAGGCGGCCGATGTCGTCGGGGGTTGTGTGGTAGAGTATGAAGTTGTCGCCAAGCTCCGCCATCGCTCGTCTCTGCGCCCGAGAAAGGCGAGCGGAGTAGCCGAACTTGTCTTCGAAGCGGATGAGGCCGTGCCGTCCATCCGGAACCCAATATCCACCGCTGGCGAGCTGATCACGAGTCTTTGGACCCTGTTCGCGCGCCATGCCATTCAGGGCGCTCCTCCAGCGCCCAAGCTGCTCGCCGAGCTGGCCTTTTCGGAAGGGGGAAAGACTGTTGGAGCCGCGACGGCCGAAAGCCCCTGCAGCGCCCCCTACATAGCGGCCCTGCGCCGCGCTGCGCGCAGCGTCCTGCAGGGAAACCGGCCGACCGTTGAAGAGATCCTGAACCGCCGACGTCGCCGCGCCGTCGATGGCCGCAGCCGGTCCAGGACCGAGATGTCGAGCCGCGGCGCCCGCCACGCCTCCGACCGTCGCACCCGCCAGGTCCCCGGGGGATGATCGAGGGTTGGTCGCGAGCTGAGTTCCTGCGCCCACAAGCCCTCCACCTGCGAGCCAAGCCAAGCCTTCGCGCGAGGCGAATTTCCACGCGTTCGCGACGGCAGCGGGTGCGCTTTCGGCGGCCACCAGTCCGACCGCGCCGACATGACCCACGTTCGTGGCGACCCGACGATGCTGTGCGTCGTATCTGGTGCGAGCCTGTTCGGCCGCATAATTGTTATGGAAGCGCTCTCCCAAATTGCTCCCTTCACCTAAGCCAATGACGGCGTTCATGAAGGCCGCGAACCGATCCGCCTGACCAAACGCCAGGTCATTGGCGACGGTCCTTGCAATTGTATCGCTCTGATCGCGATCTTCCCGATTCGGCTCGGCCGCGAAATGGTTTGCGTAACGCTCTCCCCAGTGGCTTCCCTGGCCCAAATCAATGGCGGCGTTCATGAAGGCGGCGAGCTGGTCCCTGGCGTCGAATGTGAGGTCATTGGCTATGATCCGGCCCAACGTATTGATCTGATTGGCGAGTTCCCTCGCGTCAGAGGCGGGGCGCGTCGGGGGAGCCGACGGCCGCACCCTGGCTGCGGGGCGGCCCTGGCGCACGGGCCCCCTGTTCACCGCGCGCGGAGGATTGGCCGGGAGAAGGCCAACCGGCACGAGAGGAGACACGGCAGGGAAGACCATCCTCGCGACCGGTGCAGCCGCGCGGGCGGCTTGCCAAAACTGCGCTCTCGCTTGGGCGATCTCGCGCTGATGTTCCCGCACCCACCGGTCCCCCTCCGCTCGGATGGATTCCAAAATTCCTCGTGGCCGTCTGCTCACTTCCGCACCTCCAATGAACCTATTGCACCCTAGCACATTTTGTCGTTTTGTCAATTGATGTTCATTCTTTGTTCTTGACAGGGGGGCGGAACCGTGGACTCGATTGCAGAAAGCAACTGGGGGCTGCCAATGAGGTTGGGCCAATCATGGATCGCCGTCAGGGGCGACCTGGATCGCGCGCTTGAAGCCGCCGGTCTGTTCGACACCCGGCAGCTGGATGCGTCTCTCTGGGCTCCGATTTCGGCCGCCCAGTTCGGCGAATGGGCCCTGCTGCGGGCCGAAGCGCTCGACGCCTTCAGCCAAGCGCAGCGACTGCGCTTGTCGGAGGGCGCCGACGTTGTGGCCTGTGAGGCGTCGACCACCGTCATGTAGCGCCGCCTCGGGCAGCCTAAACGGCGAGCAGATCTGGTCGGTCGTTCACGACCCGGATGCGGGTGTCGACCATCTCGATGTGGAGGGGTCCCCACCGCCGAATTTCGTCCAGATCCGGGACCGACTGCTGAGCGAGCAGGCCGCGGCAGGCGACGAAGACGTCGACTACGTCTTCAACGTCCCGCAGGAGCTTGCGGCCGGCTTGGTGGGGCTCCCGCTTGATGAGGAGGCCGTCCCCGCAGACGTGCGCTTCACGGTTCTCGAGCCACGCCTGAACGGAACTGGAGCAGAACGTCAGGCGCGATCCCGCGCCATGAACGTCCAACTGGCGCAGCGGGTGAGCGACGAAATCTTCCCCCAGGTCCGCGCCCTCGATTTCAGCCCGATGATCGAGCATCCCGAATTCCATGAGTTCTATCCCGGCATGGTCCTGAACGGTTTCGTCAGGCATCGGGGCGATGTGTGGGAATGCCTCACCGTATCCTATGGGATTGCCCGGGAGGCGCCGGGGACCGTGTTCCAGTTCTTTGTCCGCCGGGGCCTCGAGGACCGACGCGGTCACCACGGTCAAGCCTTCGCCGCACCCGAACGAGAAGGCCTCCTTAGCCGTCTCACGAAGCCGAAACGACCATTCGCGGCCACGCTGGATCAAACCCTGGAAAAGGCGGCGATCCTGCTGACCGCCATCGATCAGTACCTACAGAACGGCACACCTCATCCCGAGGTGAGTCCGCCCAGCTATCTAAGGTGACGAAGACGCTGGCGTGGCCGACACCGGCACGCCTGTCGCCCGCCGCCCATCGTGGCCGGTGATGCGGACCGGAATAATGTCTCCAGGACGTGCGGCGTCCCTCACCGAGATCTCTGTGAAGTCAGGTGCACGGGCGCGAGCACCGCGCTCGAGGAGGGCGTCGACCGTCCGGCCGACCTGACGCTCGAGGTGGGCCGCCAGCGCCGCCGCGCCAAGTCTGCGCAGGCGCTCCGCCCGCGTCTTGACGATCTCGCGCGGGAGCTGCGGCATGCGGGCTGCCGCAGTCGCGGGCCGCGGGCTGAACGGGAAAACGTGCAGGAAGCTGAGCTCGCAGTCCTCCACGAGCGCGAGCGTGTTCCGAAACGCCGCCTCGCTCTCCGTGGGGAAACCCGCGATGAGGTCGGCCCCAAAGGCGACATCGGGTCGAAGGGTCCGGACTTGGCGAACCAGGCGGATTGCATCGTCCCGTTTGTGACGACGCTTCATCCGCTTGAGGATCAGGTCGTCGCCATGCTGGAGCGACAGATGAAGATGCGGGGCCAGTCGCTCCTCATCCGCCAGACAACGCAGCAGCTCCGCGTCGATCTCCGCCGCATCGATGGACGAGAGGCGCAACCGCCTCAGACCCGGGACCAGTTTGAGAATGCGGCCAACGAGGTTCCCCAGCGAGGGCGCGCCCGGGAGGTCTCCGCCCCAGCTGGTCAGGTCGACGCCGGTGAGGACAACCTCGTTGACCCCGCCTTCGACCAAGCGCCGGACTTGGCCGACCACTTCGCCCGCCGCGGCGGAACGGGAGTCACCACGGCCAAATGGGATCACGCAGAAAGTGCACCGGTGATCGCAGCCGTTCTGGACCTCGACCCAGGCCCGAGAATGATCGCGCAAACCGTCTATCAGGTGGCGGGCGGTTTCACGCGGGGAAACCCTGCCGTTGACGCGGACCCGCTCTTCTTCCGCATAGGCGCCGGACTGGACCTTGAAGTCATTGCCCAAAACCCGATCGACCTCCGGCATCCGGGCGAACATCTCGGGGTCGATCTGAGCTGCACAGCCGGTGACGATCAGGCGCGCATCCGGCCGTTCGCGGCGCGCACGGCGGATGGCTTGGCGGGCCTGCCGAACCGCCTCGCCTGTCACGGCGCAGGTGTTGAAGATGACCGCGTCGGACAGACCGTCCGCAGCCGCGCACGCGCGCACCTGTTCACTTTCGAAGGCGTTCAACCGGCAGCCGAAGGTGACGACGTCCAGGCCTCCGGCGCGCGCGCCTTCACGAACCGCCGCGCTCAACGCAACACGCCCGTCCCCTCGACCTCAAGGGGTCCCGTCATGATGACGTGGTTGTCGCTCTCTCGCCATTCGACCTCCAGCGCCCCGCCGTCCAGCAACATGGTCGCGCGGCGGGGCGCCAGGTTGCGTCGCGCGCAGGCCACCAGCGCCGCGCAGGCTCCGGTGCCGCAGGCCCTGGTCAGACCGGCTCCGCGCTCCCAGACCCGCAGCCGGATCTGGTCGCCGCGCGGCTCAGCGAATCCGACATTGACGCCCTCGGGAAAGAGCGGGTGACGCTCGATCAGCGAGCCGATCTCTCGGACAGGCGCGGCATCGGCGTCAGGCACGAAGAAGACAACGTGGGGGTTCCCCATGCTCACCGCGCCGGGCGTGTGGTAGAGCGGCGCATCGATGGGCCCCACCTGGAGTTCGATCCCGCGGGTGTCCATCGCCTCTGACAGAGGAATCTCGGACCAGTCGAGACCGGGCTCACCCATGTCGATCGAGACCAACCGGTCCCCGGCCCGTCTGGCCCGGGTAAGCCCGCCGAGGGTGTCGATCGAGACCGCCTGGCGCGCGCCCGCTTCCATCAGCAGCCACCCCACACAACGCAATGCATTGCCGCAGGTCTCGACCTCGCCGCCGTCGGCGTTCCAGACTCGCATGAAGGCGTCGGCGCGGTCGGATGGCTCGATTGCAATCAACTGGTCGAAGCCGATTCCATGGTCGCGGTCAGCCCAGGCGCGGACCTGATCCACCGTCGGTCGGAACGCCTCGCTTCCGTTGGGGTTTCTGGCCTCGACCACGACGAAGTCGTTGCCGAGTCCGTTCATCTTCACATAGGGCCGCGCCATGGGACGGACATATAGGCGAAAACGTGAAGCTCGTCAGACGTGCGATTCAGTCGTGCGGCTATGACCTCTCCACGGAAGCCCAGGTCAGGTCCTCATCCCCGCAGGCGGCCAATGGAAAAGCATGCGCCCGCGCCCGGGCGCGGCGGACCGCTAAGAACTCGATTGCGGCGCCTTTACTACGGCGCCTCTGCAGGCGCCGTGCGGTTTCGGATCGCCGTTCTGGTGGTGGATTTCGCCCTTATCGCCTTCTTCATCGCTGCGCCCCTGCTCAAGGATGCAGGCTGGGCGTTCTATACGCTGGACTATGTCATTGCGGCAGTTCTGGCGGCGGACCTGGCTGCTCGGGGATATGCTTATGGGGATTGGGGCAAGTGGTTCCGACGGCCCATCACCTGGGTGGACCTCTTCGTGCTGGTGACCCTCTTGGCCCCAGCGTGGCTGTTCAACCTGGGATTCCTCCGGATTCTCCGTCTGTGGTCGCTGTTGAGCAGTGACCACTTCTGGCGGACCGTTGGCCGTCGCTACGACGACACGCGCGTGGAAGACGTGACCCGAGCGATGGCCGCCCTTGTGACCTTCGTGTTCATTGCGACCGGATTCGTCTACACAGCGTTCGCAGGTCGGGGAACCGACGTGCACGGGTACGTCGACGCCCTCTACTTCACCGTCACCACCCTCTCTACGACCGGTTATGGCGACGTGATCCTGCCGGGCGTGGGCGGTCGACTGCTGTCGATCGCCATCATGCTGGTCGGGGTGACCCTGTTCATCCGGCTGGGCCAGGCTCTGTTCCGAGGCGAGGGGAAGATCTACGCCGCGTGTCGCGGTTGTGGGCTCCTGCGTCATGAGCCGGACGCCCGCTTCTGCAGGGGATGCGGGCGACCGCTGAGCCGGGAGAGCGGCGTTAGGGGCCCCGGCGTTACAAAGCTGTAATTTTCAGGAAGGGTATCAGACCGATAGGGTCGCAGGCCTTCTCCAAGAGCCCGTTTTCCATGCGTACCCTTCTTGCCACCGTGGTCGCCGTTCTCATGACCTCCGCCATCGCCGTCGCCGCCGAAGCCATTCCTCCGGTGGGTCCAGGCGATCCGCCAGATCCGTACACCTGGCTGGAAGACCCCGAGAGCCCGCAGGCTCTGGCTTGGGTGCGCCAGCAGAACGAGCGGTCCCTCGCGCAGTTGCAGGGGGATCCGCGCTACGCGCGACTCTACGACGAGGCTCTGCGTATCGTCACCGCCACCGACCGCATTCCCGCCCCCGCCTTCAGGGCCGCCGGCATCGACAACTTCTGGCAGGACGCCCAGCACGTTCGAGGATTGTGGCGCAGGACAAGCCTCGAGAATTACCGCACCGCCGACGTTGCGTGGACCACCATTCTTGACATCGACGCCTTGGCTTCAGCTGAAAACGCCAACTGGGTCTACGAGGGCGCAGATTGCCTTGAACCCGCCGAGACGCTTTGCCTGATTAGCTTGTCCGACGGCGGCAAGGACGCCGTCACCCTGCGCGAGTTCGATGCGGACGCGCGCCGGTTTGTCGAGGACGGATTCCGGTTGCCTGAGGGCAAACAGGGAGCCACGTGGCTGGATCGGGATACCTTGCTTGTCAGCCGGGAATGGGTCCCCGGCGAAATGACCGAGTCCGGCTATGCCTATGTGCTCAAGGAGCTGAAGCGCGGACAACCTCTGGATCAGGCCCGCGAACTGTTCCGAGGGGAGCGGACGGACATCATGGTCCAGCCCTGGGTGCTGCGCGACTCTGACGGCGCGGTTCAAGGCGTGCTGGCGTGGCGCGGCGTAACCTTCTTCGAGCACGAATATTGGCTGCTGGACGGCCCCCGGCCGGTCAAGTTGCCGTTCCCGATGAAGTCTTCCGTTCAGGGGCTGATCAAGGGACAGTTGGTTTTCACCATCGAAGAGGACTGGCCCGAGCGGGGATTCCGGACCGGCGACGTGCTGGCCTACGACTGGACGGCGCTGAAGGCGGACCCGAGGGCGGCGCGTCCGACTCTCATCCTGCGGCCCGGGCCGCGGGAATCGGTCGAAGGCATCGCGGTCACCCGCAACCATCTGGTCATGGCCCTGTATGAGAACGTGCGCGGCGGAGCCTGGATCTACGATTTCGACGGCAGAACCTGGACGCGGCGGAGACGTGCAGCAAAATGTTTCGGTCGGCATCGGCTCGGTCGACCCGCGCACCGATCGGCTGTTTCTCACCGTCAATGGCTACCTGGATCCATCAACCCTGTTCCTGGTCGACGCCAATTCGGGGCGGATGCAGGAGGTCAAGCGGGCTCCGACCCGGTTCAACGCCGAAGACATGGTGGTCGAGCAGTTCGAGGCGCGCTCGAAGGACGGCACGATGGTGCCCTACTTCGTCGTGCACCGCCGGGACATCAGGCTGGACGGGTCCAATCCGACCCTCCTTTACGCCTACGGCGGCTTCCAGACGTCCATGCTGCCCGGGTATTCGGGCACAGTCGGCAAGCTGTGGCTGGAGCGGGGCGGCGTCTACGTCGTCGCCAACATCCGAGGGGGCGGTGAGTTCGGGCCGGGCTGGTGGGCGCAGGGCCTGAAGGAGAACCGCCAGAAGGTCTTCGATGACTACATCGGCGTGGCCGAGGACCTGATCCGCCGCAAGATCACCTCGCCCCGCCGGCTCGGCATCGAGGGTGGCTCCAACGGGGGTCTCCTGATGGGGGCGGCCATGACCCAGCGTCCCGAACTCTTCAATGCCGCCGTCATCCAGGTGCCGCTGTTCGACATGATCCGCTACACCCACATCGGAGCGGGAGCGTCCTGGGTGGGCGAGTACGGCGACCCCGCCGTCCCGGAGGAGCGGGAATACATCCTGCGGTATTCGCCATACCAGGCCCTGACGCGCGGCAAGCCCTACCCAGAGCCCTTCTTCGTCACTTCGACCAAGGACGACCGCGTCTCGCCCGCTCATGCCCGGAAGGCGGTCGCGAGGATGCAGGAGCTGGGCTACCCGGTGCTGTTCTATGAGAATACCGACGGGGGCCACGCCGCCGCCGCCAATCTGAACGAGACCGCCAAGCGCATCTCGCTGGAATTCACCTATCTGACCCGCAAGCTGATGGACTAGGTCCGCCATCGCCACGCTTGAGCCCGCTTCCTTCCCGGTTAGGGTGCGGGACCATCCCGAGGAACGTTCCCATGCGTAGCCTGATCGCCATCAGCAGTGCGGCCCTTCTGGCGGCCTGCGCCACCCCCACGTCGGTCGCTCCCGCCGGCCCCGTCGCGAGCGCAGCCACCCCGGCGGCGCCCACGCGCGCCAGCGCCATGCCTTCCGACCTCTCCCCGGAAGGGGTCAAGGCGGTCGATCCTTATCTCTGGCTGGAGGAGGTGCATGGCGAGCGCGCGATGGACTGGGTCAATCAGCGTAACGCCGAGGCGCACGCACGGCTCGAGGAGGACCGGCGTTTCGAGACTTACCGGCAGGAAGCCTACGCCATCCTTTCAGCGACCGACCGGACGCCGATTCCGACCTTCCTGGACGGCCGGATCTACAATTTCTGGGAGGACGACGCCCATCCGAAGGGCATCTGGCGGCGCGCCACGCTGGCTTCGTATCGGTCGACCAGTCCCCGCTGGGAAACGGTTTTCGACGTGGACGCCCTTGCTCGATCCGAGGGCCGGAACTGGATCTGGAAGGGCGCCCAGTGCCTGGGATCGGACGAGCGCTATTGCCTGATAAACCTGTCGGACGGCGGCAAGGATGCTGTCGAGGTCCGGGAGTTCGACACCCATACCGGTCGGTTCGTCACCGGCGGGTTCCGGCTGCCGGAAGGAAAGCACCGCATCAGTTGGCTGGACAGGGACACGCTCCTGGTGGCCACCGATTTCGGGCGGGGGACCCTCACCGAGAGCGGCTATCCGTACATCGTGCGCACACTGAAGCGCGGGCAATCGCTGGATCAGGCCCGGGAAATCTATCGCGGCCAGCAGGGCGACGGCGGCTATGGCGTATCTGCCAACGTGATGCGGGACGCCGATGGCCGCGTGCTGGCGACCGTCATCGAGCGGCCGCTGGATACCTTCCACGCCGAATACTACCTGGTCACGCCGGCGGGGCCGAAGCGGATGACCCTTCCCTCGCAGCTGTCCTTCTACGGTGTGCTCAACGACCGCCTCATCATGATCCCCGCCGAGGATTGGTCGATCGGCGGCCAGAGCTTCAAGGCCGGGGCCTTGCTGGCCATACCGCTCGACTCCCTGACCGGGAACGCCGGCCAGATCGACCGCAGCCGGGCGCTGCTGTTCGAACCCACCAGCCGCCAGTCGGTGAACTCCGGGGTGGCCAACTACGCCTCGACGGTGGTGCTGAGCCGCAACCGGGTGATCGCCTCGATCTACGACAATGTGCGGGGCGGCCTTGTGAGCTTCGCGCCGGGACGGTCGGGCTGGACCCGCACCAACCTGCCGGTTCCTGCCAACAGCTCGGTCAACCTGATCGACGCCAGCCGCAAGTCCGACAGCCAGGTCTTCTACTCGGTGGAAGGCTTCATCACGCCCTCGACCCTGATGCTGGGTGATGCGGGCGCCGGACAGGCGGAGGCCGTGCGTACTTCGCCGGCCCGCTTCGACGCTTCCAATTTCGTGGTCGAGCAGTTCGAAGCGACCTCGTCGGACGGGACCAAGATCCCCTACTTCGTGGTCCGCCCGAAGGACCTGGTGCTGGACGGCCACGCCGCCACCATCATGTACGGCTACGGCGGCTTCGAAGTCTCCAAGCCGCCCGCCTACATCGCCGAGATGGGCAAGCTGTGGCTGGAGAAGGGCGGCGTCTACGTCAACGCCAATATCCGCGGCGGCGGCGAGTTCGGCCCCACCTGGCACCAGTCGGTCCTACGGGAGAACCGGCAGCTGGCTTTCGACGACTATGCCGCCGTGGCCCGCGACCTGCAGGTCCGCGGCATCACCTCGCCCCAACACCTGGGCATCTACGGCCGGTCGAACGGCGGCGTGCTGACATCGGTGACGGTGACCCAGCATCCGGAGCTGATCAACGCCGCGGTCATCGAGAGCCCGCTGATCGACATGTTGCGCTACCCCTACCTGCCGGCGGGTGCGAGCTGGATCGGCGAATACGGCGACCCGCGCATCCTCGCCGACGCCCAGTTCATCGCCCGCTACTCCGGGTACCAGAATGTGCGATGGGACCAGCCCTATCCGCGCGTCTACATCACCACCAACACCGGCGATGACCGCGTCCACCCGGGACATGCCCGCAAGTTCGCCGCGCGCATGGCCGAGTATGGATATGACCCCGTTTTCTACGAGGACACCTCGGGCGGCCACTCCTACGACGCCGACCCCCGCGCCAACGCCCGGCGATGGGCGAGGCACTACGTCTATTTCGCCCAGCAACTGATGGATGACACGCCGCATCCCTAGAGACTCTGCATTTTCCCGAAACCGGCGACGCTCGACCGTCGTAAGAGTAGGTCGATGACCGTCGTCCTGCCCCTCAGCCCGTTCGTGGCCGCCGATCCGGCGGCGCTGGATCCCGCAAAGTTTCGCGACCCCCTGACGACAGCGAGGGGCGAGGCTCGGGCGACCGTGCCCCTGACGCGGCTGGAGACCCTGTGGTTCAACACAGGCACGCTCTGCAATATCGCCTGCCTGAACTGCTACATCGAGAGCAGCCCCAGGAACGACGCCCTGACCTACCTGACCGCGGCCGAAGTGGAGGTCTTCCTGGACGAGGTCGCAGCATTGGACCTCGGGGTGCGGGAGATCGGCCTCACCGGCGGCGAGCCCTTCATGAACCGTGAGATCATCGCCATCCTCGAGGCCGCCCTGGCACGAGACTTTCGAGTCCTGGTGCTGACCAACGCCATGCGTCCCATGCGGCGTTTCGACGAGCAGTTGCTGGCGCTTCGCCAGCGCTATCCGCACGGCCTGACCCTGCGCGTCAGCCTCGATCACCATACGGCCGCGGTCCACGACGCCGAGCGCGGCGCCGGCGGCTTTGCGGCCACCCTGGAGGGTTTGCGCTGGCTGGCGGCCAATGGGTTCGATCTTGCGGTGGCCGGTCGGAGCCTGCCACAGGAGGCCGATCCGGAGGCGCGGGCAGCCTACCAGCGCCTGTTCGACGTGGAGGGCCTGCCGGTCGCGGCCGCCGATCCGGCCCGACTGGTGCTGTTCCCGGAGATGGATGCCCGAGTCGACGTCCCCGAGGTCACCACCGCCTGCTGGGGCATCCTCGGCAAGTCGCCGGCCGACGTGATGTGCGCCACCAGCCGCATGGTGGTGAAGCGCAAGGGAGCGGATCGCCCCATCGTGCTGTCCTGCACCCTGGTGCCCTACGAGCCAGGTTTCGAAATGGGGGCGACCCTGGCCGAGGCGATGGGCGCGGTTTCGCTGAACCATCCCAATTGCGCGAAATTCTGCGTGCTCGGCGGAGCGAGCTGCTCCCCCGGCTGACCCGGGCGGGCGATCCGGGTCAGCGCTCTCGCCTCGCAAGGGCTTTCACAGTTCTGGATAACCCACCCTGTTGATGACTCGCGTGTGTACCGAAGCGCAGGGAGATGGACGCGCCCGACGCGCACCACCAGCGCGAAGCTGTTCTCCTGGCCACGGTCAGCGGCAGCGTAAGCGCAGGTCCGCAGCCATCGGGATCCACGCCTACTTGATCTGTGACGTCAGGTCTCTGGTGAAATCAATAGGTTATGGAATTCACTCCGGTCACCCTCGCGCTGCGGTCCAGGCCCGACCAGTTCGGGCCAACGGTGGCCGGCACTTCGCCTCCTGATCGGCAGACCTCCGCACTCGCCTCTTCGGCCCCGTCGGAGGGGCCGCGCGCGGCGCTCGTCGAAACGCCCGGCCCGGCTTGTCCCCAGAAGGCGCCCCATCTTTCCACAAGAGAGAAATGCGAATTTCTGCCGCATTCCCGCTCCGGGGGAGGCGCGGCGCACCCATATTAGGGTTCAGGTAAGCTGGCTTCGAAACAGTGGCCGTCGGACCCGCCGCCTCGACCGTCGGTCAACGCCACTGGGCCCGCTTCGACCGGGCCCATGCGCGTCCCGAAATTGGAACGCCTCCCGCGTCCACAGTCGGGCGCCGGATTGTGGACAGATTGAAGTTGCGGCCAAGACGGACCTCCGCCCAGCAGCTCAAGCGCCGGGTCGGCCGTCCATCGGCTCCGAGCTGTCGGATGCCTAATGCGCGACGGGCGGCGGCTCGACGCTGAAGGCCTGGCGGCAGATCTCCGCCCCGAAGCCGTCGGAGAGCTGCTCCTCAGCCTCGGCCATCTGGATCACGCCCACGCGCGAGCCGGTGACAGTGCGCCCGATGACGTATTCCCCGACCACCTGGCCGGTCTGGACGTCCACAAGACGCGCCGACCCCCGCACCTTGTTCTGACCGAACAGGATGGCGGTGACGAAGGGGTTGGCCTTGGTCAGCTTGTCCAGGCGCGCCTCGAGACGAAGGGGGCGCTGACCTGTGGCGCAGGCGTCGACCTTGGCCTTCACCCGCTGGGTGAACAAGGCGTTGAACTCAGGCGTCACCCGCAGATCGTCCGGCCGTGACAGGGTGACAGTCTCCACTCGAGCATCGCGGCGCCAGTCTCCCGAAAGCTGGGACACGGCCTCGCTATTGGACGTCGAGATACAGCCCGCGGTCATCAAGGCGACGGCAAGCACTGGCAGCAAGGGGCGTTTCATGAGGCGCTCCGAACATCGTTCGCCGGGGCTGATAGCGAGTTTGCCCATAACAGCCAAGATGATGCGCCCCCGCCCGCCCCCGGGCCGGCGAGGCCGATAATCCCCGAGCGGGCGCCGGATTGGGGATAGCGTTGATAACTGGCCTGATCGCCCTAGCGGCGCCCGAACACATCGGCCAACAGGCGCCCCTCGGCAGCCCGGCTGGATCCAGCCCGCCACGCGACCACGATCTCGCGGCTGGCGTGCTCAGCCGCCAGCGGGCGGACCGTAACGGAGGCGTTGTCGGTAAGTCCCGCCTCTACCGCCATCGCTGGCAGGAAGGTGACCCCCAGGCCCGAGGAGACCATCTGAACCAGGGTCGGCAGGGAAGTGGCGGCGAAGCTTTCCTCGTCCGACGCCTTGGGCGGATTCAGGCCGCATGCCGCCAAGGCGTGATCGCGGAGACAGTGCCCGTCCTCGAGCAGGATCAGGTCATCGCCCTCCAGCTCTTTTGCAGTCACCCGGCTGGCGCCGGCAATGCGGTGGTTGGCCGGCGCGGCCGCCAAGAGTTCGTCGTCGCTCACGTGCGCCCACTGCAGGCCGCTCATGTCGTAGGGAAGCGCAATTAGCGCGGCGTCGAGCGCGCCCGATCGCAGGTCCGCCACCAGACGCCCCGTCAGATCCTCGCGCAGGAAGAGACGAAGCCTCGGGAACGCCTGGCGCAGGAGCGGCAGGGCCTTGGGCAGCACATAGGGCGCGATCGTCGGGATCACGCCGAGCCGGAATCGGCCCGTCAGCGGCTGGCCGGCGTCGCGCACGGCCTGCACGAGATCCTCCGCCTGGGCGAGGATGGCCTCGGCCCGGCTCACGGCTTCACGACCTGCAGCGGTAAGTATCGCGCCGGCGCGGGCACGCTCGACCACCGTCGCGCCCAGAATCCTCTCCAGTTCGGCGATGCCGGCAGACAGGGTGGGCTGGGTGACGTGGGCCGCCTCGGCCGCCCGCGAGAACGATCCGTGGTCATTGAGCAGCTTGAGGTACTGCAGTTGGCGGAGGGTGGGGGTCACGCTCTAAAAATAGAGGGCGTCTATGTAAAATTCAAAAACAATCGATTTGAACAACCAACGCGGGGGGCCTACATCGGGGGTGCAAGGCCCACAGCGGCCCCCCGAATTTCAACTGCATACCCACGGAGAACCGGAATGATCGGTGTCGGCGAGAAGCTGCCTGAATTCGAAATCGTCGGCGTGAAGCCGGGTTTCAACAGCCACGAGGAAGGCGGCCAGAGCGCTTTCGAAACGCTGACGCCCGAGAGCTTCCCCGGCAAGTGGAAGGTCATCTTCTTCTACCCGAAGGACTTCACCTTCATCTGCCCGACCGAAATCGCCGAGTTCGCCCGCCTGAACAAGGAGTTCGCGGACCGGGACGCCATCGTCCTCGGTGGCTCGACGGACAACGAGTTCTGCAAGCTGGCCTGGCGCCGCGACCACGCCGACCTCAACAAGCTGCCGATGTGGCAGTTCGCCGATAACGGCGGCCGCTTCGCCCGCGCGCTCGGCGTGCTGGACAACGAAGCCGGCGTGGCGCTGCGCGCCACCTTCATCGTCGATCCCCACAACGTCGTGCAGCACGTCACCGTTAACGGCCTGAACGTCGGCCGCGCCCCCGGCGACACCCTGCGCGTCCTCGACGGCCTGCAGACCGACGAACTCTGCGCCTGCAACCGCCCCGTTGGCGGCGAAGTCCTCAAGCCGGCGGCGTAACCCTTCGCCGACTTGCGCTCGGGGGGCGGACAACCTCCCCCCTCAACGTCCGCCCCCCGAGCCTCTTGTCTGTATCCCGGAGCCGACCATGAACCTCGACGCGCTGCGCGAGCTTATCCCTTCCTACGCCAAGGATTTGTCACTGAACCTGGGTTCGCTCGCCAGCGACGCCAGCCTCAGCGCCGAACAATTGCAGGGCTGCTTCCTGGCCTCGGCCTGGGCGGTTGGCGAGCCGTCGACGGTGCGCGCCATCGAGGCCGCCGTGACCGATCTTTCTGCCGAGGCGAGGGAAGCGGCCAAGGCAGCGGCGGCGATCATGGGCATGAACAACGTCTACTACCGCTCGCTACACCTTCTGCATAACCAGGAATACCGCACCCTGCCCGCGCGGCTGCGAATGAACATCCTCGGCAACCCCGGCGCGCCCAAGCTCGACTTCGAACTCTGGTCGACCGCGGTCTCGGCCATCAATGGCTGCGGCGCCTGCCTCGACGCCCACGAGGGCGAGCTTCGCAAGCACGGGGCGACCAATGTGCAGATTCAGACCGCACTTCGCATCGCCGCCGTCGTAAACGCGGTCAGCGCCGTGCTGCGGGCCGAGGCGGCCTCCCAGGGCTGATCGGTCCAGGGCGGCGACCTTGTCCCGGCACGGACCCTTTCGTCTGCGGCGCTCCTTCGCCGCCTAGGCCGCTTCGAAGGTGATCGGGGCTCCCCAGAAAGTCTCGACGAGGCCGGACTGCTGGCCGGCCTTGCCGGTCGTCAGAAAGCGCCGCGCGCCGCTCTCGCCCATGGGATATTCCGGGTGACGCGCGAAGTATCGCTCCAGGGCGTCGGCCGTGGCGTCGGGCTGATTGATCAACGGGGTCCCGGGCGGCAAGGCCTCGGCGAACAGGTCGGCCACGATCTCGTAGTGGGTGCAGCCCAGGATCGCACGATCGGGCGCCCGACCGATGCGCGCCCTCAGCGCGTCGGCGTGACCCTGGATGACGCCCATCAGATCCTCGCGGCTGGCGTCCTCCTCGATCATCCCCGCCAGGCCCGAACACGCTTCGGAGAAGACCGCGATATCCTCGCGGCGCTTGGCGATCTCGATCTCGTAGACCCGGCTATCGGCGGTGGCGACCGTGCAGAAAACACCGATGACGTCGTTCATCTCGATGCGATCGGACTGCGTCGGCGCCTCGTATTCCCAGGGCAGTCCGGTGGCGGCCTCTATGGTGGGCACGATGAGGCCGAGGACGTTCACCTGCCGGCCAGTCTCGCGGCGATAGCCCGGCAGCCAGGTTTGCTGCAGGCGCCTGAGGGCGATGGCCGATGCCGTGTTGCAGGCCAGGACGACCAGGTCGCAACCGGCTTCGAACAGCCGCAGCACCCCGGCCCGGGTCAGATCGACGATCTCCTCCCCCGCCCGGCCGCCGTAGGGGGCGTTGGCCTGGTCGGCCAGGTACACGAAGTCGGCCCGCGGAAAGCGGGCGACGAGGGTGCGGTGGACAGTAAGGCCGCCCACGCCGCTATCGAAAACGCCGATGGCCATGGGGGACGATTTAGCGGGTGTGCCGCGCTGCACAACGAAAATTCTCCGGGCCGGGGAAGCGGGCCGCGGCGCCAGGGAGCTGTTGATGGTCGTCCCGGGCCGGGAAGCATTACAAGCCGTTCATGTGACGTTGCTTTCGGCGAGGCATAGGGTGCGGCCGACTTTGGAACCCCCCGGGAGCCTATCCGTATGAACGCCATGAGCCGCCGCCATTTCCTGGCCGCCTCCACCGCCACCGCCGCCATCGCCGCCGCCGAGCCGTCCCTGGCCCGCGCCGACAGCGCCAATCCGCTGCTGGCGCCCTGGAAGGGCCCCTATGGCGGCGTTCCCGCCTTCGACAAGATCAAGGTCGAGCATTTCCTGCCGGCCGTGAACGACGGCATCGCCATGGCGCGCGCCGACATCGCCAGGATTGCCGACAATCCCCAGCCGCCCACGTTCGAGAACACCATCGCGGCGCTGGACGATTCCGGCCGGCCGCTGACCCGGGCGGCCCTGACCTACGGCGTCTACCAGTCCACCATGGACGACAAGCCGATGCAGGAGGTCGACCAGAAGGTCGGCCCGATCTTCGCGGCCTTCCAGGACGAGACGACGCAGAATGAGAAGCTGTTCCGACGGGTGAAGGCGGTCTACGACGCCCGCGAGGCGGCGAACCTCACCCCCGAACAGAAGCGCCTGACCTGGGTGACCTATAACCGCTTCGCCCGCCAGGGCGCAGCCGCCGACGCCGCGGGCAAGAAGCGCCTGGGCGAGATCAACCAGCGTCTGGCCACGCTCTACACCAACTTCACCCAGAACCAGCTGGGCGACGAGGAGGCCTACACGGTCGTGCTGGAAAGCCGCGCCGATCTGGCGGGCCTGCCGGAGGACGTGATCGCGGGCGCCGCCTCGGCTGCCAAGGAAAAGGGTATGGACGGCAAGTGGGTGATCACCAACACCCGCTCCTCCGCCGAGCCGTTCCTGACCTACTCCTCGCGCCGCGACCTGCGCGAGAAGGTGTTCCGCATGTGGTCCTCGCGCGGGGACAACGGCGGCGCGCGCGACAACAACGCCATCATTCCGGAAATCCTCAAGCTGCGCGCCGAGCGGGCCAAGATCCTGGGCTATCCCACCCACGCCCACTGGGTGACCGCCAACCAGATGGCCAAGACTCCCGATGCGGCCATGGAGCTGATGCTGCGGGTCTGGGCTCCGGCCAAGGCGCGCGTGGCCGAAGAGGTCGCCGACATGCAGGCGATCGCCGACAAGGAAGGGGCCAACATCACCATCGCGGCGTGGGACTACCGCTACTACGCCGAGAAGGTGCGACTGGCGAAGTACGACCTCGATCAGAACGAGGTGAAGCAGTACCTGCAGCTGGAGAAGATGCGCGAGGCCATGCACTGGGCCGCGGGCCAGATCTACGGCCTCGAGTTCCGGCAGATCGACGACGTCCCGGTCGTGCACCCCGACGTGCGCGTCTGGGAGGTGACCCGCGGGGGCCAGCATGTGGGCCTTTGGTACTTCGACCCCTACGCCCGGGCCGGCAAGCAGTCGGGCGCGTGGATGAACGAGTACCGGACGCAGGAGAACTTCCGCGGCCGCATCACCCCGATCGTGTCCAACAACTGCAACTTCGTGAAGACCACCGACGGCAAGCCGGTGCTGATCTCTTGGGATGACGCCTCGACCATGTTCCACGAGTTCGGCCACGCCTTGCACGGCCTGAACTCGAACGTGAACTACGTGGGCCTGGCCGGCGCCAACACCGCCGGTGACTTCATCGAGATGCCCTCGCAGCTGAACGAGCGCTGGCTGCCCACCAAGGAAGTGCTGTCGCGCTTCGCCACCCACTATCAGACCGGCGCGGTCATCCCTGACTCCCTCGTGGCCAAGATCAAGAACTCGGAGAAGTTCAACCAGGGCTTCATCACGGTGGAGTACCTGGCCTCGGCGCTGGTCGACATGAAGGCGCACCTGGCCGGCTCGACGCCCATCGACGCCAAGGCCTTCGAGCGCGACACCCTGGCCGAGCTGGGCATGCCCAAGGAAATCATTATGCGTCACCGCATGCCGCACTTCGGGCACATCTTCTCGGGCGACGGATACTCGGCGGGCTACTACGACTACATCTGGGCCGACACCCATTCGGCGGACGCGGCCGAGGCGTTCGCCGAGGCGCCGGGCGGCTTCTACGACAAGCCGACCGCCAGGCGCCTGCACGACACCATCATGAGCGTGGGCAACACCGTCGACGCAGGGGAAGCCTTCCGCAACTTCCGCGGCCGGCCGGTGAAGATCGACGCCTTGATGCGTGATCGCGGCTTCCCGGTAACGGGCGCGTAGGACGGCGGCCAGGAGCACGGAGCGGGCGGCGGAGCGATCCGCCGCCCTTTCTCGTTGCGCGCCGATCCGCCGCATTACGGGCCATTAATTCGACGCCCGCGCCGCCCTATCTTAGGGTCCCGCCCGACCTGTCAGTCAGCCCAGGGGACGTCCCGAATGAACCGCCGCAACTTTCTCGCCGCCTCCACCGCCGTCGCCGCCGTCACGGCGGCCCAGCCGGTGCTCGCGGCCGCTCCGGCTCCGAACGCCAACCCTCTTCTGAACAAGTGGACCGGCCCCTATGGCGGGGTGCCTCCCTTTGACAGGATCAAGGTCGAGCACTTCAAGCCGGCCATCGAACAGGGCATCGCCGAGAACCTTCGCGAGGTCGAGGCGGTCGCCAACAACCCCGCGCCGGCGACGTTCGAGAACACCATCGCGGCCCTGGAAGACACCGGCCGACTGCTGTCGGACGTCACCACCAGCTACGGCATCTGGGGCTCCACCCTGAACACGGACGATTTCCAGGCCGTACAGGAGGAGATGAACCCAAAGCTGGCTGCACTCAGCGACCAGATCTCGTCCAACGCCAAGCTCTTCGCCCGCGTCGACGCCGTCTACAATTCGCCTGACAAGGCCCGTCTCACCCCGGAGCAGCAGCGGCTCACCTGGGTGACCTGGAACGGCTTCGTTCGTTCCGGCGCCAAGCTGAATGACGCCCAGAAGGCGCGTGTGGCCCAGATCAACCAGGAGCTCTCGGGCCTCTTCACCCAGTTCAGCAAGAACCTGCTGGCGGACGAGAAGACCTACACGGTCCTGGAGCAGGGCGATCTCGGCGGGCTTTCGGAAAGCTACGTCGCCGGCGCCGCCTCGGTGGCCGCCGCCAAGGGCATGCCGGGCAAGTGGGTCGTCGCCAACACCCGCTCCTCCGTCGATCCGTTCCTCACCGAGAGCACCAACCGGGGCCTGCGCGAGAAGGTCTGGAAGAAGTTCGTCAACCGCGGCGACAACGGCGACGCCAACGACAACAACGCCATCATCAGGAAGATCCTGAAGCTGCGGGTCGAGCGGGCCAATCTCTACGGCTACCCCACCCACGCGCACTACATCCTGGAGAACCGGATGGCCAAGACGCCCGAGCGGGCGCTGGCGCTGATGGAGGCGGTATGGACCCCGGCCGTGGCCCGTGTGCACGAGGAAGTGCGCGACATGCAGGCGATCGCCGACAAGGAAGGCGCCGGCATCACCATCGAACCCTGGGACTACCGCTTCTACCAGGAGAAGGTCCGCAAGGCCCGCTACGACCTCGATAGCAACGAAGTGAAGCAGTACCTGCAGCTGGAGAAGCTGCGCGAAGGGATGCACTGGGCGGCCGGCCAGCTCTACGGCTTCGAGTTCACCCAGGTGCACGACGTGCCGGTGGCCCACCCCGATATCCGGGTCTGGGAGGTGAAGCGGGCCGGGCGGCACGTGGGCCTGTGGTACTTCGATCCCTACGCCCGCGATATCAAGCGGTCGGGCGCCTGGATGAACGCCTACCGCACCCAGGAGAAGTTCCGCGGCGACGTCACCACGATCGTTTCCAACAACTGCAACTTCGTGAAGGTCGACGGCGGCAAGCCGGTGCTGATCTCCTGGGACGACGCCGAGACGCTGTTCCACGAGTTCGGCCACGCCCTGCACGGGCTGAACTCCGACGTGAACTACCCGACCCTGGCCGGCACCGCCGTCGCCCGGGACTACGTCGAATTCCCCTCGCAGCTGAACGAGCACTGGCTGTCGACCAAGGAAGTTCTGTCGCGCTTCGCCCTGCACCACGAGACCGGACAGCCGATCCCTGACGCCCTGGTCGCCAAGATCAAGAAGGCCTCGACCTTCAACCAGGGCTTCGCCACGGTCGAATACCTGGCGTCGGCGCTAATCGACATGAAGCTGCACCTTGCTGGCGCCGCCGACATCGACCCGGACGCCTTCGAGCGCGACGAACTGAACAGGCTCGGCATGCCGAAGGAGCTGGTCATGCGTCACCGCACCCCGCAGTTCGGGCACGTGTTCTCGTCGGACGGCTACTCGGCCGCCTACTACTCCTACCTGTGGGCGGACACCCTCACGGCCGACGCCGCCGAGGCATTCGTCGAGGCGGGGAGCTTCTACGACAGGCCCACGGCCAAGCGCCTGCACGACACCATCATGTCCCGAGGCAACACGATTGACCCGGCCGAGCAGTTCCGGGCCTTCCGGGGCCGCGACGTGAAGATCGGGGCGCTGATGCGCGACCGCGGCTTCCCTGTGCCGGAAGGGGCCTGACCCGCGTTCGGATCGAGGACAGCCAGGGGCGGCGGAGCCATCCGCCGCCCCTTCTTCTTTCCGGCCGCGGACGGCCTACATTGGCGCATGACCCGAACGCTGAAGATCGACTTCGTCTCCGACATCGTCTGTCCCTGGTGCGCCATCGGCCTGGGCGGCCTTGAGAGGGCGCTCGAACGCTTGAGGCCCGAGATCGACGCGGAGATCCATTTCCAGCCGTTCGAGCTGAATCCACACATGGCCGCCGAGGGCGAAAACGTCACCGAGCACGTCGGCCGTAAGTACGGTTCCACCCCGGAACAGTCCGCGCGCAGCCGCGAGATGATCGCCGCCCGGGGCGCCGAGGTGGGCTTCACCTTCAACTACGGGCCCGACAGCCGCATCTGGAACACCTTCGATGCGCATCGGCTGCTGCACTGGGCCGCGACCCTTGGCCTCGAGGCGCAAGCCCGGCTCAAACGGTCCCTGTTGAAGGCCAACTTCACCGACCAGAAGGACGCGTCGGATCACGTGATCCTCGCCGACGCGGCCGCCGAGGCCGGTCTCGACCCTGCGGCAGCGGCCGAGGTGCTGTCGTCCGACCGCTACGCGCGGGAGGTCCGGGAGCGGGAGCTGTTCTACCAGCGGGCCGGCGTCACCGGAGTTCCGGCGGTGATCATCGACGATCGCTACCTGATTTCCGGAGGCCAGCCGGTGGAGGTGTTCGAACAGGCGTTGCGCCGCATCGCCGCCGAGACGGCGGTGGCTGCACGCGCGTAAGCAGCGGCCCTCGCCTTGCAGCCCGTTCCCTTTTTGGGACGGAGACTTGAGGTGCGGCCGGACGAGGCGTCGAACGGACGGGGAGGCCCGCTGGACGTGATGCGGTTCCTCGCGGCCGCATTCATCGTCATCTACCACTACGCCGACGATGCTCCCACGCCGCTCGGCCGGATCAGCCCCGTGTTCACGGAAGGCTGGGTCGCCACCGACTTCTTCCTGATGCTCTCCGGCTATGTGCTGGCGCGCGCCTATGGCGAACGCATCGCCGCCGGACTGATGAGCATGGGCGAGTTTGTGGGCAGGCGCGTGCTGAAGCTCTGGCCCGCCCACGCGGTCATGTTGGTGGTGCTGGGCCTCATGGTCGAGTTGGCCCGCCTCGTCGGCGCGGGAGAAGGGCATTCCTCCGGCTACGCCTGGGCCTGGTTCCCTGCGCATCTGCTGTGGGCGCAGGCCTGGGGCCTGGGCGCGCCGCCCGGCTGGAACATGCCGACATGGAGCCTTTCCGCCCTGGTGGTCTGCTACGCCCTGTTCCCGCTGGTCTGGCGCAGGCTCGCTTCCGCCTCGCGGTTGACAGCGATGAGCGCGGGCCTGTTCGTCCTGTTCAGCGCCGCCGGCCTGGCCGCCGCCGCGCACCTTCGGCTGGCCGACCTGCCGCTGCAGATCGGTGTGCTGCGGGCCGTGCCGCTGTTCCTGTTCGGCGCCGCGATCGCACGCCTGGGGCCGGTGAACGCGGCGTTCGACAGCCAGGGCGCCCGGGCCTGGCTCGGCGTAGCCATCCTGGCGGGGGCTGCGGTCAGTCTGGCCGAACCCAGCGTGGGGGTCCTGATCCTCGTCGGAGCGGCCATTGCTGTCATCGGCTCGCTGAGCCCGCCGTCGCCGTGGGTCTGGGCCGAGAAGGCCGCGGCTGTGTCCTTTCCTCTGTTCATCACCCATTTCGTGACGGGAGAAATCTATCTCCATGGCCTCGGGCGCCTGGCGGGCGCTGTCCTGCCGGAGTGGGCCCGGTGGCCCTTCTGGGCGGGCGGCTTCCTGTTCGCCCTCGCCTGCGCCGTGGCCTTTCAGCGTCTGGTGGACCGGCCCCTGCAGACGGCCCTGAAGCGGCTGCTCGACCGGCGTCGTCGACGGCCGCTGGAGCCGGCCCCCGCCGTCTGACCCCTTCCAAGCCGCCCCCGCCTTGGATAGAAGCGCGCCATGGACACGCCGCCCGACCGCCTTTCCGCCACGCCTGGCAACCCCTACTACGATGAAGCCGCGCTGCAGCGGGGCGTGGGGGTCCGCTTCAACGGCCAGGAGAAGACCAACGTCGAGGAGTACTCGGTTTCCGAGGGATGGATCCGGGTGGCGGCCGGCAAGACGCTCGATCGCAAGGGCAACCCGCTGACCCTGAAGCTGTCCGGCAGAGTCGAGCCCTATTTCCAGGATCTGCAGGCCCAGGACTAGGCGGGCGCGGACGCCATGCGCATCGGCGGCGCCTTGCCGTAGGTGAGCGCGCGCCAGATCCACTCGAGGGGACCGTAACGGAACCGCGACAGCCACCACCGGCTGAAGATCCATTGCGCGAAATAGACCGTCACGGTGATCACCACCACCGTCGCGCTCCCGATCCGGCCCGCAAGGGCAAGGCCCGGTCCCACGCCGAACAGCACGAAGCCGTAGACAAGACTCTGGGCCACATAGTTGGTCAGCGCCATTCGACCGAGCCAGCGGAATGGCCGCAGCAGGGGTGCGGCCCAGCGGCTGTGCAGTCCGACCACGATGGCGCAGACGTAGCCCGCGGCCAGCAGCGGCGCGCCGATGAGGTGCAGGGTCTGCTCGACGCCCCTCCAGACTCCGGTGGGGTCCGCGATCAGTTCGGCTTCGAGCCGCAACTTGAGACCGAGCGCGGCCGCCTCCAGTAGAAGCCCGGTCGGCAGGGTCGCCCAGAGCGCGCGTCGAAACCCCGGGAGATGGTCGGCGGATCGCTGCAGCCAGCCCTTTCGGCCGACCCAGGCGCCAATCATGAAACGGCCCAGCGCGTAGAAGATCCAGGCGACCAGCAGGCCCGAGAGGTAGTAGTCGGGGATGTTGAACTCCATGAAGGCGCGGACCAGGCCAGGGTAGTCTCCGGCCTGCGACAGGGCTTGCCGCCCCAGGACGGCGGCGTCGCCATAGGGGTCCGGCCGGCCAGCTGTCGGATTCAGCACGCCGAGACTTAGCAGCCACTCCTGCGATGTCCGGCTGCCGAGCGCTAGGAGCACGCCGCCGCCCAGCATGATGCGATCCGGCAGCTTCCTCAGGAAGAACAGACCGAAGCCGGCCATGGCGTAGACGTGCAGGATGTCCCAGTCCCAGAGCAGGGTGAAGTGGATCACCGCGATGACCAGCAGCACGGAGAGCCGGCGCAGATAGAGCACCTCGAACCCGGCTCCCTTCGCCTGCGCCCGCTCAAGCTGCAGCCAGAAGCCTACGCCGAACAGGAAGGCGAACATGGTGTTGGCCTTGTCGTGCCATAGCCAGTCCATGACGTTGGCCACCACCCTGTCCAGTCCGGCGCTGGGCAAGACGTCCAGCTGCGCCTCGGTCGCCATGATCCCCGACCCCGCAAAGCCGTGGAAGTTCATGATGAAGACGCCGAAGAGGGCGATCCCCCGCAGGACATCGAGCGCATCGACCCGGTCCTTCTCGGCGACCGGCCCCGCGGTCTGCGCCTCCTCCATCCGGTCCTCCCT
Source organism: Caulobacteraceae bacterium (assembly GCA_019695035.1). Lineage (GTDB taxonomy): Bacteria > Pseudomonadota > Alphaproteobacteria > Caulobacterales > Caulobacteraceae > JAEZEZ01. The sequence continues at coordinate 4,890 of JAIBAU010000018.1, read as the reverse complement.
TACAGCCACGTCATGACCCAGACTTCACTGGCGGCGAACCCGGCCAGGCCCTAAGCGCCGCTCATGACAGCGATCCTAGACCTCAAGTCCGTCTCCAAGCGCTACGGCAAGAAGCTGGTGCTCGACGGAGTTTCCGTCGCCTTTCAACCTGGCCTGACGCTGCTGACCGGGCCGAGCGGCGCGGGAAAATCTACCCTGCTTCGCCTCTGCGCCACAGCCGAGAGGCCGAGCGGCGGCGACATCCTGTGGGCCGGCCAGAAGCTCCCTGGCGCGCGGGAGCGCCTGCGTCGGGTCCTCGGCTATGCCCCGCAGGCCGTCGACCTTCCCGAAGAGCTGACGGCCCGTGAGTTCGTCTTGCACCTGGCCGCCCTGAAGGGCCTTAAGACCGGTGAGGCCGATCGCCAGTTCCTCGCGCTGGCCGAGGCGGTGGGACTGCACGCCGACGCCAACAACCGCATCTCCGGATTTTCCGGCGGCATGCGGCGGCGCCTCGTGCTCCTGCAGGCGCTGCTTGGCCAGCCGCAGCTGATCTGCCTGGACGAGCCGACCGCCGAGTTGGACACCGACAGCCGTCAGCGCGTCGCAGCCCTGATCACCCGGGCGGCCCAGAGCGCCATCGTGCTGATGACGACCCACCTGGAGGACGGTGTGGCGACGCAGGCGAGGGCGGTGCTGCGGGTCGACGGCGGCCGGGTCCAGCCCGCATGACTGCGCTTGCCTCCTCCTTCTCCACCTCTATGGCGCGCTACGGCCGCAGCTTTGGCCTGTGGTTGCTGCTGCTCATTGCGCCGATCGGAGCCCGCTTCCTCGTCGCAGGGCCGGGAGCGACCAGTTCGATCATCTCGGCCGAGGGGCGCATTCCGGTCCTGACCTCCGCCTTCATGGGCGCGGGGCTGGGCATCATCATCGCCACCCTGCTTCTGCCGGTGGCGTTCATCTACCTGCGTTCCAACGTCACTCGGCGCCAGCCGTGGCAAGTGGAGGAGGTCGCGCCCGCCTCACGAGTGGCGATCGCCTACGGGCGTTGGGCGGCGGACTCGGCGGTGCTGCTGGCTGTGCTGGCGGCGACCACGGCGGCCGGCGTGGTGCTGGCCTACCTGATGCTCCCACCCGAGGAGGTGAACCCCGCCGTCATCGCCTTCTGCCTTTGGGTCATCGCAGGCCCGGCGGTGGTGCTGGTCGCTTCGCTTCGCACCCTCTTCGAGGCGCGCCGCTGGACGCGGGGGCCCTTGGGCGAGGTGCTCTACTTCGTGTTCTGGCTGGGCTCAATCGTGGTGGTCGCGGCGGCCCAGGACGCTCACGGCTTCGCCGCCTCGATGATCGACTCGACGGGCTTCATGCAGCCCGTCGCCTACAGCCTGGGCGGGGACGACAGCTTCGTCATCGGCGGCGGGGATCTGGTGGCTGACGGCGCCACCAACCGCATCCACCTCGACGTCCTGGCAGGCATTCTGTCGGACGGATACCTGGCCTCCCGCGCTGCGTGGCTGGGCATCGCGGCCCTGGTTCCGCTGTTCGCGGGACTGGTCTACCTGCCGCACCGGCCGGGCCGGGCGCGACGCAAGCCTCTGATCCCCTGGGCCCGCCTGCTGGAGCCCGGCTCGCCGCCCCGCGCAGATCCCAATGCCCGCCCGGCCCGGCTCGCCGCCCTCGGCTGGCTGAACCTGCTGGCGTCCGAGGTCCGCCTGCTGGTGGGCCGCGGGGGGGTCCTGGCGCTTCTGGTCATCGCCGCGGCCGGCTGGTTCGCACCCTACTCCACCGGCGCCGGGCCGGCGGCCATGCTGGTGCTGGTATTCGCCGCCACCGCCCACGCCGGACGTAGCGAGCAGAAGGGCCTGCTGGCCCTGACCCGCACCGGAACCTTCACCCCCACGGCCCGCCGCTTCGCCTTCATCGCCGCAGCCCTGCTCTGGACCCTGACGGCGAGCGCCGGCGCCGTGGCGCACGCAGCGCTGGCAGGGGGCGATCCCGTGCGCCTCCTCCTTGAAGCCGGCGGCGTGGGCCTGGTCACTGGCGGGACCGCCATCGGACTCGGAGCGCTGACCCGCTCGGCCACGGCGCCGCGCCTGGTCCTGCTGATCGCCTGGTACGCCTACCTCAACCTGGGAGGCAGCCTGCCGGCCGGCGGTTAGGGCCGGAGCGTCAGGCGACCGGCCGCGAGGTCCAGGGTCAGGACGACCTGACTGACATCCACCCCCGAATCGTCCTCGCGCAGGCGGCGCACCGGCACGGTCAGGGTGAGACCGGTCGCCGCCGAATAGGTGGAGCGGATCGCCTTCACATCCACACCGGCGAAGCCCAGGCCCTCGCCGGACCCGAGCATGGCGCAGGCCCGCCCGCCCAGTTCATCCTCGCGATCCGGATAGATGACCACCAGCCAGGACGAGCAGCAGGCCGGCTCGCCGTCGGTATCGACCATCACCACCCGCACCTGACCGTTGTAGAAAGTGCGGGTGTGCTGCTCCCATGGTTCGGCCACCAGCGAGACCGTCGCATAGTCGTTGCACTCGCCCAGCCAAGCCCCGGCGCGAGCCTCGGCCGACCCGGCGGCGAGCGCCGGGAAGACGGCGAGGCCGGCAGCGATCGCGGCGAAAGGCAGGCGGCGGCGGGTCATGGGGCGAACTCCGGTTTGAGCCAGTGTCCGGCGCACTGCGGCTCCGAGTCAAACCGCCACCAAACCCGCGGCCGTCCCACGCATCCCGTTCGCCTTGACACCCCGGGGCCCCCGCGCACCATGGCCGCCGCTTCAACCAGGGCCTCCCCCGCGTGAACACTCCCGAAGCCGGCCCGCCCCCGGCGCAGCGCCCGCAGCCGCACGCGGAGGCCTTGCTGAACCCCGGCAACGGCCCGGCGATGCTCTTCGCCCTGCTGCTCTGCGGCGTGCTGGCGGCCCAGTATTTCGTGCTGCCGGATTTCGGCCTGTCTTACGCCCTGTCGGCCGAGGCGCTGAAGCAGGGCCGCTGGTGGACGCTGCTCACCCACATGTTCCTGCACGGGGGCATCCTGCACCTGCTGATGAATCTCTCGGCCCTCGTCAGCCTGCAGCGGCCGGCGCGGTTGGAATTGGGTCCCGGCGGCCGCGGCCTGGCGGCGCTGGGAGGCCTCTACCTGGCCTCGGGCCTTGCCGGCGCCCTCGTCTATTTGGCCATCCACCCCGGCGGGCAGATCCCCATGCTGGGCGCCTCGGGCGCCATCTGCGGCCTCTGGGGCGCCGCGGCGCGCCTCGCCAGCCGCCACGGCGAGCTGACCCGGCTGAACGACCGCCAGGTCTGGCTCAACGTGCGCAACTTCGCGTTGATGAACCTGATCCTGGTGCTGCTCATCTCGGGGCCGCAGTTCCTGTTGAGGGGCGGCGAGGCCACCGGGGGCATCGCCTGGGAGGGCCACCTGGGCGGCTTCCTCGCGGGCCTGCTGCTGGTCCCCCTGTTCCAGCGCTGGTCGGGCTGGACCGCGCCCCCGCCGCCCCAACCGCCCTGGTGGGAGATCGACCCCGGCCCCTGGGGCCGCGGCCGGCTGGGGTGAGCTGACCCGCCGCCCCTATTCGCGCGAGCGGCCCTTCGGGGGCGTCTGTGGCAGCTCCACGTGGCCGGCCCAGGTGACCAGACTGCGGCCGAGCGAGCCGGGGAGGCAATGGTAGCTGACCCGACGCGGCGGCAGGCCGTTCTCGGTGATCTCGGCCCAGTAGCCCGAGGAGTCCGGAACAGGCGTCCGGCAATCACGCCAGCGCTCGCCGTCCTCGGCCTTCAGCAGCTTGTAGCGCAGGGGGGCCCACGCCGGCTCAAGCGACCGGCACGGGTCGGCGAACGCCGCCTCCATGCGCGCGCTTTGCTGCGGATCGAGCCGGCCCTCGGACGGCGGATAGGGATCCCACGTCAGTTTGGCGTAGGCCTCGTATTCCTTGGGATCGAGCGGCGGCGGCGGCGGTGTGGCGGGCGAACCACCCTCGACCTGGCGCCAGCCCCACCACGTCCCGTCCGCCTCGCGCCAGACCACGGACTTCTCGTCCTGGGCATAACCGCCGCCCGGCGGCACGCGCACACGGATGACGAAGGTCGCGTCCGGCGGCGGGCGCCGCGCCGCATCCGCCGGCACGACGACTTCGTCCAGCATGTCGAAGGACGGTCCGGTCGGGACCGGCGGCGCGGTCCGCGCCTGGCGCGCCCGCTCGGCCCGCATCCAGTTGAAGTCGATGTTGGCCACGACGGGGCAGTCGGCCTGGCGGGGCGGGTTGGAGGACGCCGCGGCCGTCAGCGGCTCCATCGGCGGCGGCGGCGCCTTGGCGGCCAGGGCGGAAGAAGCCGCGGCCGCCGTGGCGACCAGGAACGTCGTCAGACCTATGCGCAAAAACAAGCCCGCCTCCACTCACGCGCGGACCGTACGCCCGGGCAGCGAGGTTCGACAGCGCAGGCCGCGCCTGTCAAGGCGCGGAGAAGGTTGGGTCAACGCCAAGATGGGCCGCGCCCTTCTCCGGAACCGATGCCAAGGTCGTGAGGGAACAGCCGCGACGCCGCGTCTGTTGTCGACGGTCTGCCCCGCCGCCGGCGGGGCTCTCAACGTGATCAAGAGAACCCACCATGCAACGCACCGTCACCCGCCTGTTCGACAGCCGCTCCCAGGCCGAGGCCGCCGTCCGCGAACTCGAGGCCCAGGGCTTTCCCTCGGCCGACCTCACCTTCCTGTCTTCCGGCGGCGGCACGGTCGCCGGCGAGGACCGCAGCTTCCTGAACAAGGACGGCGACGGCCATTCCGACACCCTGGAAGGCGCCGGCGAAGGCGCGGTGACCGGCGGCGCCATCGGCGCGGGCGTGGGCCTGCTGGCCGGGCTGACGGCGATCGCCGTGCCGGGCCTCGGCACCGCGGCGGCGGCCGGCTCGCTGGCCTCGACGCTGG
>JAIBAU010000017.1 GCA_019695035.1 Caulobacteraceae bacterium | reverse complement strand
CGATCCGGCGGCGCCGCTGCGCGAGGCGGCCCTGCGGCCGGCCCGCACGACGCCCGAACCGGCCCCCGTCGCGGCCCGGCCGCTGGCGGCGAATGATCCCTACGCCATAGACACGACGGCCTCCCGGGCGGTATCCGCCCTGCCGCATGGCTGATCATCTTCCGGGCGGCGTCTCCGCCCAGCTCCTGAACCGCGACCAGGTCCGTGAGACCGTCGAGCGCATGGCCGACGCCATCGCGCCGCGCATCAGCGACGACACCGTCGCCGTCTGCCTGCTCTCGGGCGGCATCTGGTTCGCCGCCGACCTGACCCGGGCGCTGGCCGAGCGCGGCCGGCTGGTCGCCTTCGACGCCCTCTGGCTGGCCTCCTACGGCGACTCTCACGAGAGCCGCGGCAAGGTCGACGTCTACGCGCCGATGCAGCGGCCGGTGACCGGCCGGCAGGTGCTGATCATGGACGACGTCTTCGACAGCGGACTGTCCCTGCGCGAGGCGGTGCGCATCGCCCGCGAGGCCGGCGCCGCCGAGGTGCTGACCGCGGTCTTCGCCCGCAAGCCCTGGCCCCAGCCGCGCGGGACCCAACCTGACTTCGTCGGCTGGGAGGCGCCGGCCCGCTACCTCGTCGGCTACGGCCTCGACGACGGCGGCCGCATGCGCGGCCTGCCCGGCGTCTGCGCGATGGACTAACCGCTTCCCGCCATCGAGCGCCACACCGCCCGTGCCGCGTCCGGCGCTGCGGCGTCCGGGGCGACCCGTCCGTCCGAGATCGTCAGTCCCGCGACCGCCAGCACGTCGGCCGGCCTGAGCGGGTCGGTCCCCCGGATGCGCCGCCGGTAGAAGCCCTCCCAGTCGTGCGCCGCGGTGGCCTCCAGGGCCCGGCGGATGTCGGGCCAGGCGTAGGGCCGCGCGCCGCCGCCCGTGACCGTCATCAGGTTGCGGAAGAAGGTCCCGATGTCCCCCGTGCCGGCCTGCCGGATGGTCGCATCCCAGTACAGGGCGACCAGGGCCCCGGCCGAGTAGAGCGGCGGACCCTTGTGCGTTCCGATGTTCTCCAGCGTCGTGGTCAGCTTCGCGGCGTTGTCGAAATGCCGGCCCAGCCGGTCCAGGAACACCCCGGGGGGCGTGACCCCGCCCGACAGCAGCGTCAGGTTGGCCACGTATTCCGTGAAACCCTCCTGGAACCACTGGGTCGAGGCGTAGTCGGCGCCTTTCAGCTTGCCGTAGTTCCAGTAGTGGAAAAGCTCGTGGGCCAGGGTGTTGGCCCAGTCGCCCGCGGTCTCCGGCCGCGGGTCCGGGTTCTGGAAGGCCAGGCTCTGGCGATAGCTCTCACCTCCACGGTCGCTGACGGGGGTCAGCAGCACCAGATACCGCTCCGGGCGTCGCCAGCGCATCAGCCCGGTCTGGAAGCGGACGATCCTTTCCATGTCGTCGCCCAGGGACCGCGCGATCGCCCGCCAGCGCCCCATGGGAACGAGCTCGACGCTGAAGCCCGACGCCGCGGCGGCGACCGGCGCGCGGTTGGTGAAGGCCAGGAAGTTGTCCTGCAGGTCCGCAGTCGAGGCCGGACCGCGCGCCGGCCAGGGCGTGGCGGCGCGCCAGCCGGGGGGCAGGACGAACCGCACCTCGGCCGGGCCGTCGGGGCCGGAGGCGATGAACAGCGCCCGCGCGTGCACGGCCAGGACCCCGTCCTCCGCGACGGCGGATTCCAGCGGGCTGGACCAGCCGGCCGCCTCGAAGATCGACAGGTCGACCTCGTAGTCCAGGACCAGCCGCCCCCCGGCCGGCCGGTCGAGCGTCCACCCCCGGGCGGTCTCGGTCAGGCCGACGGGCGCTCCCGTCGCGTCCGCGGCGCGCAGGCCGAACACCAGGGCCGGCCAGCCCCGCGTCTCCATCGCCGGCAGCTCCGCGGGCCAGCTGTCGAACATGCGGAGCGTTCCGTCCGCGGCGGGGAGCTCGGCGCGCACGGCGAACCGGGGCGGCGACACGGACTGCAGGGTCACGCGGTAGCGGGCGCGGGCGGGCGCGGCCATCACCGGCGAGGCGAGGGCGACGCCGGCGGCGGCGAGAAGGGTGCGGCGGTTGGTCTGGCTCATGCGCGCAGCAAAGCACGACCGGCCACGCTGGCCGCCTGATGATCGCCTAATGAGGCCTGATGTCCGATCTAGCGCAGGCAGCAGCCGCCCGGCGCGCCGCCGTTGGGCTGGCCGTAGGGGTCCGAGGGCCCGCCGCCGACCGGGGCGTCGCGGATGGTGCGGTTGGTCTGGGCGGGGTCGAGCGGCTTGGAGGTCGAGTAGGGCCGCGTGCGGTCGGCGTTGGCGTCGCGATCGGAATCGTCGTTGGCGCCCTCGTCGGCGGCGGCGTCCGAGCCGGCCGCATCGGCCGGCGCGCCCCACATGGGATCGGGGCGGTCCAGGGTGCCGCGCTTGCCGCATCCGGCGGCGCCCACGGACAGGGCCGCCACGAGGGCGGCGAGCAGGACGTGACGCGGGCTCATGCGAGCAACTCCTTCCAGCGCGCGATTTGCGCGCGAACCTGTTGGGGCGCGGTCCCGCCGTAGCTCAACCGCGAACCCGCCGACGCTTGCGGGCTCAGCACCGAGTAAACCGCGTCCGTGATGGCCGCTTCAAGGCTTTGCAACTCGGAAAGCGAAAGTTGATCGAGACCTGTGCCTTTCTGCTCCGCCAGCTTCACCGCCCGGCCGGTGACATGATGGGCGTCGCGGAAGGGCATGTTGAGCTCGCGCACCAGCCAGTCGGCCAGGTCGGTGGCCGTCGAGAAGCCCGATCCCGCCGCCGCCGCCATCCGCTCGCGGTCCGGGGTCAGGTCGCCGACCATGCCGGTCATCGCCGCCAGCGCCAGGTCGAGGGCGTCGAAGGCCTCGAACACCGGCGGCTTGTCCTCCTGCATGTCCTTGGAATAGGCCAGCGGCAGCCCCTTCATCACCGTCGAAAGGGCGACGAACGATCCCGCCACGCGCCCCGTCTTGGCGCGCACCAGCTCGGCCGCGTCCGGATTCTTCTTCTGCGGCATGATGGACGAGCCGGTGGTGTAGGCGTCGGACAGCCGGATGAAGCCGAATTGGGGCGTCATCCAGATGACGATCTCCTCGGCGAGGCGCGACAGGTGCCCGGCGCAGATCGAGGCCGCCGCCAGCGCCTCGAGGGCGAAGTCGCGGGCCGAGACGCTGTCCAGCGAATTGGCCGTCGGCCGGTCGAACCCGAGGGCGCGCGCGGTCGCCTCCCGGTCGATGGGGAAGGGCGAGCCGGCGAGGGCGGCGGCGCCGAGCGGGCTCTCGTTCATGCGCGTCCGCGCGTCGCCGAAACGGCCCGCGTCGCGGCCGAACATCTCGACGTAGGCCATCAGGTGGTGGCCGAAGGTCACCGGCTGGGCCGGCTGCAGGTGGGTGAAGCCGGGCATCAGGGTCTCGGCCTCCTGCTCGGCGCGCGCCAGCAGGCTCCGCTGCAGGTCCCTCAACTGGCCGATCGTACGGTCGCAGGCCTCCCGCACCCACAGGCGGAAGTCGACCGCCACCTGGTCGTTGCGCGAGCGCGCGGTGTGCAGCCGGCCCGCGGCCGGCCCGACCAGCTCGCGCAGCCGGGCCTCCACGTTCATGTGGATGTCCTCGAATTCCGTCCGGAAGGGAAAGCGACCGCCGCGGATCTCGTCTTCGATCTGCGACAACCCTTGCCGTATGGTTGCCGCATCTTCCGCTGATATGATGCCCTGTGCGGCCAGCATGTCCGCGTGGGCGCGGGACCCCGCCAGGTCCTGGGCCCAGAGTCGGCGGTCCACGTCTATGGAGACGTTGATCGCGTCCATCACGTCTGACGGCCGGGCGGAAAACCGGCCGCCCCAGACGCTGGAAGAGTCGGAAGTCGAGGTCATGGGCGTAGGTCCGGCGGAACGTTCGGGTGCAGGCAGGGGCTGGCTTTGGCTGGGCCTCGCGGCCGTGGTCCTCGCCGGCATCGCCGTCGGCCTCCTCTATCTCAGCAAACCGCTGGAGTTCAAAGCGCCGGCGATCCCGGCCGCGCCCTCGGCGGGCGAGCTGCAGCGCTGTGCCGTCGGCGGCATGAAGAAGCTTCAGGTCGCGCCCCGCCCGACCCGCCTGACCGACCTGGCCTTCAACGACGCCGCCGGCCGGCCTGCCGACCTGTCGCGGTTCACCGGCAAGGTCGTGGTGGTCAATGTCTGGGCCACCTGGTGCGTGCCCTGCACGACCGAGATGCCGACCCTGGCGACCCTGCAGCGGGCCTATCCCGACCAGGTCGCGGTGGTGCCGGTCAGCGTCGATGTCGAGGAGCGCCTGGCCAACGCCCGTGACTTCATCGGCGTCAACGAGCCGCTGCAGCTCTATCACGACCCCAACTTCGCCCTGCAGAGGGTGCTGAAGATCCCGGGCATGCCCGGAACCGTCATCTACGGTCGCGACGGCCGGGAGATCGCCCGCGTCGTCGGTGAGGCCGACTGGGCCGGCCCCGAAGCCCGGGCGCTGTTCGACGCCCTGCTGAAATAGGCCCCTAGCTCAGGGCCAGCTGGATACGGCTCGCCTGGGCCTGCACCGCGGCCGGGGTCGAGGCCTTCGCGGCGTCCTCCGGCGCGTCGACGCCGGGCCAAAGCTTCAGGAAGCGCTCCAGATCGGCCTTCACCGCCTGCGCCTTCCCGTTGCCGCCCCCGAAATGCTGCAGTTCGCCCAGCGCCGACAGGGCCGCGCCGCGGGAATGCTGGTACTCCATGGGATCGACCGAGCCGTCGACGACCACGTTCGTGTAGAGGCCGGCGGCTATGCTCACCATGCCGTTGATGACCGCGGCCGGATCGCCGCCGGTTCGGCGGCGGGCCTGGTCCAGTTCGGCGATGGCCGCCTGCAGGCTGGCCGCGTCGCCGCGCTCGGCCGCCGCGCGCAGCTTGGCTTCGTTGAGACCGGTTGAGCGGAACGCCGCCGCCGCCGGATCGAACACCTCCAGCATGCCCTGGCCGGCCAGGGCCGCCGCGGCCTCGGGACCGCCGTCCGGGCTCTTCAGCACCTCCTGGGCGATCAGGAAGAAGCCGCGCAGGTGCGCGATGCGAAGCGCGGTGCGGCTCTCGGCCGGCACGGCGCCGTAGGCTTCCGAGGTGCCCGCCTCGCCGCCGCCGCCTTCTCCGCCAGCGGTTTCGCCCGCTTCGCCGACCGGCGCGCTGCTCGGCGCGGGGGCCGCGGCGGGAGCCTCGTCGGGTTTGGCCGGCGTGCAGCCGGCGGCGAGCAGGGCGGCCGCGCCGACGGCGGTCCACAGCTTGGGGCGATAGGCGTTCATGACGGGCTCCGGGAACTCGGCTCCCGCCATAGCGGGTTCACCCGCCTAGTTGCAAGTCATTCGCATTCGCGGGGGGCGACCGCGGGACCCGTCAGCGGCGCTCGGCGTTGTCCTGCGAAGCCTCGGCGGCGGTGTCGGCCTCCGACTCGCGCGCCTCTGCGGCCATGCGGTCGGTGGTCTGGTCGATCTCCTGGCCCGCCTCCTTGGCCGCGGCGCTCACCACCTCGCCGACCTGCTGGGCTTCTTCGCGTAGCTGGCCCGTGGTGGAGGTGGTGTTATCGCCCGCGACCGGGGTCTGGTCGGGCTGGGCGGTGGTCGAGGACTTGTTCTCGCAGGCGCCCAGGGCGGCGCAGAGCAGCGCCACGCAGGCGCCGAGCATCAGGGACGGGCGGACCATGGCGGTCTCCTGTGGTTGGCGTCGCCGCTGAAACGCCGCCGCCCGGCCGCCGGTTGCACCGGGCCGCTAGTCGTGCAGGTTACGGCCATGCTGGTCATTGCAGACGTCCTCTCAGCTGAAGACATCGCCCGGGTGCGTGAAGGGCTTGCGGCCGCCCCCTTCGTGGACGGGCGCAAGACGGCCGGACCTCAGGCCCGCAAGGTGAAGGCGAACCGCCAGGCCCAGGGGGCGGATCCGGGCGTGCGGGCCCTGGCCGCCTTCGTGCGCCAGGCGCTGGAGCGCAGTCCGACCTTCGTCGCCTTCGCCCGGCCCCAGCGATGGTCGCGGGTGATGTTCTCCAGCTACGGCCCCGGCGACGAATACGGTTTCCATACCGACGACGCGACCATCGAGTCCGAGGACGGACGGCGCATGCGCACGGACCTCAGCTTCACCCTGTTCCTGTCCGATCCGGACACCTACGAGGGGGGCGCCCTGTTGATGGACGGCATGGACGGCGAACGCGAATACCGCCCGGCCGCCGGGTCCGTGGTGCTCTATTCGACCGGCCAGCTGCACCGGGTCACGCCGGTGGTCTCGGGCGAGCGGCTGGCCGCCGTGGGATGGGTGCACAGCCTGCTCAGCCGCGCTGACGAGCGCGAGGCGGTCTTTGACCTGCAGCGGGTTCGCTGGACCCTGCCGGATGGTCCCACCCGCCTGTTGCTGGACAAGGCGATCGGCAACCTGCTGCGCATGTGGGGCAAGCCCTGAATCAGGAGCAGACCCGCTCCACCAGGCGGCCGGACAGCGCGGACGGCGCGGCCCCTTGCCAATCCTCCTCGGGGTCGGCGGGCGTGGCCGTCCCCTGCAGGTTGGGCAGGGCGAAGGCGGTGCCCTCGAGACGTCGGATGCGCTTCCCGTCGCAATCGACCAGCATGCGGACAACGCCGGAGTGGAACGACTCGACCTTGGCCGGATCGTCCTCGATGCGGATCCAGACCTGCTGATAGCCGTCGAAGGTGGGTTCGGCCGGCTTGGCGTAGGCTTCGAAGCCGTCGCCGGAAAACAGATGGCTCCAGCCGGTCAGGGCCGGCGCGGCGGCGGCCGGTGCGGCGGCGAGGACCGCGGCGAGCCCGACGAGCCAGGACCTACCCACCTAGTGCTCTTCCCGTTCCGGGTGATGGCTGACGCCGCCCTCCAGGTCGACCTTGGGCTCGGGCGGCGGGGGCGCCGGCTCCGGCTCCGGTTCGGGGTTGGCGGCCAGGTCCATCTCCGCGGAGTCCGGCTCAGGCCGCCCCAGGGCGCCGCCGAAGAGGGCCGAGACCCGCGCCCGCGGCACGGTCGGAGGCGGTGGGGAGAATACGATCAGCGACACCATGAGTCCCGACCACAGGGCGTAGCTTATCCCCACCATCAGCGCGAAAGGCAGGCCCGCGACGCCGAACAGGAACAGGGTCGACTCGATGCCCCCAAGGGCCGGCAGGAAGCCCTCGTTGCCGAAGGCCGAGACGATGGCGAAGCCCAGCACCACCAGGATCAGCGCGGCCAGTGAGAAGATGAACCCGAACAACAGGAAGCGCGCCAGGATGCCGAGGCGCGAGGAAGGGCCTCCCTCGCGTTCGCGCTCGCCCTTCACCAGCCAGATGATGGCCGCCACGGCGAGGCCGCCGGCGATCAGCGCCTTGAGTCGCCAGTCGTTGAGGAGCCCCCCGGCCTCGGCCGTGGGCGGGAAGAAGATCAGGGTTCCGACGATGGCCGGCCAGGAGACCGCCGCCAGCCAGCCGACGAAGGTGTAGAGGCCGACCGGCTCGCGCCAGGTCACAGGCGAGGTGAACAGCTGGCCGATCGAACGCCTCATCGCGTCGGCACCGGCTGTTCGCCCGAATAGTCGTAGAAGCCCCGGCCGGTCTTGCGGCCCAGCCAGCCCGCCTCGACGTACTTCACCAGCAGCGGGCAGGGGCGGTACTTGGAGTCGGCCAGGCCGTCGTGCAGCACGTTCATGATCGCCAGCACGGTGTCGAGGCCGATGAAGTCGCCCAGTTCCAGCGGGCCCATCGGATGGTTGGCGCCCAGCTTCATGGCCGTGTCGATGGCCTCCACCGTGCCCACCCCTTCGTACAGGCTGTAGATCGCCTCGTTGATCATCGGCACCAGCACGCGGTTGACGATGAAGGCGGGGAAGTCTTCGGCGTTGGCGGTGGTCTTGCCCAGCGAGCGGGCGAAGGCGACGGCGGTCTCGTAGGTGTCCTTGTCGGTGGCGATGCCGCGGATGATCTCGACCAGCTTCATCAGCGGGGCGGGATTCATGAAGTGCAGGCCGATGAACCGGCCGGGCCGGTCGGTCGCCGCCGCCAGCCGGGTGATCGAGATCGACGAGGTGTTCGAGGCCAGAAGGCAGTCGGGCCTCAGGTGCGGCAGGATGGCGGCGAAGATCTCCTTCTTGACCGCCTCATTCTCGGTGGCGCTCTCGATGATCAGGTCGCAGCCGCCCAGGCTCGCCGGCTCGGGGGTCGGCTTGATGCGGGCCAGTCCCGCGTCCATCGCCGCCTGGTCGATCGCGCCCTTGGCCACCTGGCGGGCCATGTTGCCGCGGATGATCTCGAGCGCCCCGGTGAGCCGCTCGCCGGCCACGTCGTTGAGCAGGACCTCGTAGCCGCCCAGAGCCACGACGTGGGCGATGCCCGATCCCATCTGGCCCGCGCCGATTACGCCGACCGTCTTGATTTGCGTCATTACGCCCAGTTCTCCGGCGCGGCCCTGCCGGGGCTCGGCGCGCTCTACTCGCTCAGGCGGGCTTTCTAGCACGGGTTGGGCGGGAAGCGGGAAGCAGGCTGTTCTGCATAGTTGCACACTGCGGCAATTCTGCTATTTCTGTCATGACAGAAATTGGTGAAAGCCGATGCGCCTGACGCCCGTCATGAAGAAGTACGTCCTGCACTGGGGCGAGATGGGGCAGCGCTGGGGCGTGAACCGTTCGGTGGCCCAGATCCACGCCCTGCTGTGGCTGTCGGACGCCGCCCTCCCGGCCGAGGAAATCGCCGAGACCCTGGCGATCGCCCGCTCCAACGTCTCCACCTCGATCCGCGAGCTGCAGGGCTGGAACCTGGTCCGGCTGGTGCATGTCGAGGGCGACCGCCGCGATCGCTTCGAGGCGCGCCACGACCCCTGGGACATGCTGCTGACCATCGTCGAGGGCCGCAAGCGGCGTGAGATCGATCCCACCCTCGAGATGCTGCGCAGCTGCGCCGACGAGGCGGAGGCGGACCCCGACACCCCGCCCTCGGTGAAGGCCCGGCTGCGGGGCATGCAGATGTTCATGGAGCAGGTGAACGGCTGGTACGAGCAGATGCGCCAGGTGCCCCGGCCGACCCTGCAGAAGCTGGTCAGCCTGGGAGCCCGGGTTTCCAGCTTCATCGGCGGTGGTCGACAGGGAGGCTAGGATGGACACCATCGTGCTCAGGCCCGGCGCGCTGGGGCGCGCCCGGCGGCGGGCCCGCGGCCGGCGCTATGTCGACCATCACCCCGACTTTCGCAGCCTCGTCGGAGAGGCCGCCTGGGCGGATCTGCCCCTGGCCGTGCGCGAGCGCTTCACCACCACGGCCACGCGCACCTACGAGGGCCGGATGGCGGTGCGCGCCTCGGCCGCCGGGTTCCTGTTCGCCCAGCTCTGCCGCCTGATCGGGACCCCGCTCGCGCCCTGGCGGGGCGAAGACACGCCGGTCTCGGTGAAGGTCTGGATGCGCGGCGACGGGGCCATGGTCTGGGACCGCCTCTATCGCTTCTCCGGGCGCGCGCCGGCCAAGGTCGGCTCCTGCAAGAAGGCCGACCGGCGCGGTCTCGTCGAGGTCGTGCGCGGCGGGCTGGGCATGGCGCTGGACGTCACGGTCGAGGACCACGCCCTGCATTTCCGCAGCCGCGGCTACTTCTGGGAGGTGCTGGGCGCGCGACTGCCTCTGCCCGAGCTGTTCACCCCCGGCGCGGCCCACGTCTTCCACCGCGACGAGGGCGACGGCCGCTTCACCTTCGGGCTGCGATTCCACCACGCCTGGCTCGGCGAAACCTTCTGGCAGGAGGGGGTCTTCAGCGATCCCTGAGGCCCGGCGCCCCCCGGGGTCCTCAAGGCGCCGGAAAAGCGAGCCAACGCGCCGGAAAATCGATCCGTCGAGCCGTTGATCAGGGACGGATCGAACGACCAATCCACTGTTTTACATAGGTATTTTTCGCGAATCACGACGGAAACGGTCATGTTTCACGTGAAACATGCGAAACGGCCCGCCGTCCTCCCGGACGGCGGGCCGCTCGCAAACCCCGAGGCTCGGCCTACTTCCCGATCTTGGTCAGCTCATCCATCAGCTGCGGGACGGCGGTCTTGTAGTCCGTGACCCAGCCGTAGTCGGCGACCTGGAAGATCGGCGCGTCCGCGTCCTTGTTGATCGCGACGATGACCTTGGAGTCCTTCATGCCGGCCAGGTGCTGGATGGCGCCCGAGATGCCGATGGCGATGTAGAGGTCCGGGGCCACGACCTTGCCCGTCTGGCCCACCTGGTAGTCGTTGGGGGCGTAGCCGGCGTCCACCGCCGCCCGAGAGGCGCCGATGGCCGCGCCCAGCTTGTCGGCCAGGGGTTCGAGCACCTTGTTGAACTCTTCCGACGAGCCCATAGCGCGGCCGCCGGAGACCACGATCTTGGCCGCGCCCAGTTCGGGACGGTCGGACTTGACCACCTCTTCGCCCACGAAGCTGGTCTTGGGCGCATCGGCGCCGCCGATCTTCTCGACCGGGGCCGAACCCCCGCTTCCCGCGGCCTTGAAGGCGGTGGTGCGCACCGTGATGACCTTCTTGGCGTCGCTCGACTGCACGGTCTCAAGGGCGTTGCCGGCGTAGATCGGGCGCACGAAGGTCGAGGCGTCCACGACCTCCATCACGTCCGACAGGGGCGAGGAGTCGAGCCGGGCCGCCACGCGCGGGGCGAAGTTCTTGCCGGCGGTGGAGGCGGGCGTCAGCACCGCGTCGTAGTGGGCCATCAGCGGCGTGACCACGGCCTCGACGGCCTCGGCGATCATCTTGCCCAGGCCCGGGCTCTCGGCCAGCAGCACCTTGCGAACGCCGGCGATCTGGCCGGCCGCCTTGGCCGCGGCCTCGGCGCCCTGGCCGGCGACCAGCACGTCGACGTCGCCCGACAGGGCGAGCGCCGCCGTTACGGTCTTGTGGGTGGTGTCACGGACTTCGGTGTTGTCGTGATCGGCGACGACGAGAACGGCCATCAGATCACCCCCGCTTCGTTCTTCAGCTTGGAAACCAGTTCGGCGGCGTCGGCCACCTTGACCCCGGCCTGGCGCTTGGCCGGCTCGGTCACCTTCAGCACCTTGAGGCGCGGCGCGACATCGACGCCGTAGTCGCCGGTCGACTTCATGTCGATCGGCTTCTTCTTGGCTTTCATGATGTTGGGCAGGGAGGCGTAGCGCGGCTCATTCAGCCGCAGGTCCGTGGTGACCACGGCCGGGAGCGCCACCGCCAGGGTCTGCAGTCCGCCGTCCACTTCGCGGGTGACGCTGGCCTTGTCGCCGGACAGCTCGACCTTGGACGCGAAGGTGGCCTGGGGCCAGTCCAGCAGGGCCGCCAGCATCTGGCCCACGGCGTTGTTGTCGCCGTCGATGGCCTGCTTGCCCATCAGCACCATGCCCGGGCTTTCCTCGCCGACCACCGCCTTCAGCAGCTTGGCCACCGCCAGGGGCTCAACGTCGACGTCAGACTGGATCAGGATGCCGCGGTCGGCGCCCATGGCCAGCGCGGTGCGGATGGTCTCCTGCGCCTGGCTCGGCCCGATGGAGACGACCACGATTTCCTCCGCCGCGCCCTTTTCCTTCAGGCGCACGGCCTCCTCGACGGCGATCTCGTCGAAGGGGTTCATGGACATCTTGACGTTGGCGAGGTCGACGCCTGACTGGTCGGGCTTCACCCGGACTTTCACGTTGTAGTCGATCACCCGTTTGACCGGGACCAGAACCTTCATGGCCGCTTCGCGCCTCGCGTGTTGGGAGTGGGGCGGGTTTCACACCGCGGCGCGCGGCCTGTCAACGTAACGCAGCGTCAGCCCTCGCATTGCGCCGCCGTTCGGGGGTGCGGCCGGGCTTGCCTCGGCAGCTTGGCGGCGGGATAGAGGCGGCATGAGCAAGGCCATCAACACCGCGAAGCTGATCTTCGTGGGCATCTTCGTCGTCGCCGCGGCCGGCATCTGGGCCTACCAGATCTACTATGTGAAGCCGCGCCTGGAGTGCGAGGAGGCCCAGGGCTGGTGGTCCAAGGAGCTGCGCCGCTGCGAGAAGCCCGTCTCGCTGCGCCCGCCGCCGCCGCACAAGCCCTTGCCGCCGATCGATTCCCTGCGCCCGACCCTGCCCGAGAGCGCCAACATCCCGCCGCGGCCCCCCAGGAAGTAGGACTAGCGCGTCGCGCCCGGCCTCCACAGCACGTCGTCCGCCCCATTGCCGTTGGCCCGCCGGGAGGCGACAAACAGCAGATCCGACAGGCGGTTCAGATACTTGATCGCCTCCGCATTGACAGTCTCGCCCTCGATCCCCGCCAGACGGGTGGCGGCCCGTTCGGCGCGGCGGCACACCGTGCGCGCCACATGCAGGTGGGCGGCCAGGGCCGAGCCCGCGGGGAGCACGAAGGAGGCCAGGGGCTCCAGCGCCCGGTTGGCTTCGTCGATGTCCTGCTCCAACCGCTCGACCTGGCTGGCCACCACCCGCAATGCCGGCGCGTCGCCCTGGGTCGGCGTGGCGAGGTCGGCGCCGAGGTCGAACATCTCGTTCTGGACCCGCGCCAGCACCGCCTCGAGCCAGGGGTCGGCGCCGGTGTGCAGCCGGCAGACGCCGAGCTGGGCGTTGGTCTCATCGACCTCGCCGTAGGCCTCGACGCGCGGGTGGTGCTTGTCCAGCGGCTCGCCCGTCGCCAGGCGGGTTTTCCCGCCGTCGCCGGTGCGCGTGTAGATCCGGTTCAGGGTGACCAAGGCCGCGCCCCTACCCCAGGTGGGTCCGCTTCCACCAGATGGCGGCGACCAGGATCACGATCGCCACCGCCTGCAGCACGACGCGCAGGCGCATCAGCTTGTTCGAGTGCGACCGTCCGTAGTCTCCGCCGCGGTAGAGGGCATAGATGCCGAACCCGAGCGTTGTCGCCACGGCCGCCAGGGCCACGATGACGGCGATGTCGAAAAAGGTGTTCATTCGTCGAAATTAGGCGTCCGGACCCGTCCGCGCCAGCTACGCTTTCGCCGAGCTAGTTCATCGAAATGACTCGATTCGGCCGCAACCTTGCCAGCCTACCGGTGTTAGCTGCATGCGACGCTATACCGCAAAGCCTGAAACATAAGGATGTGCGACCAACCCGCCGGATTGAAAATCCGCTGGGCCTTCCCAGATAACTAGCTCGTCGATCGAGGGTCTTTTAAGAGGCTCCCCCGACTACCTTACCCGGTTCATCAGTGCGGACCGGCTCCCGAAAGAGAAACCAAGAACAATGCAGCAGTCCCCAGTCCGTCCTCCCTACGAACCGATCGGCGCCGTCGCGGCCGAGGCGCCGCCCGCCAGCCAGCGCCTGCTGTCCAAGCTGCGCACCCGTCAGAAGGTGATGACGGCGGCCCGCGCCCTGTTTTCCCAGCACGGTTATGAGGCCGCGACCATCCGCGACATCGCGCGCTCCGCCGGCATGTCGACCGGAGCCGTGTTCGCCAACTTCCAGGACAAGGCCGATCTCTTCGAGGCCGTGATGGCCGAGGACTTCGACCGGGTGGCTGACGTCATGCGCGCCGCCGTCGAGGCCACGGAGGGCCAGCCGGTCGCGGACCGCCTGTCGATCATGTTCGCCGCCGCCTACCGCGACGGCTTCACCGACGTGCCGCTGGTGCAGGCCGCCGTCGCCCAATCCTGGGTGCATGCCCGCTCGGCCGAAGTCCGCGGGCGGAACCGGTCGAAGATCACCACCGGTTTGATCGGAGACCTGCTCCGCCAGGCCAGCGCCGCCGGCGAACTGCGGGCCGACTTCGACGTCAAGCTGATCAGCGAGATGCTCTGGGACGCCTTCATTGGCAACTACCGCAAGGGAGCGTTCGACGGCTGGACGGCTGAGCAGCAGATGACCCGGCTGTCGGACCAGATCACGGTCCTGCTGGCCGGTGTCCGACTGAGGTAGGTCGCATGCCCGAGGGGGGGATGCAGGGCGTCAGGAAGCAGCAGAAGGAAGCCACCCGCCAGCGGGTGGTTTCGGCTGCCCGCGAACTGTTCGAGGGCGTCGGCTACGAGGAGACGACGATCCGCATGATCGCCGAGCGCGCCGGCGTCTCCGTCGGCAGCGTCTTCACCACCTTCGAAAGCAAGGTGGACATCTTCAATCACATCCTGTTCCAGAAATTCGAACTCCTGTTCGGCGAGCTGCAGCGCATCGCGCCGCACCTGAAAGGTTCGTGCTGCGACCGTATCGTGTCGCTGATGTCGATCGCCTACGGCGTCGAGTGCCGCCAGCTGGACCTGATGATCTCGCACCTCGCCGCCAGCCACGGCTGGCCGGACCGGATCGAGGCCGAGAACGCCCGTCGCCACGAACGCCTGGTGGGCCTGTTCCGCGACTGTCTCGACCATGGCGTACGGGCCGGCGAGCTGCGCGCCGACGCCGACCTGGACCTCTTTCTTGAGACCTTGATGGCGGTCTACCTGCGCAACTACCGCAAGGCCTACTACGAGCGCCTGGGCGCCGAGGCGATGTCCGAGCTCATCGAGAAGCAGGTGAAACTGATCTTCGAAGGCTTGCGCGCCTGAGAGCTGATCAGCTCCGCCACCTCAGCGTCGTCGCCTCCACCGGGTTCCTGAACGGCCGACCTTCCGAACGGCTGGCGGCCCATTCCTTCTTCAGCTGCTGGTACCACTTGGCCTGTTTGTCGGCGTCGTCGATCCACAGCAGGGTCGGGTCGTATTTCAGCCCTTCGTTCTGGAGATTCACCATGTCCCCGTCCTGCTTGAGGAACGCTCGGCCGCCCATGGCGATGAAGGGCTTGAGCAGGGTGAAGGCCCAGTGGTCGGACCAGAAGATCTGGGTGATCCGGGTCTTCTTCTCGTGGATCGGCGTGAGGCAGGTCAGGCCGAGAACCTGGCGGGGTCCGACCTCGATGTGCTCCCAGCGCAGCGCGGGAAGGCGGAACTGGATCTCTGTGGCCGGCGCGCCGCCCAGCAGCTTGTAGGCGTAGGAATTCGAGGACGGCCGGTGCCGGGCCATGGCGAAGCCGTACTCGCGCGGCTCGAAGGCCTTGGCCTTGTCGTGCATCGAACCGGACGAGCGCCACCACCACTGCTGATGCACGTAGGGCCCGTGCGCCGGGTCCATCAGGCCCACGACCGCGTGGTCGATATGGGCGTCGAAGTCCATCCGGTCGACCAGCTTGGGCGAGCCGCCCACCACCCCGTTCAGGGTGGGGGGCTCATGATCCGGCGCCGCCGCGGTGGGGCGTGGATCCGACGCCATCCAGATCCAGATCAGGCCCTGCTGCTCGCGCACCGGATAGGAGCGCACACGGATCCGGCTGACATCCATCGCCTCCGTCTGTTCGGCCACCAGGGACGGGATGTGTGCGCAGACCCCGTTCGTGCGGAACATCCAGCCGTGATAGGGGCACTCGACCACCTCATCGCCGTCGGGCCCCTTGATCATTCGGCCAGCCGCCAGCGGGCTGGCTCGGTGAGGACAGACGTCGCGAAGGGCATAGGCCTCGCCCGCGCGGGTGCGGCCAAGCAGGACCGGCTCCCCCATGATCTCGTGTCGATCCATCTCGCCGGGCTTCACATCGGCGGAGAGGGCGGCGAACCACCAGGCGTCCCTCAGGAAGCCCTGACCAAACCGCTGCGGCTCGGGGCGATCGTCCTTGGCGACGGGTAAAACCTGCATGTCCAGTCCAGCTAAGCCAGACCGGCTTAATCTCGCTCGGCGAGGATGCCAAGCGTCACAAAGGCGTCGCGCCTACTTCGTGGCGGGCGCCGCCGGGGGCGGGGTCGCCCGACCCTCGCACTTCTTCTTGCAGGCGATCCAGCGACGCAGGCAGGTGTCGCCGTTGATCGCGCGCTTCTGGCACGCCGTATAGTTGGTGTTGCACGCCGCGCGGCACTGGCCTGACGCGGTTTGCGCCACGACGCTGGACGAACCAGCCGCCAGGCACACAGCCGCGAGCGCAAGCGCCGCGGAAGCCCTTCCGATCCAACCCATGGGTCGCCTCCCTATGGCGATATTATTGTTTACCCAAGGGAAACATGCCGCATTTCAGCGTTATGCGCCAGCCGGTGACGCTCGATTGCTGCGCGAATGCAGGGATCGTTGTCGGGCAAGGCGAAGCGGGCCAGCCACCGGCGCGTGGTCGTCAGACCAGCGCGCCGTGGCAGTGCTTGAACTTCTTGTCGGAGCCACACGGGCAAAGCGCATTGCGCGGGGTCCGCTCCCAGCCCTTGGGAAGGGTCGAGGCGGGCATGGCGGCGCGCTCGTCCTGGCTCAGGCCCTCACGCATGGCGGGGGTCATCACGCCCGCCTCGTTCTCCCCGGTCAGGGGATCGATGTGGATTTCCTGGAAGTCGCGCTGCGCGAACTCGGGCGGCGGCTCGGCGAACCGGAACTCGACGGTCATCAGCCAGCGAGTCACGTTCTGCCGCAGCTCGGTAAGCAGGCGCTCGAACAGATTGAAGGCCTCGGTCTTGTATTCGTTCAGCGGATCGCGCTGGCCATACCCGCGCAAACCGATGACCGCCCGCAGGTGATCGAGGTGCACCAGGTGCTCGCGCCACTGCATGTCGATCATCTGAAGCAGGAAATTCTTCTCGAGGTCGCGCATCTGCTCGGCCCCGATCATGTCCAGACGCTCCTCGGCGCGCCGCGCGACGGCGTTCTGCAGCCGCTCTTCCATCTCCTCGTTGGAGACGCCTTCTTCGGCCGCCCATTCTTCAATCGGCAGGTCCAGGCCGAACAGGTCCTGGACGCGCTCCTTGAGACCGTCGACGTCCCACTGTTCGGCGTAGGCCTTGAGCGGCAGGTGGCGTTCGACCAGATCGATTACCGTGTCGCGGCGGAATTCGCGCACCAGGTCCGACAGGTCGCCCGACTCCATGAATTCCTGGCGCTGTTCGAACACGGCCTTGCGCTGGTCATTGATGACGTCGTCGTACTTCAGCACGTTCTTGCGCATCTCGTAATTGCGCTGTTCCACGCGCTTCTGGGCGGTGGCGATGGCCGAGTTCAGCCATTTGTGAGTGATCGCCTCGCCTTCCTGCAGGCCGAAGTTGCGCATGATCGCGTCCAGCCGCTCGCCGGCGAAGATGCGCAGCAGATCGTCTTCGCAGGACAGGAAGAACTTGGAAGTGCCCGGGTCGCCCTGACGGCCCGTTCGGCCCCGCAACTGGTTGTCGATGCGGCGGCTCTCGTGGCGTTCCGTTCCCAGCACGAACAAGCCGCCGGCGGCCAGCGCCTGCTGGCGCAGACCGGCGATCTCATCCTTGAAGGCGGATTCCTGGGCTTCGGCCGCCTCGGGCGTGACCTCCACTCCCATGGAGCGCTGCTGGGCGCGCCAGCGGGACATCTTCATCTCGATGTTGCCGCCCAACTGGATGTCCGTGCCGCGGCCGGCCATGTTGGTGGCGATGGTGACGACCCCGGGAAGGCCGGCGTCGGCCACGATGAACGCCTCCTGCTCGTGGTAGCGGGCGTTCAGCACCGAGTGCGGAATGCCGGTGACCTTCTTGCCGTCCTTCTCGTACTTGTACGTTTTGAGCATCTCGGACAGCTGCTCGGACTTCTCGATCGAGACGGTGCCCACCAGAATCGGCTGACCCCGCAGGTGGCAATCCAGAATCTGTTCGACGATGGCGACGTTCTTCTCGGCGGCGGTCCGGTAGACCTCGTCGTCGTAGTCAATGCGCTTGATCGGGCGGTTGGTCGGAATCTCGACCACGGTCATCTTGTAGATGTCCTGGAACTCCGCCTCTTCCGTCGAGGCGGTGCCGGTCATGCCTGAAAGTTTGGTGTAGAGGCGGAAGTAGTTCTGGATGGTCACCGAGGCCAGGGTCTGGTTCTCGGGCTGGATCTCGACGTTCTCCTTGGCCTCGATCGCCTGGTGCAGCCCTTCCGACAGTCGTCGGCCCGTCATCATGCGGCCGGTGAACTCGTCGATCAGCATGATCTCGCCGCCCTTGACGATGTAGTCCTTGTCCCGCTGGTACAGGACGTTGGCGCGCAAGGCCTGGTTGGCGTGGTGGACGATGGAGACGTTCAGGCCGTCGTAGAGATCAGTGGTGCCTTCCTCGAGCGCATTGGCCTCGATCAGCATCTGCTCCAGGCGCTCCGACCCCAGCTCCGACAGCAGCACCTGGCGCTGCTTTTCGTCGAAGTCGAAGGTCTCCTTGTCCTTGATGAGCTCTTTCACGAGCGCATCCATGGTCTTGTAGAATTCGGACTTGTCGTCGGTCGGGCCGGAAATGATCAGGGGCGTGCGCGCCTCGTCGATCAGGATCGAGTCGACTTCGTCCACGATGGCGAAGTGGTGCCCCCGCTGGACCATCTCGCGCGGGTCGTAGACCAGGTTATCGCGCAGGTAATCGAAACCGAATTCGTTGTTCGTGCCGTAGGTGATGTCTGCGGCGTAGGCGGCCTGGCGCTGGCCCTGCGAGAGGCCGTTCACGATCACGCCCACCTCCATGCCGAGAAAGCGGTAGACCTGTCCCATCCACTCAGCGTCGCGGCGGGCCAGGTAGTCGTTCACGGTCACGACATGCACGCCCTGGCCGGCCAGGGCGTTCAGGTAGACGGGCGCAGTCGCAACGAGCGTCTTGCCCTCGCCGGTCCGCATCTCGGAGATGCCGCCCTGGTGCAGCACCATGCCGCCCACCAGCTGCACGTCGTAGTGACGCTGCTTCAAGGTGCGCTTGGCGGCCTCGCGGACGACTGCGAAGGCTTCGTCCATCAGCTGGTCGAGGGTTTCGCCGGCGGCGTAGCGGGCCCGGAACTTGTCCGTCATGCCCCGCAGGTCCGCGTCGCTCATGTCGACGAACTGGGGCTCCAGCGCGTTGATCTTCTGGACGCGCGACATAAGCGCCTTGACCTTGCGGTCGTTTGAGGAGCCGAAAAGCTTCTTGGCTAGAGCGAGCATGAAAGGTCCGGACTGAGTCGAGCGCTGCGCGTTCGAAATAAGGGGTCGCCGCCGCGGCGGAAGGTTGAGAACGTTCGCGGCGACGCTTTGCCGCTGCGGCCCTCTAAAACCCCTCGACTTGAAGGCGCGCGAGACTTAAGCACCGACCCCAACCCTGTCAACGCGACGGGTTTTCTTTCAAGGGATTGCCCGGGGGTCCCGCCATGGATTTTCGAGCCCTGTTGCGCACGAGCCTGATGGCGCTGGGCCTCGCCTTTATCGTAACGCTTGCCGCCTGCAACCAGCAGTCCGGCAAGGATCGGCCGCCCGAGCCTGGCGACGTGGCGGTGGCGCGAGTGCAGGGTCAGACCATCTGGGCTTCCGACGTCAAGCGCGAGGCGGTCGCCCAGGGCCTGATTGGCGAGGGCGAGGCCCTCGACACCACTTCCGACCTGTTCCAGCGAGTCATGGAGGAGGTGATCGACCAGAAGCTGCTGGCCCGCGAGGCCCAGCGACGCGGCCTCGACAAGAGTCTCCTGGCCCAGCGCCGTCTCGCGGCGGCGCGCGAGCGGATTCTCGGCGACATGCTCGTGGAGAGCGCCGTCGACAACGCGATCGACGAAAACGACGTGCGTGCGCTCTACAACGAACAGCTGCGCCTGGCGAAGCAGTCCGAGGAGATTCGCGCCCGATTGATCTTGGTAAAAACCAAGGCCGAGGCCGATGCTGTGGCGGCTCAACTGGCCTCAGGCGCGGCCTTCGAGGCCGTGGCGATGGAGCGCTCGGTGGACCAGACCACCCGTTTCAACGGAGGCGACCTCGGCTACTTCACGACCGACGTCATGCCCCAGTCCTACGCCGCCGCCCTGAACGGCGCTCCGGCCGGCACGACCGTCGGCCCGTTCCAGACCGATCGGGGTTGGGCCATTCTGAAGGTCGAGGACCGACGCCCCGAAGCGGCTCCGACCCTCGAGGAAGCCCGACCACAGATCCTGCGCTTCCTCACCTACGATGAAGTGCGACAGCTGCTTGAAAAGCTGCGCAACCAGGCCCGGGTGGAAAAGCTCATCCGAGGCGATCCCCTGAGCGTGCCGGGCGCGCCGCGAGAGCCGGCCTCGGCCCCCCGGGGCGCGGCCAACCCTCCTCCGGCCGCGGCCGCGCCTGCCGCAGACGCGCCGACCGGGAACCCCACGACGCCGCGCATCAACACTCCTGCGACCACGAGCCCGCCGCCCCAAGCGGCCGCCGAGCCTCCGCCCACGCCGGCGTCCGATCCCCGCATTCGCGGCTTCCCGCCGGCGTCGGCCCCCGGGAAGGCGGACAAGAAGTGAGCAAGACGCCGGCGAAGGGCCGCGCGAAGCCCGCCCCGAAGGCTCCATCCCGCAGGAAGGCGGCCAACCCCGCCGAGCTGGCCGTCCAGACGTTCGAGCGGGTGATCGACCCGTTGAAGTCGGTTCTCAAGGGGGCGGGCCCCAATCGCGCCGTCCGCGATCCGTTCGAGCCGACTCCGCCGGCGGTCCCGGTCGTTGCTGGGAAGCCCGGGCTGAAGGTCTCGCCCCTTGCGGTGGACTTCCCGCGCATTCCTGCGATCGCAGGCGTTGAGCTGGGCGTCGGCCGGGCCGGGCTCTACAAACACGTCCGCGATGACCTGCTGGTCATGCACTTCCCGGAGGGCGCAGCCTGCGCCGGGGTGTTTACACGCCACCATGTCGGATCTGCGCCGGTCGACTGGTGCAAACGGCAGTTCGAACAGAACGGCGGAGAAGGCGTCAAGGCGCTGGTCATCAACGCCGGCTGCGCGAACGCCTTTACCGGCAAGCCCGGAGCCGACGCGGCCCGGCGCACGGCGGGCGCGGCGGCCAAGCGGCTCGGGTGCCGTCAGCGCGACGTCATGCTGGCGTCCACCGGAGTGATCGGTGTGGTCCTCGACGACCACAAGATCGCCGCCGCCCTGCCGCGGGTTGAGGAAGACCTCAAGGCCGACAACTGGTCCGCCGCCGCGCGGGCCATCATGACCACCGACACCTTCCCCAAGGGGGCCTACGCCACGGCCCGGATTGAGGGAAAGACGGTGCGCATCGCAGGCATCGCCAAGGGATCCGGCATGATCGCGCCGGACATGGCCACCATGCTGGCTTTCGTGGTGACGGACGCGGCGATCGCCCCCTCCGTCCTGCGCGCGATCCTGCAGCTGCATATCCGCACGACCTTCAATGCGGTCACGGTCGACGGCGACACATCGACCAACGACACCTGCTTGCTGTTCGCGACGGGCAAGGCCGGCAACCCCCGTATCGGCCGTGTGGGGGACCGTCGCCTGGCGGATTTCAACGCCAAGCTGGAGAGGGTCTTACTGGACCTCGCCCACCAGCTGGTGAGAGATGGCGAGGGCGCCTCCAAGTTCGTCAAGGTGCACGTGACCGGCGCCCAGTCGCCTCTCTCTGCACGGCGCATCGCGCGCTCCATCGCCGACAGTCCGCTGGTGAAGACGGCCATCGCCGGCGAAGACGCCAACTGGGGCCGCATCGTCATGGCGGCCGGCAAGACCGAAGAGGTGATTGACCGCGACCACCTGTCGGTAAAGTTCGGTCCGCTCTGGGCCGCCCGCGACGGCGCGGTCTCGTCCACCTACGACGAAGCCAAGATGAGCGCCTACATGAAGAAGCCCGAGCTTGAGATCACCGTCGACGTCGGGGTCGGCCGCGGGTCGGCCACCGTTTGGACCTGTGACCTGACCAAGGGCTACATCGAGATCAACGGGGACTATCGGAGTTGAGCGACAAGCCCGTCGTCCTCGTCGCTGCCTGCGCCCTGATCGACATCGACGGCCGGGTCCTGCTCGCCCAGCGGCCGGAGGGCAAGCAGCTGGCGGGCCTGTGGGAATTTCCCGGCGGCAAGGTCGAGCCGGGGGAAAGTCCCGAACAGTGTCTGATCCGGGAATTGAGGGAAGAGCTGGCAATCGACGTGGTCGAGGCCTGCCTCGCGCCCTTCGTGTTTACCTCGCATGCTTACGATTCATTTCACCTAATGATGCCATTATGGCTCTGTCGGCGCTGGTCCGGCGTCGTGCAGGCGCTGGAACACAAGGCGCTGGCGTGGGTCAAACCGGATCGTCTCGCCGACTATCCGATGCCGCCCGCGGATGAACCCTTGGTCGCATGGCTACGCGATCTGCTCTGAAAGGCCGCGTCGGTGACCCGTTTCCTCACCCGTTTCGCAAGACATGAGGGCGGCGCCACGGCCATAGAGTACGGCCTGATCCTGGCCTGCATCTTCCTGGCCATTATCGGAGCCGCCACCCTGGCCAGCAACAACGTCGGCGCCAAGTGGAACGGTTCGGCCGACGCCATCACCTCGGCGATGTCCTAGGGCTTGTCGCCCGCACGGAATTCGACGGTCTTCAGGGCGTCGGCGAGTCTGGTCTTGGCGGAGCCGGGCTTCAGCGGCTGCGGCTGGCTGGCGTCGGGGGCCCAACCGGTCAGGGTGATGATCTCGAAAGTCGCCGGCGCTCGGCCCTCCGCATCCCCGTATCGTTCCAGGTAAAGCTCACAGGTCCGCGCCAGCACCGCCCGCGAAATGGGCCGTCGGGCTCGCTCCGCCAGCACGTTGGTCTCTCCCATCGCCCTCAGGTCCTGCAGCAGCCGCAGGGGATGGGCGTAACGCACCGTGACCGTGTCGAGGTCCGAGACGGGCAGGGCAAAGCCCGCGCGCTGAAGCAGGGACGCAGCGTCGAAGTTGCCGGCGAAGGGTGAGATGCGGGGGCCCGCACCGCCTGAGATCTCGACCTCGGCCTGGGTCAGGGCCCACCGGAGTTCGGCCAGCGTCCCGCCGCCCAGGATCGCGCCGATGAAAAGACCATCCGGCTTCAGCGACAGACGAATCTGGCTGAGCGCGCCCGGAAGGTCGTTGGTCCAGTGGAGGGCAAGGGCCGACACCACGAGATCCAGGCTCCGGGGCGCGAAGGGCAGGTGTTCTTCGTCGGCGGCCACCCTCGGCCCGCCGCGGGTTGCAAGCATGGCCGGCGACAGGTCGGCTTCCACGAGGAGGCCGATGCGCTCCCGGACGGCGCTCGACGCCAGGGCGCGCGCGATGGCCCCGTCTCGCGCGCCGAGGTCGACGGCGAGGGGGAAGCTTCGCATTATGCCTTCCAGCCGCTCGACGATGTCGGCGGCCGCGCGGACGCGCAGGAAATCGGCCGTGCCGATGGAGGCGGCGGCGCGATCGAGGCGTCGGCGGTGCAGGCGGCGGTCGAACAGCAGGGGCGGGGCGGAGGACAATGGCGCTTCGGGGTTGGCTAGGAGGCGAAAATGCCGGGTTTCTCGCCGCGCTCAAGCCCGGCGCGCGCGTTCGCGCGGTGATCGGCCGAGCCACGGACGCAATCTTCCCCCCTCACGCCTTTGATGGCGGCGCGCGCCCGCAGGGCGAGGGCCTCAGTCCCGAGGCCTGGACCCGTGTACGCTTTATCGAAGACCCGCGCTGCGACGGTTGCGGCACGCCGTTCGAGGTCGATCCCGGTGCGCGTTGCGCGGCGTGTCAGTCCGACCCCTTCAGCTTCGAGCGCGCCCGCGCCGCCTGCGTATACGACGACGCCTCACGCGACCTGATCCTGAAGTTCAAACACGGCGATCGCACCGAGCACGCTGGCCTCTTCGGCCGTTGGATCGCACGCTCGGCCGCAGATCTCATTGCGGAGGCCGACGCGGTCGCGCCGGTGCCGCTGCATCCCCTCAGGCTGCTGTCCCGGCGCTTCAACCAGGCGGCCGAGATCGCCCGGCCCCTGTCACGGACGGCTGATCTCGAATTCCTGCCTGACGTCGTGGTCCGCACCCGCCGTACGGAGACACAGGGAGGCAAGTCAGGCCGAGGGCGCGAGCGCAACGTGAAGGGCGCCTTCTCGGTGCCGGACGAGCGCCGCAAGCGGGTGAAGGGTCGGCGCATCCTGCTGATCGACGACGTGATGACGACGGGCGCTACCCTCGACGCGTGCGCACGGGCCCTGCTTGCGGGTGGTGCGCGGGCTGTCGACTGCGCCGTTGTGGCGCGGGTTGGCGGCGGAGTGTGATGGCCCGAACGGTGGAACTCAGCCCGGGAACCGATGAGTGGTCCGACTGGCGGGACGAAGCGGGATTGATTAGGTGGGGCGCGAGCACGGGGTGATCGCGCCCGCGGAGCCCGGCCCCCATATGTCCGTTCTAGGGGGCCAGTCCTTCAGGAGAGTTCAGTGCAGTCCGTCGTTATCTACACCCGTGAGTTCTGTTCGTACTGCTCCCGCGCCCTGGCGCTCCTGCAGCGCAAGGGCGTGGAGTTCGAACAGATTGACGCCACCATGGATCAGGAGAAGCGTGCGGAAATGCGCGAGCGCTCCGGGCGGTCGACGTTTCCCCAGATTTTCATCGGCGGAAAGCCCATAGGCGGTTCGGACGAACTCCATGCACTCGAACAGTCCGGCGAACTGGACAGGTTACTGAATGGCTGAAGGACTCCCCGTCGCCCTCGTCCAACTGCGGACCCCGGACAACCAGAAGGAGGCGCTCGCTCACGCCGAGCCGCTCATTCGCGAGGCGGCGGCTGGCGGCGCCCGCCTGGTTCTCACGCCCGAGGGGACCAATATCCTGGAAAGGAGCCGCGAAACGCGGTTGGCCCGGGTGGTGTCCCAGGATGACGACATCTGCATCTCCGGGCTGCGTGGGCTAGCTGCGGAACTGGGCGTGCACCTTCTCATCGGCTCAGCGATCGTAAAGAGCGCCGACGCGGCCGATCCCCGGGCGGCCAATCGTTCCCTGCTGATCGGGCCGAACGGGGCCGTGATCGCGGCCTATGACAAGCTGCATGTCTTCGATGTCGATCTGCCGACAGGCGAACGCCACCGCGAAAGCGAGAGCATCCGGCCCGGAGACAGGGCGGTGGTGGCGACCACGCCCTGGGGCGGGCTGGGATTGACTGTCTGTTACGATGTGCGGTTCGCGCACCTGTTCAGGGCTCTGGCCAAAGCGGGCGCGGCGATGATCTCGGTTCCAGCCGCCTTCACCGTTCCCACTGGCCAGGCCCATTGGGAGCTGATGCTGCGCGCCAGGGCCGTGGAGACCGGTTGCTTCGTCATGGCTCCCGCGCAGGGCGGCGCCCATGCAGACGGCCGCAGCACGTGGGGGCGCAGCCTGGTGGTGGCGCCCTGGGGCGAGGTGGTCGCCAGCCTGCCACACGACGAGCCGGCCGTGCTTCATGCAGTCCTCGACCTGGGGCAGGTGGCCAGAGCCCGGGCGGCCATCCCCCAGCTCGATCACGCCCGGGACTTCGCCGCGCCATGATCCGCTACGCGCTTCGCTGCGAACACGAGCATGAGTTCGAAGGGTGGTTCCCCAGTTCCGACGGCTATGACGAGCAGGCGGCGCGGGGGCTTGTCGAGTGCCCCGTGTGCGCCTCAAGGCAGGTGCGCAAGGCGATCATGGCCCCCGCCCTCGCGGGGACGCGAAAGACCACCTCCGAGCCGCCGCGCCACACGCAGTCCATGATGATGGAGGCGCTGGCGCGAGTCCGTAGCCACGTGGAGGAGAATTTCGACTACGTCGGTGATGCGTTCGCCCGCGAGGCCCGCGCTATCCACGAAGGCCGCAGTGAGCACCGCGACATCTATGGGGAGGCGTCGCCCGGCGAGGTTCGCGCGCTTCGGGAGGACGGCGTGCCCGTCGCGCCCCTGCCGCCCAAGCCTGTTGAACCGGGCGATCTGAATTGAGCGTCGGCTTGGCCTGGCGGCCCATGTGCGACGACGACCTCGAACGCGTCGTCGACATCGCGTCGGTCTGCTACCCCGACCATCCCGAGGATATGGCGATCTTCAAGGAGAGGCTCCGCCTGTTTCCGCGCGGCTGCCTGGCGCTCGCCGGCGGGGGATCCGCATCCGGCTACCTGCTGTCCTACCCCTGGACGGCGGACAGCGCGCCGCCCCTGAATGCGCTCGTGCTGCGCCTGCCCGAGACGCCCGAAGCCTACTATCTGCACGACCTCGCCCTGATGCCGGCGCGGCGAGGACAGGGGCATGCCCGTGCGGGGATTGAATTTCTTCGCAACGAACTGGCCGGGGGCCTGCCCCTGACCCTCGTATCGGTGAACGGCACAGTCCCGTTCTGGGAGCGTCATGGGTTCAGGGTGCGGCGGACTCCCGCCCTCGATGCGAAGCTGGCAAGTTACGGCCGCGACGCGCGCTTCATGGTGGCGGGCCAGCACTGAGGCTGAGCTGTTAGTCCGCTCCCGGCCGTGCGATCGTCATCATGTAGTTGATGTCCGTGTCCGACGAGAGCGACCACGTTCCGCTCAACGGCGCGTACGACACCCCGTAGGGCCCCTCGACTGCGTACGACTGGCCGGCCAGGAAGCCGCGAATCTCCTCCGGCTTCAGGAACTTGTTCCAGTCGTGCGTGCCCGGGGGCAACCAGCGCAGCACGTATTCGGCGCCGACCTTGGCCAGCGCCAGGGCCTTGAGGGTGCGGTTCAGGGTCGCGACGATCATCAGGCCGCCCGGCGCCAGCAGGCGCGCGCAGGTGCGCAGGTATGCGCCCGGGTCCGCCACGTGCTCGATGACTTCCATGTTGAGGACGACATCGAACGGACCCGCGCCTTCCGCCTCCAGTTGTTCCGCCGTGGCGCAGCGGTAGTCGATGGCGAGCCCCTGGGGTTCGGCATGTGCTCGCGCGGTGCCGATGTTGCGGGCAGAGGCGTCCACACCTGTGACGCTGAAGCCCAGCCGCCGCATGGGTTCCGACAACAGGCCCCCGCCGCAGCCGATGTCCAGCAGCCGCAATCCTTCAAAGGGCTGGCGCGAGCGGATGTCACGACCAAAGCGGATGGCGGCCTGATCCCGAATGAAAGCCAAGCGGGTCGGGTTGAAGCGGTGGAGTGGCGCGAAGTCGCCCGTCGGATCCCACCACTTCTCGGCCAGGGCCGAAAACCGCGCCACTTCCTCGGCGTCGATGCTGGACCCGCTTGCCATATCGGGGGCTAGCCCCGGCTCGGACGGCTGATTAGAAGCGCTCATTGCGTCTCCGAAATGACCGGCCTTCCGCCGCGTTGCAAGAGCGCACGAGTTTGATGTCGGGGGCTGACGGGCGCGCATGAGCCGGCTGGTGATGAAGTTCGGGGGGACGTCGATGGCGACGCCGGACCGCATTCGCCGCGCCGCCGCCATTATCGCCGCCGAGGCCGCGGCGGGAAAAAGCCTCGCCGTGGTGGTCTCCGCCATGGCCGGGAAGACCAATGAGCTTGTGGCCTGGTCAGATGTCCTTGGGGCGGCGGCTCAGGGCGCGCCAGCCAGCGATGACGAATACGACGTGGTCGTGGCTTCCGGGGAGCAAGTAACTTCGGGACTGCTGGCGATCGCGCTGCGAAACATGGGCCTTCGGGCCCGTTCCTGGCTCGGCTGGCAGATTCCGATTCTGACCGACGACAGCCATGGGAAGGCCCGCATCGTCGACATCCCGGGCGATCGCCTGGGGCAGGCCATCGACGCGGGCGAGGTCGCCGTGATTCCCGGCTTCCAGGGAGTGACCCGGGACGGTCGCCTGACCACCCTGGGCCGGGGCGGATCGGATACCTCGGCCGTGGCTGTGGCCGCCGCCCTGAAGGCGGCCTGCGACATCTACACCGATGTCGACGGCGTCTACACAACGGACCCGCGCATCGAGCGCAAGGCGCGCCGCTTGCCCCGGATTGCCTATGAGGAAATGCTCGAGTTCGCTTCGATGGGCGCCAAGGTCATGCAGTCGCGCTCGATCGAGCTGGCCATGGCCTACAAGGTGCCCGTGCGGGTGCTGTCCAGCTTCAATGAAAAGCCGCCCGAGGCCGGCCAAGGCACCTTGATCTGTGAGGAGGAGACCGACGTGGAACAACGCATCGTGAGCGGCATCGCCCTGTCTCGCGACGAAGCCAAGGTCACCCTTCTGGGGACGCCCGACCGGGTGGGCGTCGCGGCGGACATCTTCTCGCGGCTGGCCGACGCGCGGCTGAACGTCGACATGATCATCCAGTCGCCAGCCATGACCGCGGGCGCCGCCAACCTGGTCTTCACCGTCGGTCGCCGCGACGCCGCCGCGGCCGAGAAGCTGATGCGCGACGCTCAGTCGGCCATCGGCTTCAAGGAGATCGCACTGGACACCGATGTCGCCAAGGTGTCGGTCATCGGGGTGGGCATGCGCAGCCACGCCGGCGTGGCCGGGACCATGTTCAAGGCGCTCGCCGACAAGGGCATCGCGATGCAGGCCGTCTCGACCTCGGAGATCAAGATCAGCGTGCTGGTGGAAGCGGGGAGAGGCGAGGAGGCGGTGCGTGTCTTGCACGCCGCCTATGGATTGGAAGAGGCCGCTTGACGCCATGAACGCCTGGGCGATCAGCCAGGTGGAGCACTTGACCCCGCTGGAGATTGCGGCGGCGGTCGTGATCGGCATGCTGCTCCTGTGGCTGATCCTCAAAGCGTTTCCGCGTCGCGCCCGCCCCGAGGAACACCAGGCTTCCATCCGCACCCAGCCCGGCGATGGTGCGTTGGGCTCGGCAATTGCGGCCGCCCAGGCCGCCATCATCCGGCTTGCCCGCGAGAAGGTCCCGAGCGCCGGCGCCTTCCACATCGGAGCGGTCGACATCAGCCCGGCCAACCTCGCGTTTTGGATCACCACCCCCACCGACGCCGAGCGCGACCGGCTGAAGGCCGACGAAGATTTGCGCCGGGCCTTTCGCGCCGCCCTGGCAGACGCCGGCTACCCGCCCGACAGCATTTCCCATGTCGGTTTCGCCTACGAATCGCAGGAGACCTGCGACCGCGATTACGGCGGAAATTGGTGGTACGTGATCAAGTAGGCGTTGAAATACTTGGCCACGCGAATTCAGCTTTAAGACTCCACGCATTATTGGACCAGATGCGCGCCGCCGATTAGGAAGCGCTGGCGCAGATCGCGTGGAGAATTCGCCCTAGATGCCCATCTCAGGTTTGGCAGCGCGAGGACCGAGAAGTCTGCTCCGCCAGATCCGTGAGGCTATGGCCGAAAGCGGTCCGGCGCAGGAGCGGCTGAATGTCACGGTCCGCATCATCGCCCGCTCGATGGTGGCGGAGGTGTGCTCGATCTATCTGCGCCGCGACACGGGTGAACTGGAGCTGTTCGCGACCGAGGGTCTCAATCCCGACGCCGTGCACCAGACCCGGCTCAAGCCCGGAGAGGGCCTGGTGGGTGAGGTGGCCCGCTCGGCGGCCCCGCTGAACCTGTCCGACGCGCCGACCCACCCGGGCTTCTCTTACCGCCCGGAGACCGGCGAAGACCCGTTCCATGCCTTCCTTGGGGTTCCGCTGCTGCGGGGCGGCCGCACCATCGGCGTGTTGGTTGTCCAGAACCGCGCCTCGCGGGCCTACACCGAGGAGGAAGTCGAGGACCTGCAGATCATCGCCATGGTCCTGGCCGAACTGGTGGCGGCCGGCGAACTGATCGAGTCCGCCGAGCTTCGCGACGTCGAGATCGCGCCGCACCGACCCGAGCGGTTGAAGGGCCTCAAGTTCGCTGATGGCTTGGCGATCGGCATCGCCATCCTGCACGAAGCGCCGGTCGCGCCCGGCCGGATACTGGCGGACGACCCTGAGGCCGAGATGGTTCGCCTGCAGGCGGCGGTGGCTGCCCTGCGGGCGCAGATCGACGCCCTGTTGGAAGGTCACGAGCGGTTCGCGGGGGCGCCCTACGAGGTTCTCGAGACCTACCGCATGTTCGCCCATGACCGGGGCTGGAATCGCAACCTCGAGGAAGCGGTGCGCTCGGGTCTTTCGGCCGAGGCGGCGGTCGACCGCGTCCGCAACGAGCACCGGGCCCGCTTCGCTCAGGCCCGCGATCCCTACATTCGAGAGCGCCTGCACGACCTGGAGGACCTCGCCAACCGCCTGCTGCGAATTCTCGCGGGCGAGAAACCGGGGGACCGGGATCTGCCTGACGACACCGTCCTGGTGGCCCGCAATCTGGGGCCCGCCGACCTGCTGGAGTATCCGCGCGAGAAGCTGCGGGGCCTGCTGCTGGAGGAGGGATCCGCGGCCAGCCACGCCGCCATCGTGGCGCGTGCGCTCCAGATCCCCTGTGTCGGCCGCCTGACCGGATTGCGCGACCGCCTGTCTGAAGGCGACCCCGTCTTCGTCGACGGCGAGAGCGGGGAGGCCTTCCTCCGTCCGCGGCCCGCGGCCATCGAGAGTTTCCGCTCACGGATGGCGGTGCGCGAACAGGCGCGGGCGGAATTCGACGCCCTCCGCGAAACCAAGGCGGTCACCGTCGACGGGGTTCGCATAAGCCTCCTGATGAACGCAGGGCTGGCCGTGGATCTGGACAACCTGGCCACGACGGGGGCCGAAGGCATCGGCCTCTTCCGCACCGAGTTCCAATTCATGGTCTCGGAGGATCTGCCGCGGCTGGATCGCCAGACCGACCTGTACCGTCGCGTCCTCGACGCGGCGGGCGACCTCCCGGTCACGTTCCGGACCCTCGACCTCGGCGGCGACAAGGTGCTGCCCTACCTTGAGATCGAACGCGAGGAGAACCCGGCGTTGGGCTGGCGAGCGGTGCGCATGGGCCTGGACCGGCCGGCCCTGTTGCGGCTGCAGCTGCGGGCGCTTCTGGCGGCCGCCCACGGGCGGGAGCTGCGCGTGATGTTTCCCCTGATCGCGACGGTCGACGAGTACCGCGCGGCCCGCGAGATGGTCGACGTCGAGGTCGACTGGGCTCGTCGGCGAGGACGTCCCCTTCCGGCCATCCTGAGGGTCGGCGCGATGGTGGAGGCGCCGTCCCTGCTCTGGCACCTGGACGCCTTGCTGCCCCTCACCGACTTCATTTCGGTGGGGACCAACGACCTGTTTCAGTACACTTTCGCCGCGGACCGGACGAACCCGCGCGTCTCGGATCGATACGATCCGCTGAGCCCGCCCGCGCTGCGTTGCCTCGCCGCCATCCAGCAGGCGGCGCAGGAAACCGGCACTCCGGTTTCCGTGTGCGGCGAGATGGCCGGGCGCCCCCTGGAGGCGATGACCTTGATCGCGCTTGGATTTACGCGCCTGTCCTCGCCGCCGGCGGGGATCGGACCGGTCAAGCGGATGGTGCTCTCCTGCGACCGTGAGGCCGCTCGCCGCGGGGTCTCGAATCTCCTAACAAGCTCGTCCGGCTCGGTGCGAACCCAGCTGGAATCCTTGGCCCGGAAGTTGAACGTCGCGGTGTGACGAATCCCTAACGAAACGTTGATTCGGGCGTACGGCTATGGTTTATCCACAGGGTCCAGATTTCGCCATGAGCGGCGAGGGTGACGACGGGCGCGTCGCGGACGCGACCGGGAGTATGAGTGAGGGGGACGCGAGCGTTATGGTGCCGCTCGATGCCGGTTCTGAATCCGAAACCTATGCGGTCCCGGCTCGGGACGATTTCACCACGGCGTCGCTGAACGACGCGGCGACTCTCGGCGAAGGCCTGAGGGCGGCGCGCGACGCCTCCATGCGCACGCTGGATCAGCTGGCGGACGCTACCCGCGTGCGCGCCGAATATCTTAAGGCGCTCGAGGAAAACGCCTGGAGCCTGCTCCCGTCGCGCCCCTTCACCCTGGGTTACGTTCGCGCCTACGCGCGCGCCTTGGGCCTGGATGAAGAGGCGGCGGCCGACCGGTTCAAGGCCGAGTATCCGGACAACGCCGAGAAGCTCCAGGCGCCGGTCGGATCCGAGCTCGCCGACGTCAAGAAGCGGTCGCCCTGGCTGCTGGCGGTCGTCGCCGTGGCGGTTATCGGCGTGGTGGCCTGGAATGTCACCCAGCGCATTCTGACCGCCGACCATCAGGCTCCGTCGTCGATTGCGGAGGCCCCCGGCACCTGGAAGGAAGGCGAGCCGTTGGCGGTGATCCCGGTCTCCGCGCCTCTGCCGGCGCCGGCGGACCAGACCGTGCCCGCTCCCTACATCACCCCCGGGCTCGATCCGGAAGCGCAGGCGGCCGCCATGGCCGCCCAGACTGCTCCCGTTCCGCCGGGACCGCAGATCAACGTCGGAGCGGCCTTCAATCCGAAGGGCGCCATCTATGGCGCTGCGCCGAACCAGTCGGGTGTCACGATTCAGGCCCGCAAGCCCGCCAATATCGTCGTGCGCAATGGCGACGGCTCGGTGGTCTATTTCGCCCGACAGCTGGCTGCCGGCGAAGCCTGGCGGGCGCCCCTTACCGGCAACATGGTGGTGGACGTTTCCGACCCGATCGCCTTTGCCGTCTACCTGAACGGCGAATACCACGGCTCCCTGCCGGCTTCCGTCACCCAGGTCGGTCAGCTGAATAATCAGGCCGCTCAATCCCAGGCTCAGGCCGCACGCGCTGCGGCGCAGGCCGCGGCCGCCGCCGCAAAGGCCCAGGCTCAGCAGGCTGCGCAGCCGGATCAGGCGACGCCCGCGGCGATCGCCACGCAACCGCGGCCGGCTCCGAGCTCAGCGGCGCCTGCGACCCCGCCGCCCGCGCAATAGCCGCCTGCCGCCATGGCGGCGGCGTATTTTCCAGCCTATCTTCCGCGCGCAATGAGCGACCTTGACCACGTCCGTCCCTGGCGCGCGATCCATCGCCGCCCCTCGCGCAAGATTCGCGTCGGTGCCGTCGAAGTGGGCGGCGACGCGCCGATCACCGTACAATCCATGACCAACACGCCGACCTCGGATGCGGCGGCGACCATTGACCAGATCCGGCGTCTCGAGGAAGCCGGCGCTGATATCGTCCGCGTGTCCTGTCCGGACGAGGATTCGACCGCTGCGTTCCGGACCATCGCTCGTGAGGCCCGCCTCCCGCTCGTGGCCGACATCCACTTTCACTACAAGCGGGGCATCGAGGCCGCCCAGGCCGGCGCAGCCTGCCTGCGCATCAATCCCGGCAATATCGGTTCGAAGGACCGCGTGCGCGAGGTGGTGCAGGCCGCCAGGGATCACGGATGCTCCATGCGTATCGGCGTGAACGCCGGCTCGCTGGAGCGCGAGCTGCTGGAACGCTACGGCGAGCCCTGTCCGGAGGCGATGGTTGAGAGCGCGCTCAACCACGCCCGCATTCTCCAGGACCACGACTTCCACGAGTTCAAGATCAGTGTGAAGGCCTCGGACGTGTTCCTGACGGTGGCCGCCTATCAGCAACTCGCCGAAGCGATCGACTGCCCGCTGCACCTAGGGGTGACGGAAGCCGGCCCCACGCGGCCCGGCACCATCAAGTCGGCCATCGGCATGGGCTCGCTGCTTTGGGCCGGGATCGGCGACACGATTCGCGTGTCCCTGTCGGCGGACCCGGTCGAGGAGATCAAGGCCGGCTTCGATATCCTGAAGTCACTCAATCTTCGGCACCGGGGCGTGAACATCATCGCCTGCCCCTCGTGCGCCCGACAGGGCTTCGACGTCATCAAGACCGTGGGCGTGCTCGAAGAGCGCCTGGCTCACGTCACCACGCCCATGTCCCTCTCGATCATCGGCTGCGTGGTGAACGGCCCCGGCGAA
This sequence comes from Caulobacteraceae bacterium, assembly GCA_019695035.1. Taxonomy (GTDB): domain Bacteria; phylum Pseudomonadota; class Alphaproteobacteria; order Caulobacterales; family Caulobacteraceae; genus JAEZEZ01. Next base: position 26,099 of record JAIBAU010000017.1, on the reverse strand, counting down.
GCGCTCTTCACCGATGTCGGTTTCACGGGCGGGGGCAAGGGATCCGGGATGGTTTACCGGGCCGGCAAGCCTGACCACAAGCAGGACAATGACGGCATGATCGATCATATTGTCGAGCTGGTGGAGGCTCGCGCCGCCGAGATCGAGGCCGGGAAGGCCGCCGGTCGGCTCGCGCCTGCGGCCGAATAGCGCAGAAAGCGCCCGTAGGGTGAAGCTGCTTGCGCGTACACAACCGCTGTCGTTCCGTAGCGGAATGACGCCCCGACTGCTTGCGAGCCTCGTCGCGACCTCCCTTGTGCTGGGAGCGTGCGGCGGACCTCGCCTGCCGAAACTGTCGCCGGAGCAGATCTGTCATATCGGGGCCTATCGGCTGACCGACGGGCGGGTGATGGACGTTGCGCCGGCAGAGGGCCAGGACCTGCGCTGGCGGCTCGAGGATGGTCAGACGGGCAGGCTGGACGCCGGCCATAACTGGGCGTCCACGCGTGGCTGGACCGATAAGCCGGATGGCAAGACCGTCAGTTTCGGCGGCTGCGATGAGGGGCGGCTGACCTTCGCCGTCGGCGACGGCGAGCCTGTCGAGGGCCACAAGGTCCGGCTGATCACCCGCGACGTCACCTTTGCAAGCGGCGGGCTTCAGCTGGCCGGGCGCCTCACCTTGCCGGAAGGCGATGGGCCGGTGCCGGTCGTGGTGGAGGTGCACGGGTCCGAGAAGGACGCCGCGACGGTCTACAACTGGAGCCAGCGCATGCTCCCCGCGCAGGGCGTAGGTGTCTTCGTCTACGACAAGCGCGGTACCGGCGCCTCGGAAGGGAAGTACACTCAGGACTTCAACCTTCTGGCCGGGGACGCAGCCCAGGCTGTAATCGCCGCGCGCCGCACCGCGGGTGCGCGGGCCGGCAGGGTCGGGCTGGAAGGCTCGAGCCAGGGCGGCTGGGTCGCGCCCCTGGCGGCGACGCGAACCCCGGTCGATTTCGTCATCGTGGGATATGGCCTGGCCGACACGCCACTAGCCGAGAACCGGGACGAAGCGCTGCAGGATCTCGAGGCCGCAGGCTACACGGACCCGGCGACGCGCGCCAAGGCGCTGGAAGTAATCGCCGCCACAGAAGCGGTGGTGGTGAGCCGCTTCCGCAGCGGTTACGACGGGCTGGATCGGGTCCGACGCAGGTACGGCAAGGAGAAGTGGTTTTCCTCGGTGAAGGGCGAGTTCACCGGCGAACTCCTGAAGTATCCCAATTTCGCCCTGCGGATTGTGGGACCGATGCGCGACGTCGGCACCAGCTGGACCTACGACTCCGTCGCGACGCTGCAGCGACTGGAGGCCCCGGTTCTCTGGGTGCTCGCGGAAAACGACACATCGGCGCCGCCCGCAGTCACCCGCGCCCGACTGCTGGGTCTGGCGGCCCAGGGCAACCCCATCACCGTCCTGCAGTTCCCCCGCACCGATCACGGCATCATCGAGTTCGAAACAGACGAGGACGGCGAGCGGATCCAGACGCGCTATGCCGATGGCTATTTCCGTTCAGTGCGGGACTTCGCTCGCGACGGCCGCCTGACCCCGCCCTATGGGTCGGGTGCGGTCCTGACCCCGGGTTATTCCCCCGCGCCCCTATCGGCCCCTGTTGTAGAGTCGTCGCAGGTCCCGGCAGTCGATCCGGGGGTCCTGCCGCCGCCGCCGCGGCCGGAGCGCCCTGATCCGCTGCCGCCCGCCGTGACGCCGCCGCCTGCCGCGCCCCGGCCTGAGACGCCCCAGCCGGAAGCGCCGACAGGCGCCGACGCCTCGCCCACGCCCGGGGACTGAGTTAGTAACGGGGCTCTGGCCAAGGAGCTCCTCATGCGTCTCTACATGTCCGCGCCGTCCCCATTCGTGCGCAAGTGTCGCGTCGTGGCGCGCGAGAAGGGCCTGGCAGATCGGATCGAGGAGGTCCTTGCTGATCCTTACGCGAACGATCCGGCGCTGGTGGCCGCCAACCCCATTGTGCAGGTGCCGGCTCTCGTCGACGACGAAGGGGTGGTCTGGAATGACAGCCCGCTGATCTGCGCCCGCCTGGACGCGATCGGATCGGGGCCCCGCCTGATCCCGGAAGGCGGCGAGGCGCACTGGCGGGTCCGGCGTCTGGAAGTCCTGGCGGACTCCGCGCTGGAGATGGGGGTCAAGTGGATCCTCGAGAACCGTCGACCTGAAGGCGAGCGTTCACCCAGCTGGATCCAACGCTGGAAAGACGGCTTGAACCGCTCGCTGGACGCTCTCGAGGCCTGGAACCCGCCCGCGGACCCGCTGGACCTTGGCGCGATCGCGACCGGCTGCACCCTGACCTGGATCGGATTCCGCCACCCCGATTTCGGCTGGGAGGAGGGGAGGCCCAATCTGGTCGCCCTTCGAGACCGCCTGGAAGCCCGCGAGAGCTTCGCCCAGACGCGGCCGAGCTAGATCAACTTGAACAGCTTGGCCGCCTGATACCCGGCCAGTAGCACCACCAGAACGCCGACGATCCAAGTCAGCGCTCGAACCGGAACGATCTTGGTGATCCATCCGGCGAGCGGCGCCGCCAACACCCCGCCAATGATGAGGCCGGTGACCGCCCAGACGTGGTCCAGAACGCCTTCGGCTTCGCTCCAATGACCGGTGACGAGCGCCCAGACAAACGTCGCCGATATGGCGACAGTGACGAAGAATTCAGCCGTGTTTACGGTGCCGATTGCGGTACGCGCCGACGCGCCGGAACCGACCAGCGTACTGGTTACGGTGGGTCCCCACCCCCCACCCCCCACTGCATCCATGAAGCCGCCCACCACGCCAAGGGGAAGCGGCCACTTGGAGGAGATTTCCCTAGGGCGAACGCCGCGCCAGGCCTTCCAAAGGATCAGTAAGCCCATTCCGGCCAGATACAGCACGATGAATGGCTTGATGACGTTGCCGTCAATTGAACTGAGGATGTACGCGCCGACAACGCCCCCGATGACGCCGCCGACCGCCAGCAGTCCAAACAGCTTCCAATTCACATTGCGATGCACGACGTGAGACCCGGCCGAAGCGGCGGTCGTGAAGACTTCCGCGGCATGCACGCTTGCGGACGCCGTCGCCGGCGGGACGCCGAACGCCAGCAGAACGGTGGACGACACTACGCCGTAGGCCATGCCCAGAGCGCCGTCGACGAGTTGGGCGGCAAACCCTACCAATGAAAACAGGATCAGATCGTCCATTGTCCACCCTTCAGCTAGGGTATAACCATGGACCTTGTAATCCTAGTCAGTCAATAGAGATTCGGCCTGAGGCTCCGAAAGGGCTGTCTGCAGCGTCCAGGCCTCCAGCACTGCAGCAACCGCGTCGCGGCTCGCGATCAGGGCCTGCCGAATGGGGCATACCTCGACGTCGAAACAGTCCTCACACTGACGGTATGCAGTCACGGACGCGCATGGAGCCAACGCCAAGGGCCCTTCGAGCGCCCGGATGACGGCGGCGAAACTTATGTCGCTGGCCGGACCCGCCAGCGCGTACCCCCCGAAACGTCCGCGCCGACTCTCGACAAATCCGGCCAGCTTCAACTCCAACAGGATCGCTTCGAGAAATTTCCGCGGAGCCTTGGCGCCGACCGCGACCTCGGCGATCGCGGCCGACCCGGGCACAGGCAGGGACGCCAGGTAGACGAGCGCGCGAAGGGCGTATTTGGTCTTCTGCGAAAGCATTGGCTTTGCCTAGCACGTCCCTAGGCGATGTCTCAAAGCCAACCGGCGATTTGTAGCCACTGCCAGCTCGCCAATCCGACGATCAACAGCCCCACGGCGAACGTCATGGGGCGGCGGGGAACGTGCTTGGTGGTCCAGCCGGCGAGGGGCGCGGCGACAAGGCCGCCCGCGACGATCCCAATCACGGCGAGGGCGTGCTGGCGAATTTCCGATACCTCGCTCCATCGCCCTGAAGCGACAGACCAGGCGAAGGCTGCGACGACAGCGGCCGACACGAAGAATTCTGCGGTGTTCACGGTCCCGACCGCTTGGCGGGGATCAAGGCCGGCGCCCAGGAGGGTGGTGGTGACTGTCGGACCCCATCCGCCGCCGCCTACGGAATCGAGAAAGCCTCCCGTGAAGCCGAGTGGGGCCATCCAGTGGCGACGAATGTGCCGCAGGCCCGAATTCCGGAAGGCTCGCCAAAGGATATAGAAGCCCATTGCGGCGAAATAGGCCAGGACCCAAGGCTTGAGGGTGTGCCCGTCCACCGAGGTGATGAGCAGCACTCCCGCCACGCCGCCGACGACGCCTGCCAAAGCAAGCGGCGTGAAGAGTCGCCAGTTGACGTTCTTGTGGTGGGCGTGGGAGGCGGCCGATGCCGCCGTGGTAAAAAGCTTCGCGCCGTGGACAGTGGCAGAGGCAGTGGCCGGAGGAACGCCGAACGCCACAAGGACCGAGGAGGAGATGATTCCGTAGCCCATGCCGAGAGCGCCGTCGGCGAGTTGGGCGAGAAAGCCCACACCAACAAATATGAGAAACGTCTCCACGCCGCCCCGCCGTTCGCTGTCTTTCCGCCTCTAGCCGCGAACGGCGTCAGTTGGGAATAGCAAGGGCGTGACTTCCGAGTGAACCTTCCGCCGGCGGGCAATTTCGCCTAGAGGGCTTCGCCCAGTTCGGAGAGCAAGACTTGCATCTGCCCCAGGCCCGTCTCGACCAGGTGCTCGACCGTTTCCAGGAGGTCGAGGCGCGCATGGGCGCGGCTACCGACGGAGCGGAGATCGTCCGCCTGTCCAAGGAACACGCCGAGCTGAAACCGGTGGCTGACGCCGTCGGAGCCCTGGCGCGCCTGCGTGCGGAGGAAGGCGAACTGGAGGAGATGCTGAGGGGCGGCGATGTGGAGATGGCGGCGCTCGCCCGAGACGAGCTCCAGGCCCTGAAGGAGCGGCTGCCCGATCTGGAGCGCGAAGTCGCCCTGCTGCTGGCGCCCAAGGATGCAGACGAGAAGGCGTCGGCGATTCTGGAGGTCCGCGCCGGGACCGGCGGCGACGAAGCGGCCCTCTTCGCCGGGGACCTGTTCCGCATGTATCAGCGCTACGCGCAGGCGCGCGGCTGGAAGGTCGAGATCGACTCCGTCTCCGAGGGCGAGGCCGGGGGATACAAGGAGATCGTGGCGACGGTGTCGGGCGACGGCGTGTTTGGTCGGCTCAAGTTCGAGAGCGGCGTGCACCGCGTCCAGCGTGTTCCGGTCACCGAGGCGGGCGGCCGCATCCACACCTCCGCGGCGACGGTCGCGGTCCTGCCCGAAGCCGAGGACGTCGAGATCGACATCAATCCCGCCGACCTGCGCATCGATACCTACCGGTCGTCGGGCGCGGGCGGACAGCACGTCAACAAGACCGACTCGGCGGTGCGCATCACCCACCTGCCGACAGGCATCGTGGCCACCTCATCGGAGAAGTCGCAGCACGTGAACCGCGACAAGGCGATGAAGAATCTGAAGGCCCGTCTCTACGACATGCAGCGTCAGGAAAAGGACGCGGCCCGCGCTTCGGCGCGCAAGAGCCAGGTCGGGTCGGGGGATCGCTCAGAGCGCATCCGGACCTACAATTTCCCCCAGGGGCGCGTCACCGACCACCGCATCGGCCTGACGCTGCATAGCCTGCCCCAGATTCTCGAAGGCGACATCGACCCGCTGCTGGACGCCCTGATCGCCGAGGATCAGGCCGAACGCCTGGCGCAGCTCGAGGAGGAACTCGCGTGAGCCTTGTTCTCGATGCCCGGACGACGGCCTTCGTGGTCATCGACCTGCAGTCGGCCATCGTCGCCATGAGCGGGCCGCACGGTCCTCCCGCCGTGAAGAACTGCGACGCCATCGCCGCCACGCTGAGGGCGCGCGGCGGCATGGTGGTTTGGGTCCGGGTCGGCTTCCGGCCGGATTTCGCCGACGCCCTGCGCCAGCCCTGCGACCAGCCCGCCGCGCGGCCGGAGGGGGGGCTGCCGCCCGAGTGGATGGCGTTCGATCCGATCCTGACCATCGATCCGGCCGACCACCAGATCACCAAGCGGCAGTGGGGTGCGGTTCAGGGCACAGACCTGGAACTGCAGCTGCGCCGCCGCGGCGTCAGCACCGTCATCATGGGCGGCATCTCGACCAACTTCGGTGTGGAATCGACCGCCCGCGATCTCTGGGAACTGAACTACAGCCTGGTGTTCGCCGAGGACGCCATGGCCAGCCGGACGCCCGAGATGCATCGCTTTCCCGTCGAGCATGTGTTTCCGCGGATGGGCCGGGTGCGGTCGACCGAGGAAGTCCTCGCTGCGCTGGAGACCAGCCGCTGGGCGCCCGGGAACCAGGCGGTCAGCTGACCCATGACGCAAGTTTAATCCGGCGGCTGCATCCAAGCCGCCCGGACCTGCCCTCTTGTCGGCGAAGAAGCTGGAGGAGGCTCCCCAATGTTCGCTCGCATCTGTCGCGTCGCCCTGATGATCGGCCTGACGGCCGCCTTTGTGCTGGCCTGGCTTCCCCTCATGCGGGGGCTGCTCGATGGCGACAGCTATGAGTGGGGCCTGACCCTGTTCGGCCACGCCTTCTCCGGCTCGGGACTGAACGGCGACTACTGGTTCGTCAGCGCCGAAGCGGCCCTGGGCGTGATCATGATGGCCTTGGGATGGCGCGCGCCCGGCGCGGTCTTCAAGCTGCTGTCCGTCGCCTTCACGGGGACCATGCTCGCCGACAGCCTCTTCACACTTTTCGTGCTGGGAGAGGGGCAGACCTTCGAGGGGGCGACCCTGGGCATGAGCCTGTCCGCCGGCATGATCTTCTTGGGCGTGTACGGCCTGCTGTTCGTGCTGGCTTCCGTGTGGGCCTTCGCGGGCCGGCCCGGTCCGGCTCCGCGCTGGACCCTGGTCAATTCCGGCCTGCTGACCCTGGCGCTGCTGCTCGCTCCGGGACAATACCTCTTGCTGTCCACGGGACAGGGACGCGAACTGTCGGACCAGATCGGGGTGCTGATCACCATGAGCCAGTGGCTGCTGATCAGCCTGGCGTTCGCGCCCTGGGGCGGGCCCGACCGGCCCCGGCTCAGCCCGGCCTAGTCCGCCGCCCCGCCCCGGCCGGCGCCCCCTGCAAAGCGTCGCGCGCCATCCAGGCCTTCGAGGCGCAGCGGTTCGACGCCGCCCCTGGCCTCGGCCTTGAGGGCGTCGGTGAGGCTGCCCGCTCCCCACTGGGTATGGGCGCTGCGTCGATCGGCCTGCAGGCAGAGCTGCGGGAATTCGGCGATGTCGTGGGCCAGGGCCTCGGCCTTCTCGCGCGCCTGGCCCTCGGGATAGAGCCGGTCAATGAGGCCGAAGATCAGCGCTTCATCGGGACCGACGGGCCGGCCGGTCAGGATCATGTCCATGGCGCGGCCATGGCCTACGACGCGGGGCAGCCGAACCGTGCCCCCGTCGATCAGCGGCACGCCCCAGCGGCGACACAGCACGCCGAATACCGCGGATCGAGACGCAACGCGCATATCGCACCACAGCGCCAGTTCGAGACCGCCCGCCACGGCATGGCCTTCGACCGCCGCGATCACAGGCTTGTCCAGCAGCCGCCGGGTGGGCCCCATCGGGCCGTCGGGGTCCTCGGGATCGTAGGCGGCGTCGCCCACCGCGGTCAGGTCGAAGCCTGAGCAGAAGGTTCCGCCCGCGCCGGTGAGCACCGCCACGCGGGCCTCCGCGTCGTCCTCGAAGGCGTCGAACGCGTCGCGCAGGAGTCGGGCCGTCTCGGGATCGACCGCGTTGCGGACCTCGGGCCGGTTGATGATCACGGTCCAGACCGGACCATGGCTCTCGATCAACACCTTCATGCGCCTGTCCTTCGGATGGGGGCCCGCTGCAGGACGGGACGCGCGTCTTGTAGTCCGTTCGCCGTCCGGAGGCGAAGGGGTCAGCGCGCGTTCGCCTCCGCCGCGGCGAGCGCCGCGCGCGCGGCCGGGGTCAACGGATTGTCCGGGTGCCGTGTGATGAACCGTCGCCACCCTGCGGCCGTGCCGGCCCGGCGGGCGGCCTCGAACTCCTGCTGGATGGCGACCTGTCCGTCGCGAGGCGGAGGCGGGGGTTCGGAATGGCCCGGACCCGTCCGGTCCGTCGGCTGGCTCATGGTCGGCTCCTCGGCCGCGAAGGCGGCCGCGGCGAACATCGGGACGATCAGCGCCAGGCGCCTCATGGCGGGAGCCTATCCGAAATCTTCGTCGTTTGTCGCGGGCGGCTTGAGGGGCGCGCGACATTTGCCTAAAGCCCGCCGCCATGACCACGCTCGTGCAGGCTTGGAAAGACGCGCAGACCCGGCTCAAGACCGCCGGCGTCGACAGCCCCGCCATCGACGCCCGCCTGCTGCTGGAAGCCGCGGCCGGGGTGACGCGGGTCGAGGTCGTGACCGATCCCTATCGCGAGCTTCCCGACGAGGCCGTCCGCACCCTCGCGGACTACGTCGAACGGCGGTCGCGGCGCGAGCCCGTGTCGCGGATTCTGGGCCGCAAGGGGTTCTGGAAGCTGATGCTGGCGGTAACGCCGGATGTGCTGACGCCCCGCCCGGACACCGAGGTCGTGGTCGACCTCTCGCTGCGCCATTTCCCGGAGGCCATGCGGTTCTCGATGCTGGATATCGGCACCGGTTCAGGCGCGATCCTGCTGGCCGTCCTCGCGGAGCGGCCGGCGGCCAAGGGACTGGGCACGGACATCTCGGACGAGGCTCTGGCGGTGGCGCGCGACAACGCCGCCAACCTCGACCTCGGAGGGCGGGCGGCCTTCCTGCGCACCAGCTGGGCCGACGGGCTCGGCGACGCGGGCTTCGATCTGGTGGTTTCCAATCCGCCCTATATCCGTTCGGCCGAGATCGATCTGCTCGACCCGGAGGTCCGCGATCACGAGCCGCGTCTGGCCTTGGACGGCGGCCCCGACGGACTCGAGGCCTATCGGATCCTGGCTCCCGAGGTCATGCGTCTGCTCAAGCCGGGCGGTATGTTCGCGGTGGAGACCGGCTGGGACCAGGGCCCGCAGGTCCGCGACCTGTTCGTCGCCGCCGGAGCTTCGCAGGTCGAGATCGTCAAGGATCTGGGGGACCGCGAGCGGGTTGTCACGGGCCTCAAGAATTCCCTTGGAAACCATCCTCCGACTCGCTAAGTAGCAGGGGTCTCCACCACATCGTCGAGGGTTCGCGCCACGGGGGCGCACGCGTTCGGACGATGCAAGCGGCGGGCGCGCTGGGTGCGCGGCACGCCGATGGCGGACAGAAACTTCGCGGTTCAGAACGGACGACCGGGGCGAGGGCCCCGATCCTTTTCACCGCAAGCCCGACGACCAAGCAAAGAGACGGTCTTCCGAGTATGAGAGACTTCAAGAGCATGAAGCGCCAGCGTGGGCGCAACCGCAAGCCGGGCGGCGGCGGCGGCGGCCACGGCAACAACCCCAACCGGGCGTTCGATTCCAACGGGCCCGAGGGGATCAAGGTGCGCGGCAACGCCCAGCACGTTTATGAGCGCTACCAGCAGCTGGCCCGCGACGCGGCCTCGGCCGGCGACCGCGTGCTGGCGGAAAACTTCCTGCAGCACGCCGAACACTATTTCCGCCTGATCCGCGCCATGCAGCCGAACCGGCCGGTGGCCGAGATCGCCGCCCGCGACGCCACGGCGGCGGGTTTCGACATCGATTTCGAAGACGAAAGCGGCGTGCCGCAGGTCGATCCGGGCTACCTGGCCGAACAGCAGGCCGCCCAGGACAGGCAGCCGGACGGCGAGCCGCGCGGCGAGGACCGCGAGTTCCGCCGTGACCGCGACAATCGCGACCGGGACAACCGGGATCGCGACAACCGGGATCGGGACCGGGGCGAAGGCCGCGACCGCGATTTCAACCGCGACCGCGACCGCGACCGCGACCGGGATCGGGACCGTGATCGGGATCGCAACCGCGACGATCGTCCGCGCGAGGATCGTGGCGAGGGCCAGAACGGCGAAGGACGCCGTGAAAGCCGCCGGGAGCGCTTCGAGCGGCAGCGCGGCGAACGCCGGGCGCGCTATGGCGACGACGACCGGGGCGGCGATCGCTCCGCCGATCCGCTGGCCGTGGTGCAGCCGGGCTCCGAGCCGCTGGTGTCGCGCGACGAGGACGCCTCGCCTCGCCTGCGCAGTGACAACGGCGACGAAAGCCACATGCCGGCCTTCCTTGGACGCGCCGCCCCTTCGGTCGGCGAAACGGGCGAAGCCGCTCCGGCCGAGAAGCCCAAGCGCGCGCCGCGCAAGCGCAAGACGGCGGACGAGACCGCAGGCGAAGACGCCTGAGACCCGGTTCACGGAAACCCCCGTCCTCGCGGCGGGGGTTTGCTTCATCCGCCAAAATCCCGCCCAGCTTGCGCGGCATGTGCCGCGGCGAGCTGGACTGTGGAACGGTCAAGCTTCCTGTTCGTTCAGCGAGTGACCGCAGCCTTCAGGGGAAGAGCCCATGCGTCTGAGCACCATCGCCGCCGTGACCGCCGGATCGGTCCTGCTGGCCGCCTGCGCCACCACCGAAATGGGCCCTCCGCCGCCTCCGCCGCCTCCGCCCCCGGGCGGCAATGTCCAGCTGGACTGGCAGGCCGCCATTCAGGAGGCCGACCGCGACCGGCTGGCGCGGCTCGACGACGCCTGGCAGACGGCGCTCGATCAGGCGATCCGGGGCGGGTTCGAGAGGGAGCTGCGCGGCCTGGGCAACCTGCCCGATCCGGACGCCGCGTTGCGCGACCCCCTGCCGCCGGTCGGCAACTACCGCTGCCGGACGGTCAAGCTGGGCTCGCGCCAGGGCGGAGCCGGGCTCGCCTACGTCGCCTACGGCTGGTTCAACTGCAAGGTCGAGCGCACGCCGCGCGGCTGGCTGAAGCTGTCCAAGACCACGGGCTCACAACGTCAGACCGGCCTGATGTTCCCGGACTCGGAGCGCCGCGGCGTGTTCCTGGGCGCCATGGCCCTCGGCGACGAACCGCCGGCCCGGGCCTACGGCCTGAACGCCGACCGCGACGTGGTCGGGGTGGTCCAGCGCATCGGGGCCGCGGAGTGGCGGCTGGCGCAGCCCTGGCCGCGCTACGAGAGCAATCTCGACCTGCTCCAGATCGTTCCGGCGGGCTGAGCCGTGGCCGGCCCGCCCGAGGATGCGCCCAGCGTCGGCGCCTTCGCCATCGTGCCCAGCAACGACCTGGCCGCGGCTATCCCGTTCTGGGAGCGGCTGGGGTTCGAGCGCACCGGCGGCGCGCCGGACTATGTGATCATGACCGGCTGGGGCTGCGAGGTGCATCTGATTCAGGCCGGGCACGGTCCCTGGGCCGTGCCGTCGATGCACAATCCGTTCGGCGTCTTCATCCGCACGCCCCATGTGGCGGAGATCGCGGCGCGGGTGGACGACCTGGTGATCCGCCCGGGCGGGGTGCTGAGGCGCCGCGAGTGGGGGCTCTACGAGGTCGGCGTCGCCGGCCCCGACGGCCTGCTGGTCCGCATCGGCTGGCCGTCGCGACTGGTGCCGTCGAATTGAGGGTGCTGCGGTTCATCCCGGCAGTGTCGGTTGATCCGTAAAGGCGTTTCAAGTCAGTTATTTAGCGGCTGCGATCGTCGGCCTCCCGGCTCGATTCCGCGGCCGTTTGGACCCCGTTTCGCGGTCAGACGGATCGACTTTCCGGTTCGAACACCCGATCTTTCGGCGCCCGTCCGGAGCGTCGAATTTCGGCCTTGACGGCGGGGGCCGGATCAAGCGGCCATAAGCGGGTCCGGGCGCCCTTGTGTGGCGCATCCGCCACACTACATCGAGGGGGTCCCCGTCGAGCGTCGCTTCTTGCAAGGGCGCTGGAGACGGGCTTCCGCTTGTTCCAAGGGAAACCATGAACCTCGAGATCTATTCCGACCGCGCCAAGCAGGCGATCCAGTCGGCCCAATCCCTGGCGCTCGCCCGCCGCCACCAGCACCTCGCTCCCGAACACCTGCTGAAGGTGCTGCTGGAGGAGCGCGACGGCCTTTCCCGCAACCTGATCAAGACCGCCGGCGGCCAGCCCGACAAGGCCGTCCGCGACACCGACGGCGCGCTGTCCAGGCTGCCCTCGGTGCAGGGCGGTTCGGGCCAGCTCTACCTGAAACCGGAAACCGCCTCGGTGTTCGCCGCGGCCGAGGCCGACGCCAAGAAGGCCGGCGACGCCTTCGTCACCACCGAGCGGCTGCTCATCGCCATCGCCGACGCCGGCGGATCGGCCGCCGAGATCCTCAAGAAGGCGGGCCTGACCGTGGCCGGCCTGGAGGAGGCTGCGCGCACGGTGCGCAAGGGGCAGACCGCCGACAGCGCCTCGGCCGAGGACGCCTATGACGCCCTGAAGCGTTACGCCCGCGACCTGACCCAGGCGGCTCGCGACGGCAAGATCGACCCCGTCATCGGCCGGGACGAAGAAATTCGCCGCACCATCCAGGTGCTGGCCCGCCGCACCAAGAACAACCCCGTCCTGATCGGCGAGCCGGGAGTCGGCAAGACGGCCATTGTGGAGGGCCTCGCCCGGCGCATCGTCGAGGGCGACGTTCCCGAGAGCCTGAAGGACAAGAAGCTGATGGCGCTCGACATGGGCGCCCTGATCGCCGGGGCCAAGTACCGCGGCGAGTTCGAGGAGCGCCTCAAGGCGGTGCTGAACGAGGTGACCGCGGCCGAGGGCGGCATCGTCCTCTTCATCGACGAGATGCACACCCTGGTCGGGGCGGGGAAGACCGACGGGGCGATGGACGCCTCCAACCTGCTGAAGCCGGCGCTGGCCCGAGGCGAGCTGCACTGCGTCGGGGCCACGACGCTGGACGAGTACCGAAAGCACGTCGAGAAGGACGCCGCCCTGGCTCGCCGCTTCCAGCCGGTGTTCGTGGAGGAGCCGACGGTGGAGGACACCGTCTCGATCCTGCGCGGCCTGAAGGAGAAGTACGAGCTGCACCACGGGGTGCGCATCTCCGACAGCGCCATCGTCGCCGCCGCCACCCTTTCCAACCGCTACATCACGGACCGCTTCCTCCCCGACAAGGCCATCGACCTGGTGGACGAGGCGGCGAGCCGGGTGCGCATGGCGGTGGACTCCAAGCCTGAGGCGCTCGACGAGATCGACCGGCGGCTGGTGCAGCTGAAGATCGAACGTGAGGCCCTGCTCAAGGAGAGCGACGACGCGTCGCGCCGCCGGCTGGAGAAGCTGGAGGGCGAGATCGGCGAGCTGCAGGCCGAAAGCGACGAGATGACCGCCCGCTGGAAGGCGGAGAAGGAGAAGGTCACCTCCTCGGCCCAGCTTCGCGAGACGCTGGACCGGCTGCGCGTCGACCTGGCAGACGCCCAGCGCCGCGGCGACTTCGCCCGCGCCGGCGAGATCCAGTACGGCCAGATTCCCCAGCTCGAGCGCCAGCTCGCCGACGCCGACGGCAAGGGCGCCGCGGAAGGACCGCTGACGCCCGAGGTGGTCGACGCCGAGCAGATCGCGGCGGTGGTGTCGCGCTGGACCGGAGTGCCGGTCGAGAAGATGCTCGAGGGGGAGCGAGAGAAGCTGCTCAAGATGGAGGACGCCCTGGGGGCCCGCGTGGTCGGCCAGGACGAAGCCCTGGCGGCCGTCTCCGACGCCGTGCGCCGCGCCCGCGCGGGCCTGAAGGATCCCAACCGGCCGATCGGCTCGTTCCTGTTCCTGGGCCCCACGGGCGTGGGCAAGACCGAGCTGACCAAGGCGTTGGCCGAGTTCCTGTTCGACGACGAGGCGGCGATCACCCGCATCGACATGAGCGAATACATGGAGAAGCACTCGGTCAGCCGGATGATCGGGGCGCCTCCCGGCTACGTCGGCTACGACGAGGGCGGGGCCCTGACCGAGGCCGTGCGCCGGCGACCCTATCAGGTCGTGCTGCTGGATGAGGTCGAGAAGGCCCACCCGGACGTGTTCAACGTGCTGCTGCAGGTGCTGGACGACGGCCGCCTGACCGACGGGCAGGGGCGGACCATCGACTTCCGCAACGTGCTGATCGTCATGACCTCGAACCTGGGCAGCGAATACCTGGCCAACCTGACCGACGACCAGGACGTGGAGAGCGCGCGGCCGGCGGTGATGGACGCGGTCCGGTCGCACTTCCGGCCGGAGTTCCTGAACCGGATCGACGAGATCATCCTCTTCCACCGCCTCAGCCGCATCCACATGGGCTCGATCGTGAAGATCCAGCTGCAGCGGCTGGAAAAGCTGCTCGGCGACCGGCGCATCACCATCAGCCTCGACCCGACGGCCGAGGCCTGGATCGCCGACAAGGGCTACGACCCGGTCTACGGCGCGCGCCCGCTCAAGCGGGTGATCCAGAAGGAGCTGGTCGACAAGATCGCCAGGCGCCTGCTGGCGGGCGAGTTTGCGGACGACGACGTCATCGCCGTCAGCGGCGGCAAGGATGAGCTGGAGATCGGCAAGGCCAAGGTGCACTGAGGATCGCCGCCCCGCGGGACGCTTCCGGGGGGCGAGACCAGCCCGGCCTGGCTAACGACCGCTAACCCTGCTGCGGCTCCCTATGCCTAACCGCGGATTGCCCATGTTTCTTAGGGGTCCGGCAATCTGCGGGGCACAGGCTGGGACGGCGTGTGGGTTTGGCAGGAGGACGCCATGGGTATCCTCATCGGACTGGCTCTCTTCGGCGTCCTCTGCGGCGTCTCGATCAAGAATCGCGCGGCCGCCATTCTCGGGGCCATGGTGGCCGGGGTCTCCGCCTGGTTCATTCCGCCGGCGCTGGAGCCGATGCTCGGCAATTCCGTCACCGGGCGGCGCTGGGCCACCCTGTTCGGCGAGTGGGGCGTGGGTTCGGCCCCGCTGCCGGCCATGCTCGGCGCGGTGGTGCTGGGGGTGCTGGTGGCCTGGGTGCTGTTCCGCGCCCATGAGCATCGGCCCGACTGGGAATGGGATCCCGAGCATCCGCGCTTCCGCGAGAAGCGCCGCCGCCGGCGCCGCTACTACGACGCCGACGCGGGTCGCCACGCCTGACGGCGTCCTTCCTGGTTGATCTGGAAGAAATTCAACGGCTTGGGGTTGCATCCGGTAACCTGATCGCAAGGCGTGGCGTGATATCTGCTGGGCTCGTCCGGGCGGCGCGCGCCACGCGCCGAAACGGGACACGCCGGAGGCGGATCGCACCATGGTCGAGAACCTCAAACCGCTGACCTCGCTTCGCTTCTTCGCGGCGCTGTGGGTCGTGCTGTTCACCTGGTGGCCCAAGGGCGACTTCGGCGCCTCGCCGGCCCTGTTCGAGAAGGGCTACCTCGGCGTCGACCTGTTCTTCATCCTCTCCGGCTTCATCCTCTGCCACGTCTACCTGGCCCAGGCGGGGGAGGGCCGGTTCCGCTACGGCTCCTTCCTGTGGAACCGGCTGGCCCGCATCTATCCGCTGCACCTGTTCACCATCGCCGTGCTGGCGCTGCTGGGCGTGGGCGCGGGAATGATGGGCATGACCATCGATCCCAACATCCTGTCGTGGAAGACCCTGCCGCAGCAGCTGACGCTGACGCACGCCTGGGGCCTGACCAACCTGGCCGGCTGGAACCACCCCTCCTGGTCGATCTCGGCCGAGTGGTTCGCCTACCTGACCTTCCCGATCTTCGCCGCCGCCGCCTGGTCTCTGGAGAAGCGGCCGCGCCTGGCGTCCGTCCTGGCCCTGGGAGCCCTCTTCGGCGCCTATTCCGGCTACCGCGCCCTGACCGGCGAGGAGCTGACCGAAGCCACCTTCATGGGCGGCGCCTTCCGCATCGTGCCCGCCTTCGCCTACGGCTCGGCGCTGTATCTGCTCTGGCGAGCCCGCCTGCTGGCCGACGTGCGGGTCGCCTGGGGCGTGCTGGGACTGTCGGTCGCCGCCGCCGGAGTCTCGGCCTCCCTCTGGGGGCCGGACGTGCTGACCGTGGCGCTGTTCGGGCCGGTGGTCCTTTCGCTGGCCTCGCTCAGCGAGGCGAAGCGCAATCCGCTGGCCTCGGCGCCGCTGGTCTACCTCGGCGAGGCCTCCTACTCGATCTACATGCTCTGCATTCCCTGGCAGCTGTTCAGCGTTCACGCCGCCTCGACCCTGCTGGGAGTCGATTCGGATCAACTGCCGCTGTGGGTCTGGATCCCGCTCGTGGCCCTGCTGCCGGTTGTCGCGGCGATCAGCTATCAATTCATCGAAAAGCCTGCGCGCCTTGCCATGAAAGGCTTCAGCGCTCGCCGACCGCGCGAAAGCACAACCCCACAGGTCGCCTGAAAGGGTTGCTCAACCCTTTTCAAGCATGCTTTATCGCCACCGGTTCGAGGCGGAAGAGAGTTTCGCGTAATGTTGAAACGATTGACGGTCGCCACAGTTGCGGCTTCGCTGATCTTTTTCTCGACGACCGCGCCGGCCCAGGCGGCTGAACCCTACTGGCAGTGCGTCACCTTCGCCCGGATGTTCTCGGGCATCCAGATTTTCGGCGACGCCTGGACCTGGTGGGAGCAAGCCACCGGCAAGTACGCCAAGGGCAATGTGCCCGAGACCGGCGCCGTCCTCGTCTTCAAGCCCAACGGCCGGATGACCCGCGGCCACGTCGCGGTGATCTCCGAGGTGCTGACCGACCGGGTGGTCCAGATCACCCACGCCAACTGGGGCGGCAGCCGCGGGCGAGTCGAGGAGAACGTGACCCTGGTCGACGTCTCGCCCAAGGGCGACTGGAGCCTGGTGCGGGTCTGGCACGCGCCGTCGGGGACCCTGGGGGTCACCACCTATCCGACCTACGGCTTCATCTACAACGCCACGCGCAGCGCGCGGGGCGCGTCCGCCGGACAGTAATCGCCTGTGAGAATTGCGGGGCGCGCCGGAGCG
Organism: Caulobacteraceae bacterium; assembly: GCA_019695035.1. Classification (GTDB taxonomy): domain Bacteria; phylum Pseudomonadota; class Alphaproteobacteria; order Caulobacterales; family Caulobacteraceae; genus JAEZEZ01. Next base: position 9,294 of record JAIBAU010000017.1, on the reverse strand, counting down.
GACTAACACCGTTGCGGCGGCGGCCGACTCTGCGTGGTCCGCCGGACAACCGACGGCGGAGATTCCAGCCATGATCCGGCTCTTGCGCGCCAGCCATGCGCAGTTCGAGAACGCGGACGTCACCGCCCAGGGCTGGAAGCTGCCGCTGGGCGCAGTCTGGATCGATCTCGTCGACCCCACCCGCGAGGAGGAGCTGGCCGTCGAGAAGGCGTTGGGGGTGCTGTTGCCGACCCGCGAGGAGATGGCCGAGATCGAGGTCTCTTCCCGCCTCTACCAGGAGGACGGCGCCACCTACATGACGGCGATGCTGCTGCACAAATCCGGCGGCGACATCCCGGCGTCCGACCCGCTGACCTTCGTGCTGGTCGGCGAGCGGCTGGTCACCATCCGCTACTTCGAGCCCAAGTCCTTCCCCATCTTCGAGGCCCAGCTGCAGCGGCAGCCCGAGCTGTGCATCTCGGGGGTGAGCACCTTCGTGAACCTGCTGGAGGCGGTGGTCGACCGCACCGCCGACAACCTGGAATTCACCTCCGCCGAGGTGGAGACGATCTCGAGCGAGATCTTCGCCTCCCGCAAGCCTTCCAACTACGAACCGATCCTGAACCGGCTGGGCATCAACCAGACCGCCAACAACAAGGTCCGCGACAGCCTCGTCAGCCTGTCGCGCCTGATCGGCTTCGCCCACTTCGCCAACCAGATCGAGGAAAGCCAGGAGGCCCGCGACCACCTGGAATCGATGCAGCGGGACATCCAGTCCCTGACCGACCACTCCAGCTACCTGTCCGGCAACATCACCTTTCTGCTCGACGCGGCGCTGGGCCTGATCAACATCGAGCAGAACTCGATCATCAAGATCTTCTCGATCGTGACCGTGGCGATCATGCCGCCCACCCTGGTGGGGGCGATCTACGGCATGAACTTCGAGCACATGCCCGAGCTGCACTGGACCACCGGCTATCCGCTGGCCATCCTGCTGATGGTCGTCTCGGGCTTCGCCCCGCTGATCTGGTTCAAGCGCAAGGGCTGGTTCTAGCCCGGGCGCGTCAGCCGCCCGCCGCCAGGCGCAGCGACTCCTTCACCACCGCCGGATCGGTCATCGGAAAGAAGTGGCCGCCATCGACCTTCTCGACCGTCGCCCCCGGGTAGCGGCGGGCGAAGGCCTCGCGGTCCTTGACGCGGGTGGGCGAGCCGCGCGCGGCCCGGATGATCCGCACCGGCCCCCCGAAGCGGCGCAGCGCGCCGTAGGGATCGTGCGCATGGCTGATGTAGCTGGACAGCTCCCATTCGGGGGGGCAGGCCAGCTCGACCTTGCCGTCCTCACGCTCGATGAAGCCGTCGCCGATGTAGTCCCGCAGCATGGTGTCGGGCCAGCCCTTGAAGGCGCCGCGGTCGCGGTAGGCCTGGAAGGCGGCGGCCTTGCTGTCGAACACCGAGCGACGCCGGGCGGCCTGGGCGGCGATGGGCGCGCGCCGGGCGCCGGCGCGGGCGAAGGGCAGGTGCGCCATCAGCACCCCGACCGGGCCCCAGATCACGGGATCGTAGAGCACCAGGTTCCTGACCCGAGCCGGCGCCTTGCCGGCCGCCAGCAGGGCGACGGTGCCGCCCATGGAATGCCCCGCCAGGGTGGCCGGCGGCCCGTCCAGGGCCTCCAGCAGCTGCACCAGGTCGCGCGCCATGTCGCGCCAGTCCCGCCGGCCGCGCGCCCTGGCCGGAAGCCGGGTCCGGCCGTGGCCGCGCAGGTCGGGAGCCAGGATGCGAAACTCGCCGGCCAGGGGTTGCAGAATGCTCCGGTAGGTGCGGGCGTTGAAGCCATTGGCGTGCACGAAGACGATGTCGACCGGCCGGCGCGCGCTGCCGAAGTCCAGCGCCGCCATCTCGCCGTCGGGAAGGGAGAAGGTGCGCTTGCGGGGGGCGGGCGGTCGTGCGGCCATCCGGGTCACCTAGCCACTCGCGCGCGGCTTCGCCAGATGCCGCTAGGTCAGGCTTCCAGCTCTGCGTGGGTCAGGTCGGCTCCGCCCAGCAGGGCGCCCTCGAGCTCGGCCTCCAGCAGCCGGGCCCGCGTCAGGTCCGCCACCGTCAGGTCGGCCCGACGCAGGTTGGCGCGGGTCAGGTCAGCGCGGGCGACCCGGTTGTCGCCGAGGGACAGCGGCCCCAGCCGGGCGCCCTGGAGATTGGCCCGCACCAGCTGGGCGCCCACCAGCCGGGCCCCGCGCAGATCCGCGCCGGACAAGTCGGCCATCCGGAAGTCCGCGCCGGAGAGGTCGGCGCCCTGCAGGTGGGCGTCGCGAAGGTCCATGCCGAAGAAGACGCCGTTGCAGGCGATCAGGGCGGTCAGGCGACGGCTGGTGAGTTGCTTCAGGCCGCGGAAGTCCGCCCCGACCAGCTTCTGGGCGGTCCCGTCCAGGCCGCCGCTTTCGACCCAGCGCTCGTGCTCGGCGATGAGGGCGTGCAGCGGCTGATCGTCGATGTAGACGATGGAAGGCGGCGCCTGGATCACCTCGTCGGCGGCCCCGGGATCGAGCCCGGCGTCCTGCAGGTTGGCGCCGGCGACCATGGCGCGCTTCAGCGAGGCGCCCGAAAGGTCGGCGCTGGTCATCTCGGCCCCCGACAGATTGGCTCCGTCGAGGCGGGCCTCGCGCATGCGCGTTCCCGTCAGGATCGCGCGGCTCAGGTCGGCGTCGCGCATGTCGGCGGGGACGCCCGTGCGGCTGGATATCTGAAGGTTGGACAGGTCGGCGTCGCCGAGGACCGCATAGTCGAGCCCGCTGTCGTCGGCCTCGTGGTCCAGCAGGCGGAAGCCGGACCGGACGTCCTGCAGGGCGATGCGGCCGGGCCGCAGGTCGGCGCCGGACAGGTCCGCCCCGGCCATGTTGGCGCCGCGCAGGCAGGCGCCGCGCAGGTCGGCCTGGCGCAGCACCGCGCCGCGCAGATCCGAGTTGCGCAGGTCGGCTGCGTAGAAGACCGTCTTCTCCAGCCGCGCGCCCGCCAGCAGGGCGCCGTTCAGCCGCGCCCCGGTGAGGTCCGCGTCGCTGAGGTCCTGCAGTTCGAGGTCGGCGTTGGCGAGGTCGGCGTAGGCCAGGTTGGCCCGCGCGCCGCCGCTCTGGCCCGACAGGTAGCGCGCGTGGGCCTCCAGCACCTCCCGCAGGCTGGCGGCGTCGATCGGGCGGATCAGGGTTGCGGCGGCGTTCACGGGCGCACTCTGCGCCCGCGGCGCTTAAGGAACGCCTAGCGGCAGGCCTCGCAGCGGCCGTGCGCCTCGATGGTCAGACTCTGCACCGCGTAGCCGGCCTTGTCGGCGGCTGTGATGAAGGCCGGGGCCCCGGCCGGCTCGACCTCGCGGGTGGCCCCGCAGCAGCTGCAGATCAGGAAGGCCGCCGCGTGGGGCTGCTCGCCCAGCCGGCAGGCCACATAGGCGTTCAGGCTCTCGATCCGGTGCGCCAGACCCTGCCGCTCGAGGAACTCGAGCGCGCGGTAGACGGTGGGCGGCTTGGCCGACTCGCCCTGCTCGCCGAACGAGCCGATCAGGTCGTAGGCCTTCACCGGCCCGGGGGCCGCCAGCAGCAGCTCCAGCACCCGTCGCCGCGGCGCGGTCAGCTTCTGGCCGTCCTGGGCGGCGCGGCTTTCGGCCTCGCTCAGGGCATGGCCGAGCGCGTGGCCCGAAAGGCCAAGCCCTCCCGCGTGCTCGTGATCGCAATGCTCGCTCATGCCCTCTAGGTAAGCCGTCTGCGGGCTGCGTCAAAGCCGCGCGCTTTTCGCCTTCGGCCGTTGATTGCACGCGCTGCGGCATAATCCTTGCGGAGAGCCGGTTTGCGGTCGCCTCTCGCTTGGGCTAGAAGCGCCCGCTCGAAATCCCGCTTTCCCTCAGGAACTGCTTTTCCATGGCTGACCCCCAGACCCCGGCCCCCGGCGCTGAACTGTCCGGCAGCGTGCTGTTCTATAACCAGCCCGAGCCGCTGAACCCGCAAGTGCACGGCGACCTCGGCGTCAATTTCACCGACCGTCCCTTCGCCTTCGTCACCAAGACCCACGTGGTGCCGGTGACGGTGACCGAATTCGCCCCCTGCTCGCTGAGCTATCCGGTGGTCTTCGTGGGCGAGAACAAGACCCCGCTGGCGGTCATGGGCCTGCGCGACGGCGAGAACCTGTTCGTCTCGGAGGACGGCGCGTTCCGTCCCGACGTCTACATCCCCGCCTTCGTGCGCCGTTACCCGTTCGTGTTCGCCGCCGACGACAAGGGCGAACGCTTCGTGCTCTGCGTCGACCGCTCGGCCTCCTTCATCTCGGAAAAGGCGGAGATCCCGTTCTTCGAGGACGGCCAGCCCTCGCAGTACACCCAGAACGCCATGCAGTTCTGCAACGACTTCGAGACCGAGCGCCGCCGCACCGACCAGTTCGTGAAGATGCTGAACGACCTCGACCTGTTCGAGGTCAAGGAAGCCAGCTTCACCCCGCCGACCGCCGACGGCACGCCCGGCCAGCCGCAGAAGCTGGCCGACTACTACGGCGTCTCCGAAGCCAAGCTGCGGGCCCTGCCGGCCGAGAAGTTCATCGAGCTGCGCGACAACGGCGCCCTGGCCCAGATCTACGCCCACATCCACTCGCTGATGGGCTGGGACAAGCTGGTGGCGGTGGCCCTGAACAAGGCCCAGCAGGCCGCCCTCAACTAGGATCGGGCGGCAGGATTTCGGGAACGGCCGGGGCGCAGGCTCCGGCCGTTTTCGTTTGCCTCAGGCCCGGCCGACCACCGAGCGGGTCAGGCACGAAAAGACCAGCCGCCCGGCCTCGTCGAGCAGGTCGTGCTGGGCGATCACCACCCCCTTGGACTCCCCGACGGGATCCAGGCCCATGATGGTCATGCGCCCGCGCAACAGCTCGCCGATCGGGGGGTTGCGGACCCAGCGCAGGGCGTCGACGGCCAGGCGCTTGCCCGAGGGAGCGTCGTTGCGGGCGGCGTCGGCCTCGAGCCGCGACCAGATGGCGTAGACCATGGCGTCGGGCGCCCCGTCCTCGACGTTCCAGTCGGGCGCGAACAGCTGGCAGAAGCTCTCCACCGCCCGGCGGTCGAGCATGATGACGCCGAGCGGGATGACACTGCCGACGGTCAGGTCGTCGAAGCTGCCGGACATGGGAACCTCCTGCCTGGGGTTGCGGCGCAGCCTAGAGGGATTCGCACGCACACTCCCAAGCGGCCGGCGCGCAGGCTATAGCGGGGCCGGGCGTCCTTCGAGGTTTCGCGTGCTGCTCCGCTTGATCCTGGTCCTGATGACGGCGTTTGCGCTGGGCGCCGGAGGCGCGCGCGCGCAGGAGCCGCCGCGCCACGCCCGGCTCGAACTGGTCCCGCAGGACCGCCAAGCTGTCCCGGGGCGGGACGTCACGGTCGCCATCCACATGCAGCTGGACGCCGGGTGGCACACCTACTGGCGCAATTCGGGCGACGCGGGTCTACCGCCGGTCGTGGACTGGACCCTGCCGCAGGGCTGGAGCGTCGGCGCGACGATCTGGCCGGCCCCGGGGCGCATGCCGGAGGGCGGTGGCGCCATCATGACCTACGGCTGGGAGGGCGAGGTGTGGCTGCCCGTGCGCCTGCGCACGCCCGCAGGCGCCCGGCCGGGCGACACGGCGACGCTGAAGGCCAGGGTGACGGTGCTGGTCTGCGCCGACATCTGCGTGCCAGAGACATCCGAGCTGGTCCTGGCCCTGCCGGTCGGCGAGGCAGCGACCACCAACGGTGCGGCGGGCCAGGCGGTGCTGCGCGCCGTGGCCGAGGCGCCCGGCCCTGGGCCGGGGCTGAACGCCGCCGCGGCGCTGGACGGCAAGCGATTGCGCCTGGCCTTCACGGGCGGGCCGCTGAAGGGTGCGGACCCGGCCGGCGCCTACTTCTATCCCCGAGACCCCGGCGTGCTGACCCATGCGGCCACGCAGGCCATCGAAAAGGGTCCCGACGGATTCACCCTCTCGGTCGAGGCGGCGGAGGACCTGGGGGGCCGACTGCCGGCCTCGATCGAGGGCGTGCTGGCGACCGCGGGCGGCCGCTGGGCTGTATCGGTGCGACCTGGGCCGCTGCCCGCGGGGGCCTCGGGCCTGGGCGCGGCGGAGGCGCTGGTCGACAGCCCCCCGCCGCCGCCGGCAGCGACACAGTCCGCCCCGGCGACCCCCGGCGGCCTCGGGCTCCCGGCGGCCCTGCTGCTGGCCCTGGCCGGCGGTCTGCTGCTCAACCTGATGCCTTGTGTCTTCCCGGTGCTGGCGATGAAGGCCGCCGCCCTGGCGCGGCACGCCGAGGCGCCGGGCGAGGCGCGCGGCGAGGGCCTGGCCTACGGGGCGGGCGTGCTGACCGCCTTCGTGGCGCTGCCGCTGGCGCTGCTCGCGGCCAAGGCGGCGGGGCAGGCCGTCGGCTGGGGCTTCCAGCTGCAATCGCCCTTCACAACCGCCGGGCTGACCCTGGTCATGCTGGGGGTGGGCCTGAACCTTTCGGGCGTCTTCCACGTGGGGCTGTCACTGCAACAGGCCGGGGCCTGGAACCGGGCGCGGGGACTGGCGGGGGCCTTCCTGACAGGCGCGCTGGCCGTGGTGGTGGCGGCGCCCTGTTTCGCCCCGTTCATGACCGAGGCGGTCAGCTTCGGCCTGACCCACGGGGCGGTGGACGCGGTCCTGGTGTTCCTGGTGCTCGGGATCGGGTTCGCGGCTCCCATGACGATCATCGCCCTTTCGCCGGCGGCGGCGCGCCGGCTGCCCCGGCCGGGTCCGTGGATGGAGACCCTGAAGGGCCTGCTGGCCTTTCCGATGTACGCCGCCGCGGCATGGCTGGCGTGGGTGTTCGCCCAGCAGACCGGATCCGGCGCCCTGGGCCAGATGCTGTTCGCCGCCGTGGCCCTGGCGCTCGGCTTCTATCTGATCGGACGCGCCCAGGCTGCGCAGGCGGCGGACCGCCGGCCCCTGGCCGCCTGGATATTCGCAGGCCTCTCCCTGCTGGCCGCCGGTTTCCTGGCCGCCAGCGCGGCCGCCGTCCCGCCGGTCCGCGAGGCGCCCGCGCCCGCCGGGCCCGAGGGCCTGGCGGCCGAGCCGTGGTCGCCCCAGCGCCTCGAGGCCCTCCGCGCCGAAGGTCGGCCGGTGTTCGTGAACTTCACGGCCGCCTGGTGCGTGACCTGCCAGGTGAACGAGCGCGCCGTCCTGCGCAGCGCCGGCGTGCGCGACGCCTTCCGGCGGACCCGGGCGGCCTATCTGGTCGCCGACTGGACGCGCCGTGACGAGGCCATCGCGCGTGAACTGGCGGCCCATGGCCGCGCCGGCGTGCCGCTGTACCTGGTCTATGGGCCGGGCCGAGCCGAGCCGGCCGTGCTGCCCCAGCTCCTCGACGAGGACGGGATCATCCGCGCCCTCGAGGGGCGTTGAAGCAAAGGAGTCCCGCCGTGGGTCCGATGATGAAGTCTCCACGCCGCGCCCTGCTGGCGCTGGTCGCCGGCGCCGCCCTCCTGGCGGGGACGGTGATGCTGGTCGTGCGGGCGCTGGCGTCCTAGGCCGGCGGCGCGGGCGGGGCGGTGATGACTTCGCGGTTGTCGATCAGCAGGTGACGCAGCTCGTCCAGGGCCACGTCCTGCGACGGACCGGTGGTGGCCGCCTCGACGGCCGCCAGCTTGCCGGCCATGTCCTCGCTGATGCCGCGCAGGATGCACTTGAGGTCGCCGTCGGTGCCGCGCGCCGCGAGGTCGCGGTGTCCCTGCATGTCCAGTTCGGCCAACTGCGCCGCCTCGGCCTTGATGCGGTCGAAGCCCGGCAGGGGGGCGGCGGTGGCCGAAGCCTTGCGGTCGGGGGTGCGCAGCGCGGCGACCTCGGCCTCGAGCTTCTGGGCGCGGCGGATGATGTCCGCGTAGAGCGGTTCGCCGGCGACGCTGTGGGGCGCTTCGGCCCGCGCGGCCGGGGCCGGGGCGGCGTCGGAATAGGAGGCCGGGGTGATGGCCAGGGCGAAGGCGAGGGCGACGCCGCACATGGAGCGATCCTTTCCGAAGCAGACGCGTTCACCTTTGGTTATCCTTCAGCCGTAAACGAGTGGTGACCGGCGAGGTCACGCCCATGCAACCGGGGGCCGCAGCGGATGATCGAATGGAGCGCTTCTGACCGCGCCTGGGCCCGCCTCGAGGCCGCGGCAGAGGCCGGCCGCGACCAGCGGCTGTCCGAGCTGATGACGCCCGGCCGCGTGCGCCGGCTGAGCGTCCGGGCCGCCGGACTGCACGTCGATCTGTCGCGCCAGGCCTTCACCGACGAGGGCTTTCGGCGGGGACTCGACCTGATCCGCGACTGCGACGTCGTCGGACACCGCGACGACCTGTTCGGCAGCCGGCACATCAACCTGACCGAGGACCGGGCGGTGGAGCACTGGCGGCTGCGCGAGCCGGATCCCGGTCCGGAACTGGCCGCCGGTCGCGACCGGCTGCGCAGCTTCGTCGATGACATCCGCGCGGGCGCTGTCCGTGCGGCTGACGGCCGGCGCTTCAAGGCCGTCCTTCACATCGGCATCGGCGGTTCGGACCTGGGCCCGCGCCTGGTCTGGGAGGCGCTGAGGCCCGGTCGGGCCCGTATCGAGCTTCGTTTCGCCGCCAACGTCGATCCGGACGCCTTCGCCGCCGCGACGCGCGGCCTCGACCCCCGCAGCACCCTGGTGGTGGCGGTGTCCAAGACCTTCGGCACCCTCGAGACCCTGGCCAACCTGGGGCTCGCCCGCGCCTGGCTGTCCAACGCCGTGGGCGACGCCGCCGACAGCCACCTGGCCGCGGTCAGCGCCAGTCCCGAGCGCTGCGCCCGCTTCGGCATTCCGGCGGACCGCGTGTTCCCCATGTCGGACAGCGTCGGCGGGCGGTTTTCAGTCTGGTCGGCGGTGGGCCTGTCCTGCGCCATCGGACTGGGCTGGCGGGTGTTCAGCGCTTTCCTGGCCGGCGCCCACGCCATGGACGTCCACTTCCGCTCGGCCAATCCGGAGCGCAACGCGCCCATGTTGATGGCCCTGGCGCAGGTCTACAACCGCAACGGCCTGGGGCGCGGCTCCCGCGCCGTCATCCCCTACGCCGAGCGCCTCCGCCTGCTGCCGGCCTGGCTTCAACAGCTGGAGATGGAGTCGAACGGCAAGCGTGTGCGCCGCGACGGCTCCCTGTCGCCCCGGCCCACCGCCCCGGTGGTCTTCGGAGAACCCGGCACCACCTCGCAGCACGCCTTCTTCCAGCTGCTGCATCAGGGAACCGACGTCGTGCCCGTCGACTTCGTGCTGGCCGCCGATCGCGGGGCCGCGACCCTGGCCAACGGGGT
>JAIBAU010000064.1 GCA_019695035.1 Caulobacteraceae bacterium | reverse complement strand
GCCACTGCGCAGCCCCCTCGCGCCAGTTCTGCCGCGGCTTCACCGTGTCGGCGTACGGAATCGGCTCGGCCGCCGCGGGCGCGACGAGGAGCAGGAGCAGCAGGGCGGCTAGCAGGCGCTTCATGGCCCGATGAGAGCCGGGCGGACGGGGCGGGGTCAAGCGTTCGCCGGTTTGCGGGGCCCCGCGGTCACCCGCCTACTCACGCGGCCGCAGCGGGACGCACCTGAACTGGGCGTTGTCCTTCAGCAGCATCTGCGAAACGAACATCACGTTTCCGACCTGCGACCCTTCCTCGCGCTCGCGGCACGAGACGATCCAGAAGTGGAGCGTCTTCGGCGGCAGTCGGGAACTGGCCAGGTAGTCGCCCGAAATCGTCGTCCGGAGAAGCACGCCCTCACCGGCGCGGGTCACAGGCGCGAAGCCTAGGTTCGGCGGCAGCGGCACGTCCGGCTCCCAGACACTCACGTGGCTGGACAAGGTGTTGACCGGCATGGGGTGCCCGACGCGGCTGAAGGACGCGGTCGCCAGACCCTCGCCTTCATTCTCCTCGGCGGAGTCGACGCGCACCAGCAGCCAGTAGCCGCACTCATTGATCAGGGTGAAGGTGGCGAACCAGTTCTTGTCGCTGTTCAAAACCGGCGTGGACATCTCGATGCGGACGCATTGCTCGCCGCTCCTCTGTTCCAGCACCATCCTCGGCGGGCTCCCCGGGGGCCTCGCCTGCTCGGGTTCCGCCAAGGGTGCGGCCGCGGGCGGATTCAGGCCTTCGTAGATCTGCCGCATGGCCTCGAGACCGGCCGCGTCCGCCGAGGCGAACGCCTGCATGACGGAGGGGTCTGCATCCCCACTCGGCGGCGGCGGCGATGGCGTGGGAGCGACCGCTGGGCGCCCCGCACTATCGGGGACTCTGTGGAACGTGTCGGTCCAGCCGTCCGGATTAATTGACTGGACGGCGTCAGGGCCAAGCACGCGCATCTCAAACATGCTCCCGTCGGGCGCGTAATATCGATAAACGCCCGGCCCTGCCTGGCCGTAGAAGGCCATGCCGCCGGCCTGACCAGGATTTGAGCTCACCGCTCGGGTCTCTACGCCGTTGGAGCGTTGGGTCCATTGAACCCGATTACCTGTCCGCTCACCGACCCAGATCCCCGTGATATCCGAAGAGGTCTGGGCGATCGTTCGCGCGGAAAGGCAAGTCAGGCTCAACACCACCGCCAGACCGAGCGCCGCAATCTTGCGTAGCAGCATGGATCGCTCCTTCAGTGCATCTGGGCCGCGCACGACCCCGTGCGCGAGGCCTGGGCGCACCGGCGGGCGGCCTTGAGATAGACGGTCGTGTAGTTGTTCACCTTGGCCTGGCTGTTCGACAGCGTCGGGCAGCGCGCATAGGCAGCGGCGGCCTGGTCGGCGGTCCACATGACGGACTCCAGTTGCCAGACCGCGTTGCTGCGGGGAATCCGTCCCATCGCCGCCGTCAGGCCCGCGGTGAGCCGGGCTTCCTGCGCCGCAGCGTCACAGGCCTGGCCCGTCGCGGGCCCCAGCGTCGCCAGCCGCTGCGCCGCCTGGGCCGACAGCGCGTGGTCCGGAAAGCGCGTGATCAGCGCTTGCCAGGCCTTCAACGCCTTGCCGTTGTCCCCACCGCGCGCCGCTTCGTCGCCCAGGATGAAGAGCTGGCCGGCCGAGGCGCGTGACAGCTGGGCCTGGAACTGCTGATCGGACTCGCCCGCGTCGGCCTGGGCGGCGGCCCGGGTGCGGGCCATCGCCTGCCGTCCTTCGGCGTCCAGGGCGGCCAGCCGCGCCTCCCGCGCCGCATTGAGCGGCGTCAGCTCCGCGATCAGCCGGGCGCGACTATCCGCCTCGTCGCGCTCGGCTTGGGCCCGGATCTCCCGGAATTCCGCAAAGTAGGGCGCCGCGATCTGCCGCCAGAGGACCTCGCAGCCAACGGACGTGCGCGGGTTGGGACACGGCGTATCAGCAGGCTCGTTCTGGTCGCTGTAGTCATCGGTGCGGATCGAGTATTTCGGCCTGCAGGACGGGGGGGCCGAACTTGGGCACGATTCCACGTTGGGATAGGTCGTCCGCGATCCGACAGTAATTTTGGTCGGACCTTCATCGGGGCCTGAGGAGGATCCTTCGATGTACCAGACGGGATTTTCAAACTCGTTCTCGTCGGTGATCAAGGCCATCCGACCATCGAGCGTGCTCCAAAGTCTCTGACGAAACACTCCCCTGCTTCTGGACTTCCCCTGGTACACGCCGCGGCCGAAAACGAACTCAACGTTGACGTCGACTCCCTGGGCCGGCTGCACGAGCACCCCATTCCCGTGCACCAGACCCCCGCGGCACTCTCCTCTCCAGGAAGCCTGCGCATAGTAGGCGCGAGTTTCCTGGCGCTTGTCCGGGGGCGTCACTGACGGCCCGCCGACGATCAATGAACATCCGTCCGCGAGGACGACGACGAATTCCCCCGGGCGCAGGGGCGGAGGCGGCACGCCCTCGGTCAGCGCGGGTTGGGACCCGGCCAGCGTGGCGACCGTGACAGCCAGAAGCGCGATCCGTTTCGTGATCATGCGAACCCCTGCCCTCCGTCTCGAATTCGGTGATTGGCGCTGCGCCCTACAGCTTGCCGAACGCCACCCCGCGCCAGCCCCACCCGGCGGCCTGGGCCGCGTCGCGGAGCGGCTTCTTCAGCTCCTCGGAGACGAAGCGGTACTGGTAGACCTTGCCGAAGCTGAGGTCCTCCTC
>JAIBAU010000046.1 GCA_019695035.1 Caulobacteraceae bacterium | reverse complement strand
CGGCGCGGCCATCGGCGGCGTCACCGGGGGCGTGCTGGGCGCGCTCAAGGACGCCGGCGTCACCGACGACGACGCCCACGTCTACGCCGAGGGCGTGAAGCGCGGCGGCGCGTTGGTCAGCGTGCGCGTCGACGAGATGAACGCAGGTCGCGCCGAAGCCATCCTCGACGGCGCCGGCGGCGCCGACGCCACCTCGCGCGGGACCCGGTATCGCGGCGAAGGCTGGGGCGGCCGCTTCGACGAGACCGCCACGCCGTCGGCGGCGCAGGACGTCTCGAACGGCGGGATGGGCCTGCGCTAGGCGCGAGCCCACAGCGGTGAACGAGGGAGCGCCTCCGGTGGAAGCCGGGGGCGCTTTCTCGAAGGGCCGGCCCGTGAGAGAGTCGCCGAATTGGAAGGATCCTGGGGGCGCGGTGAACGCCCCTTCCTTGACTCCCCCACCCCCTCCCGCCATAACGCCCGCCTTCCGGCGCAAGCTTGCTCGCGCCCTCTACCGCCACGACCCCTGCCAGCAGGACGAGGGCGGCGAGGCCCCCAGTCGACGTGATCGTCCACTGGGGTCGCTTTGCGTTTGCGTTCTGACCTTCGGTCAGCGCGCCGAACAGAGGGGGTGCGGACGGGCTGGCGTCGCCCACTGAACCGAGGCCCTGTCTCCCCTTGTTCGACGCGCTGAACGAACGTCTGTCCACCGTCTTCGACCGGCTGACCGGTCGCGGGGTGCTGACCGAGAAGGACGTGGACGAGGCCATGCGCGAGGTGCGCGTGGCGCTGCTCGAGGCCGACGTGGCGCTGCCGGTGGTGAAGGACTTCATCGCCAAGGCCAAGGAGCGGGCTACAGGCGAAGAGGTGATCCGCTCGGTCAAGCCGGCCGACCAGGTGGTCAAGATCACCTATGACGGCCTGGTCGAGATGCTGGGCGGAGGCGAGGACGGTTCGGCGCCGGCGGAAGGCCTGAACCTCAACGCCAATCCGCCGGTGGTGATCCTGATGGCCGGCCTGCAGGGGTCGGGCAAGACGACGACGGCGGGCAAGCTGGCGCTGCGGCTGTCGAAGATGGACCGCAAGAAGGTGATGCTGGCGTCCCTGGACGTGCGCCGTCCGGCGGCCATGGAGCAGCTGGCCATGCTGGCCGAGCAGGCCGAGGTCGGCTCGCTGCCCATCGTCCAGGGCCAGACTCCGGCAGACATCACGCGGCGCGCGCTGCAGGCGGCCAAGCTGCAGGGCTATGACGTGCTGATCCTGGACACCGCCGGGCGCACGACCATCGACGAGGCGATGATGGCCGAGGCGGCCGAGATCGCCGCCATTTCGAAGCCGACCGAGACGCTGCTGGTGGCGGACTCGCTGACCGGCCAGGACGCGGTGCGCACGGCGCGCGCCTTCCACGAACGGCTGCCGCTGACAGGCCTGATCCTGACGCGGGCCGACGGCGACGCGCGCGGCGGCGCCATGCTGTCGATGCGGGCGGTCACCGGCCTGCCGATCAAGTTCCTGGGCGCGGGCGAGAAGATCGACGCCCTGGACGTGTTCGACGCGCGGCGCGTGGCCGGGCGCATCCTGGGCCAGGGCGACATCGTGGCCCTGGTGGAGAAGGCCGCGGCCGACTTTGACCAGAAGCAGGCCGAGCGAATGGCCCGCAAGCTGGCCAAGGGCAAGTTCGACCTGGACGACCTCTACAACCAGCTGCAGCAGATGAAGCGCATGGGCGGGCTGGAGGGCATCATGGGCCTCCTGCCGGGCGTGCAGAAGATGAAGTCGCAGATCGCCGAGGCCGGCATCAACGACAGCATGATCACCCGCCAGCAGGCCATCATCGGCTCGATGACCAAGCAGGAGCGGGCCAAGCCCGACATCCTCAACGCATCCCGCAAGCGCCGCGTGGCGGCCGGCGCCGGCGTCGAGGTCAGTGAGATCAACCGGGTGCTCAAGCAGCACCGCCAGATGGCCGACGCGGTCAAGGCCATGTCGAAGCAGGGCGGCAAGGGCTTCGCCCAGTTCGCCTCGCAGCTGATGGGCGGCGGCGCGGGCGGCGGCGGCATGATGGACCGGCTGAAGGCGCTGGGCGGCGGAAAGCTGCCCGAGGTCCCCGACATGGACCCGGCCGAACTGGAAGCGAAGCTGAAGCAATTGCAGAGCCAGGGCGGGCTTCCCGGCCTTGGCGGCGGAGGAATGCCGGGCGGCCTGCCCGGCCTGGGCGGGAACCCCTTCCCACCCAAGAAATGATCAACCGAACGAACGACTGACCAAGGACTAGAGAAATGCTGAAGATCCGTCTCGCCCGTGGCGGCGCCAAGAAGCGCCCCTACTACCACATCGTCGTCGCCGACAGCCGCTCGCCCCGCGACGGCCGCTTCCTGGAGAAGGTCGGGTCCTACAACCCGCTGCTCCCCAAGGACGGTCCGAACCCGCGCATCGTGCTGAAGGCCGAGCGCATCGCCGAATGGCTCAAGAAGGGCGCCCAGCCGACCGACCGCGTCGCGCGCTTCCTGTCCACGGAAGGCCTGGTGAAGTGGGAGCACGGCAACAACCCGAAGAAGGGCGAACCCGGCAAGAAGGCGCAGGAGCGCGCCGCCGAGCGCGCCCAGCGCGAAGCCGACCGCGCCGAGGCTGAAGCCGCCGCCAAGGCCGCCCCGGCTCCGGAGCCGGAAGCCGAAGCCGCTCCGGCCGAGGAAGCCCCGGTCGCCGAAGCCGCCGCCGAGGAGGCCCCGGCCGCCGAGGCCGCTGCTGAGGAAACCCCCGCCGCCGAGGAAGCTCCGGCTGAGGACGCCCCGGCCGCCGAGGCCGCTGCGGAAGAGACCGAAGCCTAATCGAGTCGACGGCTTGTGCTACGGAAAGCCGCCGGGTATCGCCCGGCGGCTTTTTCCATTCCGGATTCCCGATGGCCGACGCCGCGCCCAGACTGATCGAGATCGCCCGCGTCGCCGGCGCCTTCGGCGTGCGCGGCGAAATCCGGATCACCGCCTACGCCGAGGACCCGCTGTCGCTGAAGGGCTATGGCCCGCTGAGCAAGCGCGACGGGTCCGTGGCTCTGACCCTGACTGCCGTGCGCATGCACAAGGGCGGGCTGGTGGTGCGGGCCCGCGAGGTCGAGACCAAGGAGCAGGCAGACCTGCTGCGGGGGCTTAGGCTCTACGTCGACAGATCGGCGCTGCCAGAGCCGGAGGAGGACGAGTTCTACCAGGCCGATCTGATCGGCCTGGAGGCGCGCGACGCCTCCGGCGCCGTCCTGGGGACGGTGAAGAGCGTGCAGGACTTCGGCGCCGGCGACATCCTGGAGATCGCCCCACCCGAGAAGGGGCCCACCTGGTACCTGCCGTTCACCAGGGACGCTGTTCCCGAACTGCACATCGCCGAGCGCTGGCTGCTAGCCACGCGACCGGAGGAAGTCACCGCCGAAGGGGAAGCGCGCGGCTGATCCTTTAGTCGTGCACGACGCCATCGCCGACGATCTCCACCCAGGCGTGCTTGCGGCTTTCGTAGACGCTGTATTCGGGGGCCTGGAAGCCGGGGTCGGCGAAACCGCCCATGGCCACGGCGGTCATGCCGGGCATGATGTCCAGCGTATAGTGCACCGTCGATCCGCACTCGGGACAGAAGCTGAAGACGGCGGTCGAGCCGCTGTCGTTCTTGCGCACGAACTGCTTCGCTGCGCCGGTGATGGCGACCTTGTCGTCGGGCCAGCGGGCCTGGGCGGAGAAGGCCGAGCCCGAGCGGCGCTTGCAGTTCAGGCAGTGACAGACGCTGACCCGCGCCGGGGCTCCTTCACAACGGACGGAGAGCTGGCCGCAGGCGCAGGAAGCGTGTCGGATGGTCATTGCGCGAGCCTAGCTTCGCGTGCTGAGAAACGCCATGGCGAACCCCGGCTTCACCCTTGTCTGGCCGCCCGACGCTGATCGGGTTGAGCAGATATTCGAACGCCTGGCCGGCGTCATGCCCGAGCCGAAGACCGAGCTCGACTTCAAGGACGCCTACACCCTGGTGGTCGCGGTCGCCCTTTCGGCCCAGGCGACGGACGTGTCGGTCAACAAGGCGACGAAGACGCTATTCAAGGTCGCCGACACCCCCGCCAAGATGCTGGTGCTGGGGGAAGCGGGGCTGATCCCGTACATCCAGTCGATCGGGCTTTACCGCACCAAGGCGAAAAACGTCATGGCCGCGGCCCGCATCCTCCAGGATCAGTACGGCGGCGTGGTTCCGCTGGAGCGCACGGCGCTTCAGTCACTGCCGGGCGTGGGACGCAAGACGGCCTCGGTGGTGCTGAACGAACTGGGGATCGAGGCGGCCATCGCGGTGGACACCCACGTGTTCCGGGTATCGCACCGACTGGGCCTGGCCAATGCGGCGTCGCCGGACCGGGTCGAACAACAGCTGATGGTCGTGACGCCCGAAGCCTTTCTGGCCAAGGCCCACCACTGGCTGATCCTGCACGGCCGCTACACCTGCAAGGCCCAGCGGCCGCTCTGCGAGCGCTGTGTGGTCGCCGACCTGTGCCCCTCCCGGCGCTACTACGCCGAGGGCCCGTCGCCGAAGACGGCGCGGCCTCGGCCTCCGGCGAAATCCCGCACGGCCCGCGCGAAGCCTGCGCCCCGCTCCGGATCGAAACCGAGGTAGAGATCGGGCTCGATCAGCTCCAGCTCCATGAGCAGCGGCGCCCCGCCATCGTCGCGCACCATGTCGACCCTGGCGTAGAACAGCGGCTCACCCGCTGCCTTGAGGACATCTTCGGCCGCCCGGAACACGTCGTCCTCGGGCTGGTAGGCGCTGATCTGCCCCCCCCACTCGGGCTGCACCCGGAAGTCGCCGGCCTTCGCGACCTTGCGGATAGCGTGGCTGAACCGGCCGGCGATGTAGATCAGCGACAGCTCACCCTCGTCCTCGACGTGCGCCAGGTAGGGCTGAACCATGGCCCGGCCCTCGGGCGGATCGACCAGTTCGTCGCCGGGCTTCACGCGCAAGGTGCGGTAGGCGCTGGCCGAAACCTGCGGCTTGACGATCAGGGTCTCGGCGGCGAGGGCGGAGGCGGCGCTTTCCAGATCGATGTCGGCGACGCGGTCGACGTAGAGGGTCGGCACCACGGGCGCGCCCTTCGACTTGAGCCGACCGAGGTAACCCTTGTCGGCGTTCCAGCGCAGGACGTCGGGCGAATTGCCGAAAGGCAGCTTGAGAGAGCCCCAGGCGTCGGTCATGGCGCACCAAAGGTCATAGTCCCTGTGGTAGCCCCAGGTGACGAGGGGAAGGACCAGGTCGAAGCCCTGGAGGCCCTCGGGATCTTCGATCCATGACCGGCTGGCGACCCTCACACCGAGGGCTTCGAGGGGCGCGGTCATTCGATCGCGGACCTCGCTCCAGCGTCCGTCAAAGGCCGGGTCGGCGGGGTTGGGGGTGAGGATGCAGACGTTCAGGCTCATGCCGCGGCGATAGCACGGATCGGGCTAGCCGTGAGCCTGGTCCGCTTCGGCCACGCAGGCGTCGACCGAAGGGGCGGGAACCCCGCGCTTGAGGGGGCCGGAAGACGCGCCCTTGACCCTCAGCGCGCCCGTCGCGTCTCGCGCCAGGAAGACGTGCAGGGCGCAGCTCTTCAGGCGGTAGGTCCACATCGCCCCCTGCCCCTCGCTGCGTGCAAGCTCCGGCGAACCGAGCGCGGCCTTCAGGCGGGCCTCGTCGAAGCCGACCATGGCCGCGGCGCTGGTCAGGGCGGATTGGGGCTGCAGGCCCGGACCATCGCTGCGGGTGCGATCCGTCGAGCTCGAGAGCTCGGACGGCGGGACCACCACCACCGAGCCACGGCCCGGCCAAAGGCGTCGCTGGCGGGGCGGCTTGGCGGCTTCGCCGTCGGCGGGCGGCGATTGCGCCTGTTCCGGCTGGCCGGCCGACGGGCGGCTGGGGCGCGGCCGGCGGTCGCGCGGACCCGAGGGCGGTTGCGACTGCTGCTGCGCCCACGCCACGTCGCCGGCCGAAGCCGCCGACAGGGCTGTCGCCAGGATGAGCACGGGAAGCATGCGCGCCATGGCGAAAGGCGTAAGCGTCGCTGGGGACGGGCGCAAGCGTGCGTTGCGCCGCAGGCCGGCGTGGGCTACCGGGCGAGGACAGCCGGAGACACCCGCCCCATGGCCCATAGCTACGACGTCGCCGCCATCGGCAACGCCATCGTCGACGTCATCGCGCCCTGCGAGGACGCCTTCCTCGACGCCCAGGGCCTGACCAAGGGGACCATGCACCTCATCGACGGAGCACGGGCGCACCAGCTGTACGAGGCCATGGCCGCCGGGCTCGAGGCGTCGGGCGGCTCGGCGGGGAACACCGTGGCGGGCGTCGCTTCGCTGGGCGGGACGGCCGCCTACATTGGCAAGGTGGCCGCCGACCAGCTCGGGGAGGTCTTCACACACGACCTGCGGGCGCAGGGCGTCCACTTCGAGACCCCGCCGCTGTCGGAGGGCCGCGAAGCCACCGCGCGCTCCCTGATCAACGTCACCCCGGACGGCCAGCGCACCATGTCGACCCACCTCGGCGTGGCGGGACTGCTCACGAAAGATGACGTGGACGAGGCCGTGATCCAGGACAGCGCCCTCACCTACCTGGAGGGCTACCTGTTCGATCCGCCTCCGGCGCGCGAGGCCTTTGACCGCGCCGCCGACATCGCTCGCGCCGCGGGCCGGAAGGTGGCGATCACCCTGTCGGATGTCTTCGTGGTCGAGCGCTGGCGCAACGACCTGCTCGACTTCCTCGCGGCCAAGGCCCACCTGGTGTTCGCCAACGAGAACGAACTGAAGGCCCTGTTCGAGACCGACGACTTCGAGGAGGCCGCCAGCGCCGTGCGCTCGTTGGTCCCGATGGCGGCGGTGACCCGTAGCGAACACGGCTCGGTGGTGTTCGAGGGGGGCAAGGAATGGGCTGTGCCGGCCTTTCCGGTCGAGCAGGTGATCGACACGACAGGCGCGGGCGACCAGTACGCGGCCGGCTTCCTGTTCGGACTGGCCCGGGGCCGGACGCTGGACGACTGCGCGCGTCTCGGCGCGCTGGCGGCGGCGGAGGTGATCGGCCACTATGGGCCCCGGCCGCTCGTCAGCCTGCGCGAGCTGGCGGCCGCGACGGGACTGGTCTGACGCGACCGAGCGGGTCGGGCAGACCGACGGTTCGAGGAGGGAGCCGCGACATGGCGCTGGATATCATAGGCTCAGGCCTTGGCCGCACCGGCACCAAGTCCCTGCAGACGGCGCTGAACAGGCTGGGCCTCGGCCCCTGCCACCACATGGTCGAGGTGTTCGCCAATCCCGACAGCATGCCGCTATGGATCGAGGCCGGAGAAGGGCGGGCCGACTGGGACGCGATCTTCCGGGACTACCGCGCCATGGTGGACTACCCCGGCGCGGCCTACTGGCGTGAACTGGCGGCCTATTATCCCCACGCCAAGGTGCTGCACACCACCCGCGATCCCGACAAGTGGTTCGATTCCACCCAGGCCACGATCTTCAGCCCCCGGAATTCGGGCATCCATGCCGCCAGCGATCCGGCCGCCGCTACGGGCGATCCGATGGTGGCCTTTTTCGCCAGCTTCACGCGTGACTTCCGCGCGCACATCGCCGACCGCGCCTGGATGACGGATTACTTCCGCCGCCACGACAGGGCGGTGCGAGAAGCCATCCCGCCTGACCGGCTGCTTGTCTACGAGGCCGGTCAGGGCTGGGGCCCGCTTTGCGAATTCTTCGGCGTGCCCGTCCCCGACGAGCCCTATCCGAGCGAGAACTCCACCGCAGAGTTCCAGGCCCGGCTGGCGGCCCGGAGCGGCTAGATGCCCGGATTGGACGCCGCTCCCGATTCTGCACGCCGTCCGGTCCCCACCCTGCGGCGGGGCGATCGCCTTGCCGCCCGTCCGAACTGACCTGCTTCATGGCTGCGGGCTCAAAGATCGAAGCCGCCGAGGTCGTCCTGCCCTGCCAGGAGTTGCCGCCCACCCTGGCCTTCTTCACCGGAGCGCTTGGCTTCCGGATAGAAACCATCTTCCCGGCCGATGAACCGCGAGAGGCGCTCGTCAGCGGCCATGGGCTGAGGGTGCGGCTGGCGCCAGGCGACGGGGATCCGGGGTTGATCCGCCTGGTCAGCGCGAATCCGGGGCAATCTGTGACCGCGCCGAACGGCACGCGCATCGAATGGACGGCGCCGGACCCTCCGATGACGCCAGCGCCCTTCGAGCCGGCCTTCGTCCTGACCCGCGTCGCCAGCGGACCCGCGCCCGGCCAAGGCCGCGCCGGCATGATCTACCGCGACCTCATCCCGGGGCGGCTGGGCGGTCGATACATCGCATCGCATATTGCGGTCCCGGGCGCAGGGCCCGTCGCCGACTGGGTGCATTTCCACAAGGTCGCCTTCCAGCTCATCTTCTGCCGCCGCGGTCGCGTTCGACTGGTCTATGAGGACCAGGGAGAACCGTTCTGGATGGGGGCCGGCGACTGCGTGTTGCAACCGCCCCGGATACGCCACCGGGTGCTGGAGAGCGCCGACGACCTGGAGGTGGTCGAGCTCGCCTGCCCGGCCCTTCACGAGACGATCGCCGATCACGACCTGCCCTTGCCGACCGGGCGCGACCTCCCCGGCCGAATCTTCGAAGGGCAGCGGTTCTGGCTGCATCGCGCCACCCAGGCGCCCTGGTCAGAGACAGGCGGCGGATTCAAGGCGCAGGCCACCGGTCTGGAAATGGCGAGCGGGGGGCGGGTCTCCGTTCGGGTACTGAGGGGAACGCCGGGTGCGCAGTTCGGCCACCCCGCCTCGGAGGCCGAACTGCTGTTCGGCTTTGTTCTGGACGGCTCGCTGGTTCTCGGAAGTGCAGGCGTCCACGCCTTGTCGCCCGGCGACGCGTTCGTGATTCCGCCGGGGGGAGCCTGGTCGATCGAGGCGGAAACCGATGTGAAACTGCTGGAGGTCAGCGTCGGCCGGGAGCCCGGCGGCGGCTCCTAGCCCTACCGTCGCTTCTTGAGCGCCACGTAGAGCGCGCCCTCCCCGCCGTGCCGGCGCGCGGCGTGGCTGACGCCGGCTATGGCATGGCGCAGATCGCGTGAAGAGAGCCAGTCGTGGGCGTGGCGACGGATCTGGCCCTCGCCGCCGTAGCCTTTCCCCGTAACCACCAGAACGGCTCGCAGGCCCTGGTCCCAGCTTCGCAGGATGAAGGCCTTTAGCCGGTCTTCGGCCTCCCAGACGCCGAAGCCGTGCAGGTCGATGCGCGCTTCGATCGGATCACGTTCACGGCTGAGGCGGCGCAGACGGCGCGGCTCGAGAGGTTCGGCGCCGTGTCGGGGCGCTCGGTGCGAAGGACGCGGGGCGGGCGGGTGCCGCACGCCCGCGGCGAGCTGGGCCATCAGCCGGGCCATGTCCGCCTCGCTGGCCGGCGGTCTCGGAGGAGCAGCGGCGGAAGCGGGTCCCGGCGCGGCCTTGGCGGCGGCCGGCGACGGAGGCGCCGCAGCCTCGGCGGCCGAGCGGCCCGGGGCCGTGGTGTCCATGGTTCGGGCCACCAACGACCACAGACGCCGTTCCTCAGGCGTGAGGCGGCGTTTCATCGGCCTAGGCCTGGGCGAAGGGCAGATAGAGGCTGACGGTGGTGCCCCGCCCGGGGGTGGTCTCGATGGCGGCCGCGCCGCCGGCGTGACGAGCGAAACCGAAGACCTGCGACAGGCCAAGCCCGGCGTGCGCCGTCGGCGACTTGGTGGTGAAGAAGGCCTCGGGCGCGCGTAGCGCCGTCTCGGCGTTCATGCCGCCGCCGGTATCCATGACGAACACCCGCGCCCAGGCGCCCGCTGGAAGTCCTGCAACCTGCCCTTCGGCGACGCTGACCCGGTCGGCGCCGACGGTGACCGCGCCCCCCGCCGCGACCGCATCGGCGGCATTGGCAACGAGGTTGTTCAGGGCGGCTTCGAACTGGCCGATGTCGATCCGAACCTTGCCGACGTCGGCGGGCAGGTTCAGGGCCAGGGGCGCGCGGCCGGCGGCGCGGGTCAGCGAGGGCTCAAATCCGCGCACCAGGGCGCCCAGATCCGCGATGTGCAGATCCTCGGCGCGCGGTTGGGTGAGGGCCAGCAGCTGGTGCGACAGGTGCTCGCCCCGGCGGTTGGCGGCCAGGGCGGCCTCGCCGAGGCGGCGAACGCGCTCGGGATTGTCGGCCTGGGTCAGAAGGGTCTCCAGCGCCCCGCCGACCACGGCGAGCAGACGGCCGAAATCCTGGGCGGCGCCCCCGGACAGGCGACCGGCGGTCTCCAGGCGCTGGGCCTGGACCAGCGCCTGCTCCGTCTTGCGCCGGTTCTCCTCGCTCGCGGTCAGCTGGGCGGTCGCCGCCGCCAGCTTCTGTTCGAGGGTCTGGACGAACTCCTGGTCCTGATAACCGGCGACGCGCTCGTCGGTGATGTCGCGACCCGTTGACAGGGTGGCGATGAAGCCGTCCTGGGCGTCCCGGGCGACAGCGCCTTTCCAGGCGATCAGGCGGCGCTTTCCGTCGCCGCGGATGATCCAGCTCTCACCGTCGGGCATCTCGGCCTTGCCCTCGACCACACGCTTGAGGAAACGGTGGGCGCCCTCGCGCTCGTCCTCGGGAACGAAGCGGTCGATCCAGTCCTGCCCCACCACATCCTTGGCCTCCATGCCGAGAATGGCGCAGCCGGCCGCATTGATGTCGCGAACCCGACCCTCGGCATCGAGCGCCAGCAGCATCACGCCGGCGAGGTCGAAGTAGCGGCGGGCGATTTCGGCGTCATCGCGAGCGGTCTGAGGGGTGGACAGTCCCTCCGTCTCGACGATCGCGGCGGACGAGCCGATGACCTCGCCCGAGGCGTTCTGGATAGGCATGGCGGTCACCGACACGAGCATCTTCTTGCGGGTGCCGGGGTTCACCATCAGGTGCTGGAAGCCCTTCACCGTCTGTCCGCGCAGGGCGCGCGCCGCGGGCAACAGTTCGGGCGGGATCATGCGGCCGTCGGGGTAGGTGATGCCCCAGGTGGCCGAGTGAAAGCGCAGACCGATGAGTTCGGCGTCCTTGCGGCCCAGCAGTTGGTGAGCGGCTCGGTTGGCGAAGACGAAGCGGCCCTGGGAGTCCGTTTCGACCAGCGCCACGGGAATGGCGTTGAGGATATTGATCAGCCGGCGTTCGGTGCGATCAACGGAGGTGCCCGCGTGCTCCAGTTCGTCGTTGGCCTGTCGCAGGGCGGCCGAAGCCCGCATGAACAGGAAGAAGCCCAAGATGGCGAGCAGGACCATCACGGCCAGCGAGAAGCCGAGCGCGATGATCAGGTCCTGCTGGCTGTCGAAGAGCATTTAGGAACAGTCCGGGCTTGGAAACGGTCCGCCGCTGCAATCGTCGGGCCGCCTCCCGAATAGCGCAGGACGGGTGATCGCGCGACAGGGGAAAGCCGTGAATCTGCCTCTCAGGTCATGGTCCCGAACAGGCCGAAGCAGATCCAGAGCAACAGCGCCATGTACTGTATGGCGACATAGGCGTGATAGCGGGGATCGCGCACGAAGATGGCGATGACGGATGTCGCATTGAGCAAGACGCTGGGGCCGAGGTAGCCCCAGCCCAGGTCGACAAGGTGCTGCTGGCCCTTCACCAGGGTGTCCGCGAGGTCCACCGGCCCGACGAGAGTCAGCCCGACGAAAAACCCCGTGCGCCGCTCGAGGAACCAGCTTTTCCAACTCTCGTAGCCGTCGATGTCTTCCGGAACGAGCAGCCGGCAGATGACGTAGAGCAGGACCGCGTAGGCCAGGACGAACAGATAGAGCTGGAAGGTCCAGACGCGGACTTCGCGCAACTGGAACTCGAACCACCACCACACGGCCAGGTTCAACAGCAGGTTGGCGATCCACAGCAGATGGACCCAGTACAGCGGCTTGCCGTGTGTCTGCCGCGTGACGCGGACCGCGCCCTGCAGCAGGTGCGTCACGGCCAGGCCGACGATGATCGAGACCAGGACAAAGACGTATTCGAACATGGCCGCGCCCTGCCACCGACCCGTCCGGCGGGTCAGTCTTCCGCCAGGACGATGATGCGGTCCTCCGGCGTGTAATCCAGCGCCTCGGACTTGTTCGGGTTGACGACCACGCCGCCCATGTTGCGGTCGTCCGGCTCATCGCTATCCCGCTGGCGTCGATATCCGATCGCCGTCTCGCCGCGCTGCCGGGCCGCCTCCATGATGGTGTAGAAGTTCACCGGGTGGGTGAGGTCGACGTAGTCGCCGACCGGGCGCATGTAGATTTCCGACCCGTCCTCGTCGAGCAGGTCGTCGAATATCGACGACAGGTACTCGTTCTCGCTGGCCTGGGCGAGCATCAGGCTGACCAGCTTGTTGGACACAACGAAGTCGTCCGCGCCGGTGACCTCCGCCAGCTCGCGATTGCGGATGTCGATCATCTCCGAGACCACACTGATGTGTTTGCCCAGCCGCTCGGAAAGGCGACGCAGATGCAGCAGGGTGATCAGGGTGTGGGTGTCGGCCGACTGGGCGTCCATGCGGTCCGAATAGCCCAGCACCATCACGGAGTCGTAGCTCTCGACCCTGAGCTTCTCGATCGACTGCGCATGGGCGGTGTCGATGACTTTCGCCTCGACCTTCATGTTCTTGGACCCGAGCGGCATGGAGGCGACCTCCTGTGCGAAGCCCTCCCCGTCGCCGGCGACGGTCAACAGCGACCCGGGCTTGACGTAGCGGCTCAGCTCGAAGGCGATCATCGGGCCACGGCGGTTCCAGCCCAGGATCAGGGTCCGCTCGGGACCCCGCTTCACCGGCTTTGGCTTGCGCAGGACCTTGGGATCGACCGCGTCCGGCGGCAGAGGCGTCACCCGGATCGAGGCGTCGTCCTCGGCGATGATGATGGCGCGCGACCCGGCCTCGATGACCTCGTCCATCGGGGGGTTCATCTTCACGCGCCCGTCGGCGTAGCGCAGGCCGATGAGACAGGAGTCCTCGTAGGCCATGAGGGCCTCGCCGAAGGTCATGCCGGCCAGTTCCTCGAGTTCCGTCGTGTAAATCTCGCAACCGTCGAAATCGAGCAGCTCGGAATAGACCGCCGACAAGCCGGCCTGGCGACAGGACTGCACCACAATCCGGCTGATCAGATCGTCAGCCAGGACCAGCTGAACTTCGTCGCCGCCGACGATGCGGGCCACCTCCGCGTTCGCCATGTCGCGCAGTTCCGCCGCGATCTGGTAGCGGTCCGGACGGCGCTTGGGATTGTTGGTCAGAGCCAGGATGGTCTTGATCACCTGCTTGTCGGGATCGTCAGCGCCCTCGGGCGAAACGACGATGATCGAACGGCAGGTGTCGCCGTTTATCAGGGACAGATCGAAGAGGTCGGTCGGATCGCCGCGGCGACAGATCACCACGGTGTTGCCGGTGGGGCCGACCTTGTCGGCGATCTCGTCCTCCATCTCGACCTTGTCCTTGTCGGCCATGATCACGATGCGGGGCTTCCGGCGGCTCTCGTTGGCGATCAGGAGCTCCTTGACGATGTCGAAGATCGAGGGCGACCAGTTCAGGATGACGGTGTGGTCCGCTTCGAGGACGCGGGACCGGCCCTTGCGCAGGTTCTCGAGAGCGCTGTCCAGGCCAGCCGAGATGATGGAGATCAGGGCCGAGAAAACCAGGATGCCGGCCAGGGTCACTACCAGGGTGACGGCCCTGAACTCCCACCCTTCGTCGCCGCCCATGGTGCCCGCGTCCATGGTGCGCATCAGGGATTGCCAGGCCGCCTCGATGAAGTCGAAACCGCGGCCCGGGCCGATGTGGGTTATGGCAAGGATGGTCGCCGCGATGAGGATGACTGTGAGCGACACCAGCGCCAGCCAGCCCACCAGCGCGATCGGTCCGGCGGCCATGGACTTGTCGAATTCGTAGCGGAGGCGTTCGCCGAAGGTGACGGGATCGCCGCCCGAGGACTTGGTGGTCACGACCTTTACGGCGGTCGGCTTTATAGAAGCTCGCGCCGCGGTGGCGCGGGTAATGGTGCCCATGAAGCGTTATCCCCCTGCCCGGCGAACGGCCTGGCGGCGGGATAAAAGACCATTGTTACAAAGTCCGCCAGCGCATTTTGCGACTTGGGAGAACAACGATCAGGAGTGGAGAGGATCGACTGGAGCGGGCGATGAGATTCGAACTCACGACCCCAACCTTGGCAAGGTTGTGCTCTACCCCTGAGCTACGCCCGCGTCCGTCGAGAGGCGCGCTTATAGGCAATGAATCCCGGACCAAGCAACCCCCTTCGCGCTGAATGCGTGCGGAATCCGCAGAAAGTCGGGAGCGCATGAAAAAAGGCCCGGCGCCTTGCGGAGCCGGGCCCTTGTTCAGGTTCCTTGCATGCGCCTCGCGCTCCTAGATCCAGAGGAAGTCGGAGGCGTCGATGGCGGAGGTGAGGGTGTTGTTGACGGTGATGGTGGAGCCGTCGGGCAGGGTGATGAGAACATTGGCGCCCTGCTGGGTGATGGTCAGGTCGCT
>JAIBAU010000045.1 GCA_019695035.1 Caulobacteraceae bacterium | reverse complement strand
GGCTCAGGAAGCGCTGGATTGATTTCGCCAGGCTGGCTGTGAAGCAGCGCCGAGCAGCGCTTGAATGCTTCGCGCACGGCATCGCAATCACCGTCGGTGATGACGGTGAGCTTGATAAGGCCCGTTGTGTCTACCTTGCGTGACAGACGACGCAGGACTGGCCCCACCACCTCCTCAACAGCGCGTTCCCAGGCATTGCGGAGCTGATCCTGGAAGGACGTAACCTCACGCTGCCAATTCGCTTGGTCGCCTCGTTGATGGTGGATGCTGACGTTATCGAGGTGCGCCCTCATGCCGTCGATGACCTTGTCCAGTGGCATGACGTTGGCCGGCGGGTCCGAATGGCAAAATCCGGCATTCTCGCTGCCTCGGCTGATTAGGCGGTAACTGATCAGGGTCGCATCCGCCCCTTTCGCAGCTCTGCACGCTTCATCCAGGAGAAGCAGGAACGCCATGTCGTGGGTGAAGACGATTACTTGCCGGGTCTGACCGGCGTCGGCCAAGCGTGCGGCGACCTTGTCGCGGTGAAGGTGGTCCAGTGAGGACACCGGGTCGTCGAACACGATGGACGATTGAGCGTCGATGGTGGACAGTTCGGCCAGGAAGGCGGCGAGCGCCACACATCGGTGCTCACCCTCGCTAAGGACCTTACCGACAGGCTCGCTCGGCTTGTTGATCAGGCGCACTTGAAAGAAGGGCACTCCAGCGGTGGTCTTCGCCTGTTGGAGTTCGACCGCCAGACCGGCGATGCCGAGCTTGTCCACCTCTACGGCGAACCGCGCTCGGAGACGATTGGTCACGAGCGCCTGCGCGATGCGGGTGCTCTGCGTCGTGATCCGGTTTGTCGCCGTGTCCTTGCTAGCCTTTTCCAAGGCTTCAATGGCTTGGAGGCGATTGATCTGAGCGAGGACATCGTCCTTCACGACGCCAAGCCACTTGCGGTCGGCCAGTGCGTCGCGTTCGGCAATAAGGGCGGCGCGCTGTGGCGAGGTGGCCTCCGACTGTAGCGCTTCAATGCGTGTGCCGATGCTGCCGACCAGCGCGAGCAAAGGGTCGAAGGTGGCCGCGACAGAAGGAGGCAGGTTGGGCTTGGTTGCGAGTTCGTGGCTTCGAAGGATTGCGCGCAGCCGCCACGCCAACTGCAAGATGGCACGGCGGAGTCCGTTGGCGAGCTCCTCCTGTCCGAGGTCGTCTCCCACCAGCCCGACCAGAGCTGGGAGATCCTTAATCGGGAAGCGCATTGACGAAATCTCGCCGAGCTTCGCAAGATAGCCCTCTTCGGCTTCTTGCTCGCGTCGTTTACTCTCGTCCCGAACGAATGCTTCGAAGCTGCCGAGTCGCTTGGCGGCTTGGTCGGTGAGCGGCTGTTGGCAGAGCACGCAGTGGGCTCCGTTCTCGATGACCGGGAATGGCCGCTCGGGGTAAGCGTAGCTCTGAGAATAGTTGCGGGCTGCCTCCCAAAGGGTCTTCCACACTTCCGAGCCGATATCAGGCAGGGGTTCGTCGGCGAACAGGTTGGCGGAAGCTGCCGCCGCCGCCGACCGAGCCGTCGCGAGCCGCTCATGCGCATCGTGGAGGATAGTCCAGTTCCCGTCCGCCGCAGCCTGGGCGACGCTCTTCACCTGCTCTATAGCCGTCGCGATCCGCTTCTGTTGAGCCTGGAGTTGTCGGACCGTACGCGCGGAATCGCTGGCCAGGTCAGTCGCGAGCGTCCAGAGCCGGTCATCCTCATCTGCGCTCAAGCCAGCGAGCTTCACGACGACGTCGGGGTGGGTATTGCCCGACAGGGCCGATATCAGCTTGCCGACAGCGGTGTCCGGTCTGCACTCGGGGTTCGACAGGACAGCCGGCGTTTGCCCCTCCAGCGCCTTGATCTCGGCGACCAGCTTGGCCTTCACGTCTTGGCACGCCTGGGCCAGTCCAGCGAGGATGCGGAGCGGCAGGGGCGTGTAGGCTAGATCGTTAGTATTCTCGACATGAACGTTTGCCGTACGGCTGTCGAAGACACTCACCGCCGAAAGCATGGGGTCAGGCGCGTCGCCCTGGCTCCAGGAGGCGCTTCTCTTTTGGCCGCCGATGGAGAAGTCGACGTTGGCGGACGGCGTGCCTCCCTCATGCGCGTAGATGTTGGGGAGGATAGTGTCACCCTTGGGTGAGCGCGCCCTGCAGAGCTGTTTCAGGACGCGAGCGTACCCGGATTTGCCCGCGCCATTGTCGCCGTAGATGACGGTAACGCCTGTCTTTCCGAAAGTCAGCCGCTCGCCTGGCGCGAGAGCGTTCACGTTCGACAGGCCATAAAGGGCACCGAGGGTGACGACCGCATTGCTCGCAGCTGGGTCTCGGACGTGAGCCGCACTGAGCGGGTCCGCCTTCTCTAGTCCTTTGCAGATCGCAACCAGGGAAGTTACGTCTGCCGTTTCCAGCTTGGCCTGTGTGCACAGCCGGCGCAGTGCATCGCGCTGCCACGCCGGAAGGTCCGCCGACCACTTGAGGATGTCCGCGAGCGCGGCGGCCTCGTTTGAGAGATCGTCCTGCGCTTGCACCTTTGCCGCCGATGTAGCCCACCCAGCGGATTAAGCTTAAGCTGGCCTGTAGCGAGGAGCTAGCCTAGGACGCTCCTCCAGCCAACGGCGCACTCGCCGGCACCCAGGTGGTTTTGGTGGTGTTTTCGGACCGCTTCATCGCTCCCAAGCCAGCCGACTTGACGCCGGTGGCTACCTGGGATCGCAGAGTTCACTCGGACTCAGGCCCTCGTGCTCACCCGCCATGCATCGCTCGAACAATTGATCAGCGGAGGTTCTGACTGCACCTCGGAGCCAGTAGCGGACCGCAGTCCAAAGGGCGGCCTCCATCAGCCGGCCCGCATGACCATGCGCGCGCAAATCACGCATCTGGATCGCCGCCCTACAAAGGGTGGGGCAAAAAAGTGCTGAAATGGCGATTCGTTTGGAAGGGGTACTTCTCGCCAGACGGCCGGAGAATTCCTTTACAGAAAAGGGAATTCCGCTGGCCGACGCCTCTCCAGAGAACGACCCAAATGGGGCGACCCCGGAGGCAAGTGGCAGAATAGGCGGGTCTATTCGGTTTCGCTAAAACACCTTTAAAAACGAGGTGTTATCGCTGGCGGTGGAGGGAGTCGGATGAGCACAATTCTCCACCTGCGAAATTCCCTGAAAACTCGTCAAAACAGGCATTTTCAAAGTGTCATGGGACTGCGTCGAAGCCCAAACTTAGCCACAGTAGGGTTTCCGCGCCGAACTAAGAATGGCGACCAGGGAAATTTGCAGGGAACTCAAGACCCTTCCGCATGCCTCGCGAAGCACCCGTTGGGGTTCGTTTCCCCCTGTAAGGCGACGGATGCTTTCTCTAGCATCGCAACCGTGCAGCGCCGAATGCCGCGGCCGCATTCATGCGGCTGATCTCACCGAGCAGGCGAATCGTCGGGGGGCGGTCGATGGCAGCAGGCCTTCGACGCCAGGGAAGGCTGAGCGTGTCTCCGCCGGCGTTCTTTTGAACTGAGGGATTCGAGATTGTAGTTCGCCAATACCCCCGAAATTACCCATGCACCGCCGCTATCCAAGAGGGGGCAAGTCGGCATCCGAATAGCCGATGGCAGCGGCCGTCGGCGCCCGCCCTTGCGGGCAGGCGCCTTTGGCGAATCAGCAGCAGGCGGAGCCAACCGCGTGGCAGCACGCGGATACGGCGTCGCAACAAGCGCCAAGCGCGGTGGTCACGGCGTCCGGCGCCGCGGCATAGGCCGCGGTCGCGGAGGCCAATAGCGCGAGCGCCGCGATCGAGAAGATACGTTTCATGACAGTTTCCTTGTTGAATGGGATCGGATCGAACAGTCCGTCCTTCAACGCGGAGGGGGGTAGTCGACGTCGGGGGGCAGGCCGGCTCTCGTGCTCTCGGCCGCGGGGGCGGCAGGGGGGGTGGGCTCAAACGTCGCCGCGGTGAGGTCAGACTGTTCGGGCGCCGGGAAAATGCAGGCCATCGTGCAGGTTGCGGTCACGCCGTTGCGCTGCCGCCGGCCGGGGTCCGCTGCAGGGCAATGAAGGTCCAATCCCGAACTCGAACGGACCTGCAACGCTTGTGCGGACGGCGGAACACTGGCCAGGCACGGGGCGGACACGCCGAGGAGCGCCAAGCCCGCGAGCATTGACACGAGGACCATGCGGCCGAGAGCCAGCAGATAGGAGCAGCGGAACATCGGCGTAGCGTGCGGCCGGACGACCGGGGCGGCAATCCGATGGATCAATCGCACGCTTGATCTTCATCAAGCACAGCGGCGGCTACCCGCCTCCGAAGGCGACGGTCGTGCGGTAGACCACGAAGGCGGCGAGGTAGGCCAAGCCGGTCATGTAGGCGAACATGATCGCGGGCCAGAGCCAGCTGTTCGTCTCGCGCTTCACCACACCCAGGGTGGCGAGGCACTGGGGCGCGAAGACGTACCAGGCGAGGAAGGCCAGGCCTGTGGCCAGGGACCAGTGCCGCGCCAATACGGCGGCGAGGCCGCCGGCCTGATGCTGGGGATCGCCAACAGCGTAGACGGTTCCCAGGGCCGCGACCGCGACTTCTCGCGCGGCCATGCCCGGGATCAGCGCCACCGAAATCTGCCAGTTGAAGCCGATGGGCGCGAGCAGAGGCTCGATCACATGACCGATCATGCCGGCGAAACTGTAGTCGATGGCCGGTCCTGGCGCGCCAGCCGGCGGATAGGGAAAGGTCGACAGGGCCCAGACGAGGACCATCATCGGCAGGATGATACGCCCGGCCCGGCCCAGAAAGATGCTTGCGCGCTGCATGAGGTTGCGCGCGACATTGGCCGGGTCCGGCATACGGTAGGTCGGCAGCTCCATGAGGAACGGCTCGACCGCGTTGCGCCAGAAGACGGTGCGGATGACCAGGGACATCAGCAGGGCCGAGACGATGCCGGCCGCATAGAGGCCGAACATCACCAGGCCCTGAAGCGACAACATCCCGGCCACCTGGGTGTTGGGGATGAAGGCCGAGATGATCAGGGTGTAGACCGGGATCCGCGCCGAACAGGTCATCAGCGGCGCGACCAAAATTGTGGTCAGGCGATCGCGCCGTGAATCGATCACCCGCGTGGCCATGATCCCGGGGATAGCGCAGGCGAAGGATGACAGGAGCGGTATGAAGGCGCGGCCGTGCAGGCCTGCGCCGCCCATGATCCGGTCCATCAGAAAGGCGGCCCGCGCCATGTAGCCGACATCCTCGAGCAGCAGGATGAACAGGAACAGGATCAGGATCTGCGGCAGGAAGACCAGCACCGAACCGACCCCCGCGATGAGGCCATCGACGATCAGGCTGCGCAGCAGGTCGTTGGCGACGTAGGCGCCGACGCCGTCGCCGAAGGCCGTGAAGACAGCGCTTATCCCCTGCATCAAGGGCGCGGCCCAGGTGAAGACGGCCTGGAACATGACGAACAGCAGGCCCAGCAGGATCACCAGGCCGCCAACTGGATGCAGCAGCACCGCATCAATGCGGCCGGTCCAGGTGTCGGGCCGCGCCGGCGGGCGGACGTGATCGCGCACGAACTGCTGGGCCCGGGCATGGGCCAGGCGGATTTCGGCGGCGCCAGGCTCGCGCCAGAGATTTTCCTCGGGCAATGCCCCGGCGGCGATCAGGGCGTCGACTTGGGCGACCAGGTCATCAATGCCGCGCCTTCGGGTGGCGACGGTCGTGACGATCGGCGCACCGATCTCGCGCGATAAGGCGTCGAGGTCGATGGCCAGGCCCTGGCGCTGGGCGATGTCATACATGTTAAGCGCCAGAACCAAGGGCCGGCCCACCGCCTTCAATTCCAACGCGAGGCGCAGAACCAGCCGCAGATTGGTAGCGTCGGCCACGCAGATCACGACATCGGGCGGGACCTCGCCGGCCAGGCGGCCCAGCACGGCGTCGCGGGTGACCGCCTCGTCGGGACTGCGCGCTCGCAGCGAATAGGTGCCCGGCAGGTCGACGATGGTCAGGCGGCGGCCCGACGCGGTGACGAGCGCGCCTTCCTTCCGCTCGACGGTCACGCCGGCATAGTTGGCGACCTTTTGGCGCGCGCCGGTCAGGGCGTTGAACAGCGCCGTCTTGCCCGAATTGGGATTTCCCACCAGCGCCACGCGCACGGCAACGGTTGTGGCGAGACTCATGCCGCGTCGAGCGCAAGATAGACGTTGGCGGCGTCGCGGCGGCGCAGGGCGATGCGCATATCATCCAGCTTCACGGCGATGGGATCATGGCCGATGGCGCCCTCGAACAGCACCTGCAGCCGCGCGCCCTCGACGAAGCCGAACTCCAGCAGGCGCCTTTGCAGTTCCTCCACGCCGACGGTCTCGACGCCCGCCTCTGCGCGAACCTCGACAATGACCCCGCGCGCGCCGAGGCGCGCTTCGCTCAGGCGAACCACCCCAGCGGTCGGCGATGGCTTGTCGCGCCTTGAAATCTGGATGAACACGAGGCTTCCTGAACTTGCGAGCGATTATCACTCTCGCCCGCCCGGCCGCCATTGACCTTGAGGCAGGTCAAATCGTGAATTGATCTACGACAATTCCAGCCGGCTCCGCGGCCGGTAAGGAAGGGGGCCCATGACCGGTTCCCCGATGCCCAAGCCTTCGTCCGTCGACCTCGCCGCCGCCTACTTCCCCGGATCCCATTCGGAGAATGAAGCGTGGGTGCGCGCCGAGTTCCAAGCCGTGCTTGACGACTGGTTCGGGTGGCGCAAGGGCCTGTTCGCCGATGATCCGCGGGTGTCGACCCGAACCGACCGTCGAAGCGGCGCCGTTCTGCATGAACGCGAGCTGATGTCCCAGCGGCTGGCCGAACTGTGCGACGCCCTGACCGCGGAGACCCCCACCCACACGCCGCGTTACGTCGGCCACATGAAGGCGGAACTGTCGCTGCCCGCCCTGTTCGGCTGGCTCGCCGCCATGCTGCACAACCCCAACATCACCTCCCGCGAAGCCGGCAAGGTCGGGACGGTCATCGAGGGTGAGGCGATCGCCATGCTGGCCGGGATGCTCGGCTACGATCCGGACCAGGCGGAGGGGCACTTCACCTCGGGCGGCACGGTGGCCAATTTCGAAGCCGTCTGGCGCGCCCGCTACCGCCTTGATCATTGGCTGAGCCTGGCCCTCTACATCAGCGAGGCGACCGGCGAGACGCTCGACGTGTTCGCCGCAGCGCACATGGGCTGGGATCGCTTCCGCGCCTTGTGGGAGGCGCATCAGCTGAGTGATGAAGTCCTTCGTCGCTACAGCGCCGCGGCCGGCAACCCGGCCGACGTCCACCGGCGCATTTCCACGGCGTCCGGTCGCGACTACCTGGGGCCCGTCGTGCTGGTGCCCGGCAACAAGCACTACTCCTGGCACAAGGCGGCCAACATCTTCGGCTTCGGCGAGGAGTCGTTCTGGAGCGTCCGGCTCGACGCCGAAGGCCGGCTGGATCTCGATGATTTCGAGCGGTTGGTCCTGCGCGCCCAGGGCGACGGTCGGCCGGTGCTGATGGCGGTCAGCGTGGCCGCAACCACCGAGACCGGCGAGATCGATCCAGTCGACAGGCTGCATGACCTGCTCGAAGTCTGGGAGCGCGAGCGTGGCTGGCGAATCTGGCGCCATGTCGATGCAGCCTACGGCGGCTTCCTCTGCAGCCTCATCGGCGGACCCGACGAGGCCGAGTTGGGCCCCGTCGCCGCCCGCGCCCTGAAAGCGGTGGGCCGCGCCGATTCCATCACTATCGATCCGCACAAGCTGGGTTACGTCCCCTACGCCTGCGGCACCTTCCTCACCCGCGACAGGAGCCGATACGCGGTATCGGCGTTTGACGCGCCCTACCTCGACCGGCCCGAGCTGGGCGATGGCAAATGGTCCTCGACCCTGGAGGGATCGCGTTCAGCCGCGGGCGCCGCGGCGACCTGGCTGACCGGCAAGACGCTGGGGTTCGGGCCTGACGGCATGGGCGCGCTGCTGGCCGAGACGATCCGGGCGCGCCGCCAGTTTCAGGCGGCCGTGGGCGCGGCGCTGCCTTTTGTGCGGTTCCTCGAGCCCAGCGACACCAATATCGTCTGCTTTGCCGTCGCCGACGACGGGGACCCTTTGTCGCGTTCGAACCCGCTGACTGAAGCGCTGTTCGCGGCTTTCCATGAATCGGCCGCCTTTTCGGTTTCAAAGACCACCTTGGGCGCGGACTACGCTACCCAGCGGGCGCGCCACGTAGCGGCCTATGGAGGCGTCGAGGACGCGGCGGGTCTGGTCCTGATCCGGTGTGTCTTTATGAACCCGTACTGGACGGCGCCCGACATCCGCGCGCGCCTGATACCGGAGTTCATCGCCTTCGTGCGCGCCGCCGTGATCGGCGACATGCCAACTCCCCGACTCGACCACAGATCGGTAGCCTGATGACGACCCTTCGAGTTCAGTTCTTCGGCCGGCCATCCGACATCTTCGGGCCGGGCATGGATATCGATATCCCTGCCGCCGGCGTGCCGCTCAGCGAGTTGCGCCGTCTTCTGGTGCAATCCGAGCCGGAGGCCTCTGCCGTTTTCGAACGTTACGGCGTCCGCGCCGCAGTCGACGCGGAGATCAGCGCCGAGGACGTTCTGGTCAGGCCAGGCCAGACGGTCGAGTTCTTCTCCATGTTCTCGGGGGGTTGACCCATGGCCCGCGCCCACCTTTGCGGCGAGGCTTTCGCGCCGGACGCCCTGCTCGCGGCCTTCCTTGAAGGTCGCGGGGACGATGGGGCGGTCGTCAGTTTCGTCGGCCTGGCGCGGGCGGCGTCCAGGGACGGCGAGACGGTCTCGTCCCTTTGCCTCGACTGGCATCCGGTAATGACCGAACGCTCAATGCTCCAGATCGCCAACGATGGCGCCCGACGCTTTGGTGTCTCCGACCTGCTGGTCGTGCATCGCTGCGGCGAGATCGCACCGGGTGAAGCGATCGTCTTCGTCGCCGCCGCCGCCGCCCACCGCCGGGAGGCCTTCCTGGCCGCGGACTATGTGATGGACCGCCTGAAGACCGAGGCCGCCTTCTGGAAGCGGGAGCGTGGACCCAAGGGCGTCCGCTGGATCGATCCCACCGACAATGACCGCGCCGATCTGGCGCGCTGGAGCAACTGATGGCCGGCATCAACGAGGACCTGCCCTTCTATCCGCTGAACATCGCGGTGCTGACGGTGTCGGACACGCGCGACGCGATGACCGACACCTCCGGCGGGTTGCTGGCCGAACGGCTGGTGGGCGCGGGCCACCGTCTGGCGGCCAAAGCCATCGTCAAGGACGAGGTCGATGCGATCCGTGCCCAGCTCAAGATCTGGATCGAAGATCCGGAGGTGGACGTGGTGCTCTGCACTGGCGGCACTGGCTTCTCGCCGCGTGACGTCACGCCCGAGGCGGTCAAGCCCCTGTTCCGGCGGGAGATGGACGGATTCTCGGTGGTCTTCCATCAGGCCAGTCTCGCCACCGTCGGAGTCGCCACCCTGCAGTCGCGCGCCTTCGCGGGCCAGGCCGACGAGACCTTCATCTTCTGCGTGCCGGGATCGACCGGCGCCTGCCGCGATGCCTGGGACCTGGTCTTGGGACAGGAACTCGACAGCCGCTTCCGGCCCTGTTCGCTGGTCGGCCAGATTCCACGCTACCGGGGGATTTGCCCATGAGCCGCCTGACCCATCTGGACGAAGGCGGCCGGGCCCGCATGGTCGATGTCTCGGCCAAGGTCTCGACCACCCGCACGGCCATTGCCGAGGGCAGCCTGCGCTGCTCGCATGACACGCTTGCCCTGGTGCGCGTAGGGAAGACTCCCAAGGGCGCCGTGGTGTCCACCGCCGAACTGGCCGGGACCATGGCCGCGAAGCGCTGCGCCGACCTCATCCCGTTGTGTCACACCCTGTCGCTGACCAAGGCCGAGGTGACCGTCGACCTGGACGATGACCTGCCCGGGTTCCGCGTCTCCGCCATGACGCGCACGGTCGGACAGACCGGGGTGGAGATGGAAGCCCTAACCGCTGTGACCGTGGCGTGCCTGACGCTCTACGACATGCTGAAGGCGGTCGACCGGACCATGTCCATCGAAGCGGTGCGGCTCACATCCAAGACTGGCGGCGCCTCCGGCGATTTTCAATACGGAGCCTCCATATGATCGGCTTCGACGAAGCGACAGCCCTGGTCATCGGTCTCGCCACTCCCCTTGCGCCCCGGAAGGTCCCAATCGAGGCGGCCGATGGGCTCGTCCTGGCGCAGGCGGTCATCGCCGATGCCGATGCCCCCGCGGTCCCCCTCTCCGCCATGGATGGCTACGCCGTGTGCGAAGCCGATCTCTCTACCGGGCCCATCCGCCTGAGGGTGACCGACAAGACCTATGCCGGCCAAACAGCTGGGCCGGCGTTCGCGGCAGGTGAATGCCGCCGCATCTTCACCGGCGCCCCCCTGCCGCCCGGGGCGGACCGCGTGCTAGTCCAGGAACTGGTCAGGCGAGACGGCGACTGGGCGGTGATCGACGAGAGGCCCGGGCGAGCGCGTCACGTGCGGTCCGCCGGGTCGGACTTCAGGGCGGGCGATATCCTGGTCGCGGCGGGGACGCTGCTGAACGCCCAGGCCATGGTCGCCGCTGCGGCCGCGGACCAGGCCGAGCTGTGGGTGCATCCGCGCCCTCGTGTCGTCATTCTGGGCACCGGTGATGAACTGGCGGCGCCGGGTCGGGCCCGGCTGACTCCGGGGGCGATCCCCGACAGCGTTTCCCTTGGGGTCGCCGCCCTGGTTCGCGAGTATGGCGGTGAAATCGTTGACCGGGTGCGCCTGAGAGATGACCCCGCGGTCCTCGAAGAGGCGGCGGCGAGCGCGCTCGAGCGGGCGGACGTCGTCGTCGTGACCGGCGGCGCCTCCGTCGGGGAGAAAGACTTCGCCAAGGGCATGTTCGCCGCCCATGGCCTTGAACTCGTCTTCGGGAAGGTCGCTATCAAGCCCGGCAAGCCGGTCTGGATAGGCCGCGCCCGCGGACGATTGATTGTGGGACTGCCGGGCAATCCGACCTCGGCCCTCGTCACGGCTCGCCTGTTCCTGGCGCCGCTGATCGCAGGCCTGGCCGGTCGTGATCCGCGCAGCGCCCAAGCCTGGAGGCTCGAGTCGCTGATCGGCGAGCTTCCCGACACAGGGGACCGCGACACTTTTGTGCGCGGCGCATCCGGGACCCGGGGCGTGTCGCCTCTGTCCAATCAGGACTCCGGCGCCCAGGCAGCCCTGGCGTCAGCCGACAGGCTCATCCGACGCAATGCCGGCGCCGCGCCGGCACCGCGGCTCAGTCGGGTCGAAGTGCTCGATTTCTAGCTGGCGGGCGTTGCGCCAAACTGAGGGAACAGCACCTCGGTCTCGATCCGCATGTGCTCGCGCAGGTCATCGGTGATCTTGCGGCAGAGCGCATAGAGCGCAGTCCATGAACCGCAGGCGTCGGGCGGCGTGGTCAGGTTCCGGGTCAGGCTCGCGATCATTCCCAACTGGCGCTCCACGTCTTCGTGCTCCTGGTTCATGCGAGCGATCGGAAACTGCAGCATCGGGCCGCCGCCGGCCAACATCAGCGGAAACAGCACTGCCTCCTCCTTCTGTTGATGGTGCTCCAGGTCTTCGGCCATCTCCGCCAAGTGATCGGCGAGGCCGATGGGGCAGAGATCGCTGTGGCGGTGAACCGTCTCGACCATGGTGGCGAGGCGGATCGCCTCGGGGAACTCACGCAGGTGCGTCGCGTGGTATCGCTTCAGGATGTGGGCGATGAGCGCCTGGGGTTCGGTCGGCGCGATCGGCTCAACGGAATACAGGGCCTGGAGTTCGGCCTCCATGGCGATTGGATCGAGCCCGCGGGCGATGGCGGCGCGGCGCGCGCTGACGCCGTGGCTGGTGCATACATCGATGCGGTGGCGATGGAATACCTCGGCGGCGCCCGGCAGCTCGCTGGCCAGGTCGTCGATGGTGCGGCGAAAGAGATCCATGTTTCCATTCTCCTTTGCCGAGCATTGAACGTCAGTCGGAGGCGGCGCGCCTTAACCGGGGTGGAAGCCGGACTTGATGTTCGTCACGTCCCGACTTGCCGAATTTTTCCGCCTGCGACACGACCCCGCGCCAGCCGGCGCCGCAGGGAATCGCTCAGATTTGGCCTCCCTTTTTCATGAGGCCCGCGGTCATGGCGTTCGACAATCCACTCGCCGGAGAAATCTGGAATTCGAAGTATCGCTTCGCGCCCGCGGACGGGCCGGGCGACGCCAACGTCGAGGAAACCTGGGAGCGCGTCGCCGCCGCGGTCTCGGAAGCCGAATCGCCGAAGCTGCGCAAATTCTGGAAAGGGCGGTTCTACGAGGCCTTGCGAGAACATCGGTTTCTGCCGGCCGGACGAATCTTGGCGGGCGCCGGCACCGGACGCGCCGTCACCCTTTTCAACTGCTTTGTCATGGGGACCGTGCCCGACGACCTGGGCGGCATCTTCGAACACCTGCGCGAGGCGGCCGTGACCCTGCAGCAGGGTGGTGGCGTGGGGATGGATTTCTCCACCGTGCGGCCGTCGGGCGCACGGGTGCGGGGCGTAGGCGCCGAGGCGTCGGGACCGCTCAGCTTCATGGACGTCTGGGATTCCATGTGCCGCACCATCATGTCGGCGGGTCAGCGCCGCGGCGCGATGATGGGCTGCCTGCGCATTGACCACCCCGATATCGAGGCCTTCATCGACGCCAAACGTGAGCCGGGCCGGCTGCGCAATTTCAACCTCTCGGTGCTGGTGCCCGACGCCTTCATGGGGGCGCTCGAAGAGGGCGCCGACTGGCCCTTGGTGTTCAGGGGCGAAACGGTGCGGGTGGTGAAGGCGGCGGCCCTGTGGGAGCGTCTGATGCGCGCCACCTATGATGCGGCCGAGCCCGGGGTGATCTTCATCGACCGGGTCAATGCCAACAACAACCTCGCCGACTGTGAGACCATATCGGCATCCAACCCTTGCGGAGAGCAGATGCTGCCGCCGTACGGCGCGTGCCTGCTGGGGTCGGTCAACCTGGCGGCCCTGGTCGAGCGGCCCTTCGAGGCGGATGCGGCGCTAGATGAGACGGCGTTGGGTGAGCTGACCCGCACGGCCATTCGCCTGCTCGATGACGTCATCGACGTCTCGCGCTTCCCGCTGCCGGCCCAGGACACCGAGGCCAAGGCCAAGCGACGCATCGGCCTGGGGGTCACCGGCCTGGCCGACGCCCTGATTCTGTGCGGCGCCCGCTACGGCGAAGACGAAGGCGTCGCGCTAACCCGCCGCTGGCTGACCGTGATCAAGACCGGAGCCTATCGCGCCTCTGCCGAGTTGGCGGCGGAGAAGGGAGCGTATCCGCTCTACGATCCCGCCGTTCTCGAGCGCCCCAATCTTCGCGGTCTCGATCCCGAAGTGCGTGAGTTGATCGCTCGGCACGGGTTGCGCAACGGTTGCCTGACCTCGATCGCCCCCACCGGAACCACGTCGCTGCTGGCCGGCAACGTTTCCTCGGGCATCGAACCGGTCTTTGCCTTCTCCTACACGCGAAAGGTCCGCCAACCGGATGGCACGACCCGCGAGGAGCCGGTTGAGGATTTCGCCCTCTCGGCCTGGCGCCGGCTGAAGGGAGACGCGCCACCGCCGGAGCACGCCTTTGTCAGCGCGCAGACGTTGAAGCCCGAGCATCACCTGAGGATGCAATCGGCAGCCCAGGCTCTGATCGACAGTTCGATCTCCAAGACGGTCAATTGCCCCGAGGATATCGCCTTCGACGCCTTCTCGGATGTCTATCGCGAGGGCTATCGCATGGGCTGCAAGGGCCTGACGACCTATCGACCCAATGCCGTCACCGGTTCGGTGCTCAGTGTTGCGCCGCCCGCGCCTCCGCCGCCGATGGAAGCGCCGTTGGCTGACCGCCCCAAGGCGCTCGACGGGGCCACCTACAAGATCAAGTGGCCGCAGAGCGCACACGCCGTCTACGTCACCGTCAATGACCTTGAGGAGGGCGGTGAGCGGCGCCCGTTCGAGGTTTTCGTCAACTCCAAGAACATGGAGCACTACGCTTGGACACTGGGTCTGACCCGAATGATTTCGGCGGTCTTCCGTCGGGGAGGCGATGTCTCCTTTGTCGCTGAAGAACTGAAGGCGGTGTTTGATCCTTGCGGCGGCGCCTGGCTCGACGGCCGCTATGTCCCATCGTTGCCCGCCGCCATCGGCGGGATCCTGGAGCGGCATATGGGACACGCTGAGGAGGTGGCTGACCAAACCCACGCGGCGCCCGCGGGCGGGCCCGGCATCGTTCCGTCGGCCTGTCCTCACTGCGGCGCCGCGGCCCTGCTTCGAAAGGAAGGCTGCGATAGCTGTCTCGAATGTGGCTACTCGAAATGCGGCTAAGCGCCTGGGTCGCGACGGAGGCGATGGTGCGGCTCGGCGGCCCTGTCGAGGCGTTGCTGACCCGGGCGCTTCGCCGCCTGGGTCGGGACCGGCCGGATGTCTTCGATCGGCTGGGCGACTGCCGAACCGCGGGCTTCGTCATTTCGCCCGACAACATGCCCGTGGCTTTCCGAATGGTTCCGGACGGCGACCGGGGCGTAATCCGCGTTGTGCGCAAGGGTCGACCCGGCCTCGGCGCAACGACCATCTCGGCGCCGCTGTCGGTCCTGCTATCCCTGTTGGACGGAGGCACCGACGCGGATTCCGCATTCTTCTCGCGGCGGGTGCGAGTGGCCGGCGACACCGGGACAGCGGTCGCCTTGCACAACACCCTGGAGGCCGCCGAACTGACCCTTGCCGATGTTCTGGGCTTGCCGCGGTTGATAGCCGGCCCAGTCAACGCGGTGGCCGAATCCAGCG
>JAIBAU010000044.1 GCA_019695035.1 Caulobacteraceae bacterium | reverse complement strand
GGCGGTGGCCCCGCTGGCCGGCGGCCGGCCGGTGAGGGTGGCGGAGGAGTCGCCGCTCGACGGGGGCCCCAAGCGCCGGCGGGTGCGGTGGCGGTCGTGAGCCGGACGGTCCTGATCAGCGGCGCCCGCGCGCCGGTGGCGCTGGACCTGGCGCGCAGCTTCGCCGCTGCCGGCCTGGCCCCGCACCTTGTCGACAGCCTGCCCAGCGCCCTGGCCAACGCCTCGCGCACGCCCGCGGGCGTGCACCGCTGGGCCTCGCCGCGGCGGCGACGAGACCGCTTCCGCCAGGACTTCGCACGGCTGCTGGAGCGGCTGGACCCGGTGCTGGTGGTCCCCACCTGCGAGGAAGTCTTTCACCTCGCCGCCGCGGCGGCGGCGCTGGACGTCGCGGACCGCCTCTTCGCGCCGCCCCTTGAGACGCTGGGCCGGCTGCACGCGAAGGACCGGTTCGTCGATCTGTGCGCAACCCTGGGCCTGGATGCGCCCGCAACCCGTCGGCTCGAGCATCCCGCCGCGCTCGCCGCCTGCGGGGCAAGCGCGCGGGGGCTGGTGTTCAAGCCCGCCTACTCCCGCGCGGGAGACCGCACCCTGGTCCGCCCCGAACCGGCGGCCCTCAGGCGCGTCCAGCCGTCCCCCGCCGACCCCTGGATCGCCCAGGACGCGGTGGCGGGGCGGGAGGTCTGCTTCTACGCCGTCGCCGTCCGCGGTGAGTTGGTCGCCTTCGCACCCTATGCCCCGGTCTGGCAGACGGCGGGCGGGGCCAGCTACGCCTTCGAGCAGATCGGCGGCGACCTGGGCGAACGCCTGCGCGGGCAGGCCCGCCGGCTCGGCGAGGTGGTTGGAACGGGCCAATTCGCCTGCGACGCCATCGTCGATCGGGAGGGCCGTCCCTGGCTGATCGAGTGCAATCCGCGGGCGACCAGCGGCGCGCACCTGTTCGGCCGGGGCCCGCGCCTGGCGGGCGCCATGCTCGCGGGAGAGCCGGCAGAGCCGCTGCCGGGCCTGCGTTACCTGTCGCCGGCCATGGCCCTGTTCGGCCTGCCCGAGGCCCTGGTCCGCGGCCGGCTGGGGCGCTGGCGCGAGGACCTGGCGAGGGGCGAGGATGCAGTGGGCGCGCCCGTTGACCGCCTGCCTGCGCTGGGAGCTTTGGTCGACGGAATCGCGTTCCAGGTCGGGGCCTGGACCGGCGGGCGTTCGCTGGCCGACCAGATGACCCGCGACATGTGCTGGAACGGGGAACCGCTTTGAACCGCGTGCGCATCGCGCCCGCCTCCGACCCGGGGATCGACTGGGGGGCCGACGAGGCGCTGGGGCGCTTCGCGCGGGCGCTGGCGGAACTGCCGGACGCCGGCCGTCTGGACAACGCCGACTTCGCCCTGCACGCCCTGCAACTTCCGGGTCGGGCCTTCCTGGTGGCGGAGCCCCGGCCCGAGGTCGCCCAGACCTGGTTGCTGTCGCTGCGTTCCGCCTACGGCCGAGTGGCCCGCGAGGAGGCCGAGAGCGAGGCGGGCGAACTGGCCGGGGCCTTCGGCGCCGCCGCCCGGGCGGCCGAGCTCTGGCTGGGCGCGACGGACGCCGATCGCCTGCTCTGGATCAACCATCCGCTGCTGTCGACCAGCCTCTGGGGCGGCTGGGACGGCGGCGAAATCCACGAGCTGCTGCCGGTGCTGCGACAGAAGTTTCCCCGCCGCGCCCTGGCCTTCCGCTCGCTGAACGCCTGGTCGGACGCCCCCCTGCTGCAGCGCCTCTGCACGGCCGGCGCCCGCCTCCTGCCGAGCCGTGTGGTGTGGACGGTCGACGACGTGCGCCGGGACTGGCTGGCGAAGCGGGACGCGCGTCGCGATCTGCGGCTGATCGCCCGCGGAGGCTGGCGCGCAGAGCAGCCGGCGTCACCCTCGGACGCGGACTGGGCGGCCATCCGAACCCTCTATCGCAGCCTCTACATCGGCCGCCACTCGGCCCACAATCCGGACTACGCCGAGGCGTTCCTGCGCGCCGGTCACGCCTCCGGCTACCTGCGTTTCCACACCCTGACGGCGGCGGACGACAGCATCGCCGCCTTCGTGGCCACGGCCCGGTCTGCAGGCGTCCTGACCTCGCCCTTGCTGGGCTACGACCTGCCTCAGCCCCGCAACCGTGGTCTCTACCGCATGGCCATGTCGCTGCCGGGCCTGGAGGCGGCGAGGGACGGACTGCGCGTGAACCATTCGGCCGGAGCGGGGCGTTTCAAGCGCTTCCGCGGCGCGCGGCCCCAGCTCGAGTACACCGCCCTGTTCGACGCCCATCTCCCGGCCTGGCGCCGCCTCGGCTACGCTGGGTTGGAGCAGGCGCTTACCGCCCTGACCCCGACCTTGATGAGGATCGCCACCGCGTGACGCCCCTGCCGCCCTCCGTCGCCCGCGCCTGGCTGCCCGTGGCCCTCAGCCGCGACGTCGGCGCGCGGCCGCTGGCTCGAAAACTGGCCGGGACGCCGATCGTGCTGGTGCGGATGGACGGCGCTGTGCGGGCCTTCGTCGATCGCTGCCCGCATCGCAACTACCCGCTGTCGGACGGCCGCCTGCGCAACGGCCTGCTGGAGTGCCCCTACCACGGTTGGGGCTTCGCCGCGGACGGGGCCTGCGCCCTCGTCCCGGGACAGCCGCCGGGCTCCGCCCCGCCGTCCAGGATCGCCTGCGAACCCGTGGCTGTGGAGGAGCGTCACGGCGCCGTCTTCGCGCGTCTGTCTCCGGACGGGCCACGGGAGCTGTGGCTGCCGCCCCTGATCGGCGATCCCGGCCACGACCATTTCTGGTGGGGCCATGACAGCTGGCGCGGGCGGGCGATCGATGCGGTCGAGAACGTGCTGGACCCCTACCACACCAGCTTCATTCACCACGGCATCATCCGCGACCGCGACCGGCGCCAGCGGGTCGAGCTGACCCTGCACCTCTACGAGGACGGGCTCGACGCCTCCTACACCCAGGACAAGCCGGATCCCGCCTGGATGAGCCGGGCGCTGGAGCCGCCGCGCACCCGGTCGGCGGGGCGTTATTACCCGCCCGTGACGGTGCAGGCGCGCTGGTACGGCGAGAACGACAGGCTGAGCCTTTCGGTCTCGGCCTTTTTCACGCCGGAGGGCCCCGACAGCTTCCGCCCCTTCGCCTGCTTCACAACGCCGAAGGGCCGCGGGCCGGGCTGGCTGAAGGAGCAGGCCATCCGCCTGTTCCTGCGCCCGGTGATCCGTCAGGACCGCGAGGCCCTGACCCGCCAGTACGACGTGATCGAACAGTTCGGCGGCCCGAAATTCCACCAGGGTCCGCTGGATCGTGTTTCGACGGCGGTGGCGAAACTCTATGCCGGCCAGAAACTGGAGCCGGGAACGGAA
Organism: Caulobacteraceae bacterium; assembly: GCA_019695035.1. GTDB lineage: Bacteria > Pseudomonadota > Alphaproteobacteria > Caulobacterales > Caulobacteraceae > JAEZEZ01. Next base: position 11,558 of record JAIBAU010000044.1, on the reverse strand, counting down.
GGTCCCTGGGAAGTGAGGCTCTGAAGCCCGCGGGCCTTTTCTGTTCGCGTGCGTGGGACGCGGTCACGGGGCGGTTCAGTCGACGCTGACCTCCGCCAGCGGCGTGTATCCGTCCGGCGTTTCCAGCCGCAGGCGATAGCGGCCGGGCCGCAACCACAGCACGCCCGACCGAGCTCCGCGCGCGAGCGGATACTGGTCGGCCGGCACGGCCGGGTCCGGGTCGCGCTGCGGCACCGCCTGCAGGAGCGTATAGGCGCCCGCCCTGGCGGGCAGGTCCACCGCCAGCCGCCGCCGTGCGGGATCGTGGGCGAGCCAGCCGGGCCGACCTTCGACGGGCGCCCAGGCGGGATGGAACACCGCCATGTCCATCGCGCCCTGGAAGGGCGGCGAGATCAGGCAGGCGCCGTCGCGCTCGACCACGACGGGCCGCTCGATGCGGAAGCGGCGGCGCACCGCTCGGGTGAACGGCGGGTCCAGCGAGCCCTGGGGCGCCGACCAGCTCTGCGACTGCTCGATGGTCAGGGGATCGAGACCGGTTTTCTGCTTCAGGCGCGCGGCGAACCAGTCGGACTTGCCGAGCCGCGCCTCGCCCGCGTGACTGTAGCCGCAGTGAACCACGATACGCGTGTCGGGGTAGGGCTTCAGGATCCGGTCGATGAAGTTCACCGCCTGCGCCTCCTCTCGCTCGGCGATGCGGTCGAGGCCCGAGGCGGTTCGGGGCAGGACGGACTGGGCGGTCGTCGCCTCGTAGGCTGACAGGCGGTAGCCAAGCTCGCCCGCCTCGCGCACGGCTTCCGCGAATACCGGGTCATTGGTGTAGTAGCCGAGGAGCGGATGCAGCGGCTGGCCCGGCCGCCAGTCCTGCGCCTGCACCTCTCCCTCCGGCGAGAACGTCTCGCAGGCATAGCGATCGAAGCCCAGCGGCCGCAGCCGGCGCAGGAGGGCCGCCACAAAGCTCCGGTGTCCCGAGATGTGATGCGCCTCATTGATGATGACGATGCGGCGGTCCCGCGCGGCCTCCGCGATGGCGTCCAGGGCGTCGACGGCGCGCCAGCCTTCCAGCTCCGGCTCAGGCGCGACCGGGTAATGGGTCATGGCCTGTTCGGCGCCGAGCAGGGCCATGAACTGGTTGGTGGCCGCCGCCTCCCGCGCTGCGTAGTCGCGCAGGGACGCGTGCTTGCGCCACAGTGGGACGTAGCGGTTGTCCTCGAGGAAGATCTGCTCGGGCGTGCGGCGGTCGGGCCCGGCCCGCGCGCCGGCGGGTCCGGCGGCCAGGGCGACCAACGCGCCGGCGAAGAAGCGTCTGGTCAGCATCGAATGTGAGCCCCCGACCCAGGCCCTGCCATCCTGCAGCCTAGCTTGCCGAGAGCCGCTTGCGAAGCCGTCGCCGGCGGTAGGAGATCCGATTGTATTGCTCTGGAGTCGCCATTTCTGGGTATCTATAACCGCAAGGTCGAGGCCTCCGCCGTCTGGCCGGTCGCGGCGTGGCACGTCGGAGAGGGCTTGAGATGACTGGTTCCGGGGTTTCGGGCGGCCTCTGGGTATGGGCCGCCGCCGCCATCGGCGTGCTGGCGTGTGCGGGACCCGGAATGGCCCAGGGGCCGGTCATTCTGGAGACGGCCCAACCGGAGGTCCGCTCGCAGATCGGCGATGAGAGTCCGCAGACCTGGACGCTGAGCGATCTGGATCCCGACATCCTGGAAGCGTCCGTGCCCGCCGGCGCCCGAATCCCCGTCTGCTTCGAAAGCGAACTGGCTCGGCGTTGCTTCTCGGTCAGCGCGGGCGACAAGGTGGACTTCGTCATCCGCCGCGGCGGCGTATCCCACAACACGCGCATCGTCGGCGTGCTCCACATCCCCTCTGCGGTCTTCGACGCCGACTACCAGGCCGCCCATCGCGGCCGGGTCGAGGTGCTGGTCCCGGAAGTGTACGAACTGGTGAATATCGCCATCGCGCTCACGCCCTTCGCCTCCGAGAACGAAGGGCTGGTGGCCGCCGACACCGCCTACATGCAGCGGGTCCGCGAACACTTCGGGCGGTTCCGGGACGATCCCTTCGTCCGTGACGTGGACGCGGCGCTGCGCCGCGAGTTCTTCAGCGGCTACTTCGGCCTGAAGATGAACGGTTACGCCTTCGAGTTCGACGCCCGGGGCCGGATCCAGCGCAGCAGGGTCTATGACCGCACCGGCTTCGACGGGGCGCGGGAAAACCTGTTGCTGCCCTATCTGGCGCACATGCAGGCCTTTTCGGACGCGACCGGCTTTCGCGACTTCTACGCCGCCAACGCTTCGACCTATGGCGAGCAGATAGACTTCCTGCAGAACCAGGTGAACATCCGCGACATGCTCCGGTGGCTGCAGCGGGAATTCCCGTCGGTGCGGCCCTACGACGGAGTGAAGATCATCTTCTCGCCGCTGGTGGGCTGGAACCAGTCGGTCACCAGGTTCGAGAGCAACGGCTATCGCGAACTGCAGCCGCACGTGAATTTTCCCTACCCGGGCCGGACCGGCCTGTCGGCCGCGGCTGGCCCCGTGGTGCGCGGCGAGATCCTGTTCACCGAGCTGAACCATGGCTTCATCAACCCCACCGCCGACCGCGTGGCGGGAACCGTGCATGCCGCGCTGGGCGCCCCGTCCGGCTGGGCTACTCCGCAGGCCCTGACGGCCTACCCCAACGGCCTGGCGGTGTTCGACGAGTACATGAACTGGGGGCTGGTGACGCTCTACGAGATGGACCGGCTGAGCGAGGCGGACTGGTCAGCCTCCATGCGGTCGACCAACCGGATGATGGTCGAGCGCGGCTTCCCCCGCTTCGAAGCCTTCAACGCCGAACTGGTGCGGCTCTATCGCGCCCGGAGGCCGGGAGAGCCCCTGGAAAGCCTGTATCCCGACATCATCGCCTGGTTCGCCCGCGAGACAGCCAGAATCGCTGGCGCACCCCCGGCCCATTGACGGGGAATGGTCAGATCGGGGGATTGGAGCGGGCGAAGGGAATCGAACCCTCGTCGTGAGCTTGGGAAGCTCCTGCTCTACCATTGAGCTACGCCCGCGTGCGGTGATCCCTAGCGGGTCGTGCAGGAGTGCTCAAGGGGTCCCCGGCGGCTGGCGAGTCGTCACGGCTACGGAGGTCTCCGGGTTCAGGTCCTCGCGGGGGTCGGTCAGGTATCCGGCCGGGAAGGAGACGGCCGTCGCCCGGTCGGTGGTGTCCAGGCACAGCAGGTGATTGTTGTCGCCGTCCTTGAGGTCCCCGAGGGCGAAGGGCGCGACCTTGGCCTCGGCGCCGTCGGGGCGCACGGTCGTGACCTGGTAGAGCACCCGTTCGACGTCGTCGGCGTCGGCGGCGCCGGCCGGCTTGGTCACGCCGCCGGCCCAGGTCACGCGGACCACCTGCAGCGTGCCGACGGGGCAGTGGCTGCCGCCGCCGAAGGGCGACTGGTCGGCCGGCCGGCCCAGCTCCCATTGCGCCTGCGGGACGATCTCGGCCCAGATCAGCCGCGGCCCCTCCGGCAGGGGGGTGACGGCCACGCGCGCGCCCTTGAAGTTCACGGTCCCGTCGAGCGAAAGCACATTGCCCACGATCTCGACGGTGGCCGGCTCGTCGTCGAGCCCGCCGTAGTGTCCGGCCAGCAGGACGGTGCGCCATTCGCCCGGGTCGTTGGCCGGACCGAGCGTCAGGCAGGTGACCTTGCCGACCGCGCCAGAGGCGGTGGTGATGCGGAAATCGCCCGGCTCCACGGTCTTGATGTCGACCTGGTCGGAAAAGATCACCGGCATGCCGTCGCCGCCGCTCGCGCCCTTGCACGCGACGCGGTCGGACATGCGCGGCAGGGCGTCGTCGAGGCCGAAGAAGGCCGAGAGCAGGTGCGCCTCGCTTCCGTCCGCCTGGCGCCTGTTGGTCACCTGGGTGACCGTCGTATCGGTCTGGGAATAGGCGTCGAGGGCCGGCTTGGCGCCCATTGTGGCGGCCGCCCGGCAACCGGCCACGCCGAGAAGGCACGCGGCGGCGATGATGGCGACGGACACGCCGCGCTTCAGCGTCGGTGACATGGGCTTCCCCCGTTTCAAGGCCGCGGCGAAGGCGCCGGCGTACCGACCTTATGGCAAAGCTTGATTGAAACCCAGAACCGTCCGGCTCAGCGAAGGATGGCCAGCAGCACGGCGACCCAGTGGACGGTCGCGGCGGCCACCACGTGGCCGTGCCAGATGGCGCGCCGGAAGCGCAGCTTCTTGTTGGCGTAGAAGGCCACCCCCAGCGAATAGAGGCCGCCGCCGACCGCCAGAAGGATCAGCGGCGCCCACCCCAGGCCGTCGAACAGGGGCTTGATGGCGAAGACCATCAGCCAGCCCAGCGCCAGGTACACGATCACCCAGAAGAACCGCCCGAGACCGGGCAGCAGAAGCTTGGCGAAGATGCCGAAACCGGCGATGGCCCAGACCGCGATGGTCATGCTCCAGGCCCAGGCGCCGGTCAGGGCCTGGGTCGTGAAGGGCGTGTAGCTGGCGGCGATCATCAGGAAGATGCCGGCGTGGTCGAAGCGGCGCAGCAGCGGCTGATAGCGGCTGGCGGCGAAGTTGTAGGCGGTGGACAGCGCCAGCATGGTGAGCAGGCCAACGGTGTAGATGGCCACGGCGTAGAGGCGCGCCACATGACCGTAGCCGATGGCCAGGCCGTAGAGCATGCCGGCGCCGAACAGGGCCAGGCCAAGCCCGGTCAGGTGCACGATGTAGTCGGCCAGCCGGTCGGACTTGTAGGGATAGTGCGGCAGTTCCGGCGGCGTGGCTTCGGCCGCGGACGCCAGGTCGTCGGCGATGACGTCGGATGGGGTCTTGGCCACGGCGCACTCCGTTGCGAGGCCGACCTCCTAGCAGGGCGCGCGGGCGGGCGCGAGACGGCTCAGCCGGGGCGCCTCGCGGCCTTCGCATAGAGGCCTGCCGAGAGCAGCCAGGCGGCGGCGAACGCCGCGGTCGCGACGAGGGCGTCAGGGGCGCGGACGTCGGGGATGGTCTGCGGCCAGATGGTCGCGGCGACCGGCAGGACTGCGACCTGGGCCAGGGCTGTCGCCGCCATGGTCCAGGCGAGGCCGGTGGGACGGAATCGGCCGGCGACGGAGCCCAGTGCGGCGACCGCGAGCACGCCGACGAAGAGGCGGTTGGCTGGATTGTCCTCGCCGCCGACGATCCCGACGGCGCCGCTCGACCAGACGATCACGAAGGCCGCACCGAGCGCGACGGCGGAGGCCAGGCGGAAGTCCCAGCCGACATGGCGAAAGCTCAGCTCGAGGCCCAGACCCAGCGCGCCCAGGAGGATGGCCGCGAAGGCGAAGTCCGAGGGCGTCCAGTTGACTTCGCTGGAGACCTGCATGGCCGCCAGCGGGGCGACCAACAGCAGGCCAGCCAGGCTCCAGCCAACCAGCCGCCAGGGAAACCCGCGCCGCCGGTCCCCGATCTTCGCCGCCATGTCCAACTCCCGCCCGAACCCGACCCATGCTGCCGCATGGGCGTGCGTCCGCAATGGGCCGGGTGTCAATTTCCGGTGCAGGCGCCAGCCTATCGGAGGAAGGTCTCGACTTCGGCGCGGAAGCGATCAGGCTGGTCCAGCATGATGAAGTGATAGCTGCCGTCGATCCGCACCAGCGTCACGCCGGGCAGCCCCGCATAGACGCCGGCGTACATCTGGTCGACCATCTGCGGGGTCACCTCGCGGCCCTGTTGGCTCATGCCGGCGTCGTAGGCGTAGAGCACGGTGACCGGGGTGGTCATGGCGGCCAGACCGGGACGGGCGTCCGTGGTCATCACATCCCAGGTCGCCTGGGCCATGACGCGGCGGTCCGAATGGACGGCCCAGTCCACCAGCTGCGGCCGGGCCGCCGGGGTCTTCACAAAGAAGGCGGCGTTCTGCGGCTGGGCGGCGGCGAACTGCTCGTCGGTCCAGCTCAGGATCACGGCCCTGAACTGGTCGGCGGGGCCGCGGCTGCTCGCGACCGTGGCGGCGGGATTGCCGATCGCCGAGATGAACGGGGCGGCGTCGACGACCATGACCCGTCCGACCAGCTCGGGATGCTGCTGGGCCAGCAGCAGGCCGGAGAAGCCTCCCATCGAGTGGCCGATGAGGGCGGGCCGGTCGAGATGCCGCTCGCGGATGTAGGCGGCCAGGGCGTCGACGAAGGGCTGCAGCATGGGCCCCTCGGCGTTGGGCCCGGCGGGCAGACCCGCGAAGCCGGCGACCTGCACGCGGTGGACGCGATAGTGGCGGGCCAGCGCCGGCGTGATCGCGTCATAGACGGCTCGCGACGAGATGAGTCCGGGGATCAGGATGACGTCGGGCCCTTCGCCGCTCACCTCGACGGTGAAGCGGCCGCGGTCGAGGGTCTGGACCGACGCAGCCGGGGCGGCGGCGGCCGGAGCGGGCAGGGCGGCGGCGAGAAGCGGCAGGGCGAGCAGGCAGCCGGCGGCCGCCGCCCGCAGGGTGCGGACGAGGTTCATGGGTCGGGTTCCTTCGGAGATGGCGGTCGGGCGGCAAGGCGCCCGCCGGGATTCAGTTCAGGATGGCGGCGGCGACCAGGCCGGCGTCGGGGATCAGCCGGTCGATGGCGACGAGGGCGATGAACAGCACGCCGGCGGCGAACGCCAGGCGGTCGAGGGGATGCAGGCGGCGACTCCACATGGGTGGGGGTCCTTTGCGGCTAGTCCGCGTCGTCGAAGATCTGCTCGATCGACAGGGCGAAGACGCGGGCGATCTTGAAGGCGAGCGGCAGGGACGGGTCGTACTTGCCGGTCTCGATGGCGTTGATGGACTGGCGGGAGACGCCGAGCCGGTCGGCCAGGTCCGCCTGGCTCCAGTCGCGCTCGGCGCGCAGCACCTTCAGGCGGTTCCTCATTGTCCCGTCACCTTGCGCAGCAGCTGCACCACGCCGAAGGCCGCCCAGTAGAAGACGAAGGCGTAGTAGAGCGGTACGTGCGGGACCGTGTCGAAGTTCTCGAGGAAGCCCCAGACCGAGGCGGCCGCGAGGGTCAGGCCGGTGGCCCAGAGGCTGGTGACGGCCAGCCGTTGGCGCAGGTACTCGTCGTCCTCCTCCCGGAAGTACATGCCCACGGCCCAGATCACGCCGAGAATCGGCAGCGAAGGCGCGGCGGCGACGAGGTAGCGCAGGGCGCCCTGGGGCGGGTCGTTGGTGAACATCCAGACGGCGCCGAAGATGGCGGCGACGTAGAAGGCCATGATCACCACCATGCGCAAGGTGTAGCGCCGGGCGGCGGGGCGGCTGAAATCGGAAGTCATGTCGTGCGTCCTTGTCGATGTGACAAGTGTGCTTTACTCAACGGGGCGGCAAGTGTCAAGCAAGCGCGACAAAAAGATTGGCGTACACGACAGGCGCGGCCGTCCGGGACGCAGCCCTACTGCACTCGCTCGACCCGGTAGCCCTTTGCGCGCAAGAGGGCGACCAGGCCTTCGTCGCCCAGCAGGTGCCCCGCGCCGACGGTGACGAGGTCCACCCCGGCGCCCCGCATCTCGGCGTCCAGGGTCTCGGCCCAGGCCAGGTTCCGGCGGCGGAACAGGGCGTCGTACATCTCGGGCTGGGCCGCCTTCACCGCAGCGATGACCTCCTCGGTCAGGCGGGTCTCGTCGCCGGCGCTCCAGGCGTCGGCCATCTCGTTGACAGCGGCGGTGGTCTCCCCGCCCGAAGCGAGCATCTCGCGCAGGAAGGCGACCTGGGAGACCTCGCTCTGGTCGGACAGGGCGTGCACCTGGTCCATCACCGTCTCGAGGTAGCGCATCGGCTTGCCGTCGGCCTGGGCGGCCGCCGTGACGGTCACCTCGGCCCCGGTCTCGGCCTGCAGGCTGGTCCCCGCGATGTTGGCGTAGAGCACCTGCAGACCGGCGTACCAGGGTTGCAGGCGGCGCACGGCGGCCGCGTCCAAGCCATAGGGGGCGAGCAAGGCGAGGACCCGGCCGAAATCGGCCTTGCCGATGCGCGCCTCGAGGCGCCCCTCCGGGTCGATTCCCTCTCGTGCGATCCGGGCGCGCATGGCGCCGATGTCGGTCAGGTCGAGCTCGAGCCAGACCTCCCCGGCCTCCTGATAGATGCGGTCATAGAGCGGCGTGCGCCAGGCCGTGTCTGCCGAGGTGATGTGCACCGTACCGAAAAGATAGAGCGTCGAATCCGCGTCCCGGACCGCCCAGATCGCCGGCGCGGCCTGCGCCGGCGCGGCCACGAGCAGCAGGGCGAGGGCGGCGGCGAAGAGGCGAAAGAGGGTCAGCATGGGGCGGAATCCCGGACAGGCCGGCATCCTAACCCGGCCCGGGCCGCGGCCAAGGCCAACGACCTCACCAGCTCCGGAAATGCTTGGAGAGTTTCAGACCCTGGCGCTGGTAATGGCTGCCGTCCTGACCGTAGAGGCGGGCCGGCCGTGCGGTCAGCGGCTCGAAAACCAGTCGGGCCACGGTCTGGCCGTCCTCCAGCAGGAACGGCGTCTCGTGTCCCCGAACCTCGAGCACGCCCTTCGAGCCGCGCGAGCCGGCTTCGTCGGTGCCGAAGCCCGGGTCGAAGAAGCCGGCATAGTGGACGCGAAACTCTCCGACCGAGGGATCGATGGGCAGCATCTCGGCGGCTTCCATGACGGGGATCTCGACGTCGCCCTTGGAAGCCAGGATGTAGAACTCGCCCGGATCCAGCAGCAGCTCGCCGCGATGGGCCTCCATCGGCTGCCAGAAGTCGCGCGGGTCGTGGCCGTCGACGTGGTCGAGGTCCACGACAGGCGCGTGACGGCGGGCGCGAAATCCCGCCAGCTCGCCGGTCAGGTCGACGGCGACGTCCGCGGTGGACAGCTTGGGCGGGTTGCCGGCCTTCAGACGGAGCTGGTTCAGCCGCGTGCCCGGACGCACCAGCACCGAGAAGGTCTGGGGCGCGATCTCCATGTAGAGCGGCCCCTCGTAACCGTCCGCCACATCCTCGAAGCTCTCGCCGTGGTCGGTCAGCAGGCGCACGAAGACGTCAACGCGGCCGGTGGAGCTCTTGGGATTGCCACGCGCCGAGACGCCCTTCGGCAGCTTCAGGCGCTCCTGCAGCTCGGCGATGTAGACGCAACCCCGCTCAAGCACTTGGCCGTCGGTCAGATCGAGCCTGTGCATTGCCACGTCGGGGAGCCGGTCCATCACCTTGCGCTTGCCGGGCAGGAACGAGGCGCGCACGCGCCAGCAGCTTTCCCCCAGGCGCAGGTCGAGGCTGGCGGGCTGGACCTGGTCCGGCGCCCAGGGTGTGGCCGTGGTGATGGCGCCGGAGGCGATGAGGGCTTCGAGTTCCTGGCAGGGCAGGATGCCGGATTTCGGCGAGGCGGTGTCGATCATTGGACGCGGGAACCTGCGGCAAAGCCGGGTGCGGCTCAAGCCCTAAAGCGCGGCGTCAGTTCACCGTGCGGATGCGCCCGGGCAGGTCCAGGGAGAAGGCCGGGATGGCCGCGTCGAAGAAGCCGCCGTCCTCGATGCGCATGCGATAGGTCCCGACCATCGATCCGGTCGGCGTCGGCAGCGGGCAGCCCGAAGTGTACTGGTAGACCTCGCCGGGCCCGATGACAGGCTGTTCGCCGACCACGCCCGGTCCCTCGACCTCCTCGATCCGGCCCTGGCCGTCGGTGATGATCCAGCGCCGCGACAGCAACTGCATCGGCCGGGCCGAGGCGTTCTCGATCTCCACCATGTAGGCCCAGACGTACTGGCGCGGCGGCTGCGACTGGTGCGGGACGTACGAAACGACGACGCGGACGATCAGGCCGTTGGTCTCGGCGGAATAGACGGGGGCGGCGTCGGGTATCATCGTTCGGTCGATGCCAGACCGTAAGCAGTTCGGCAATTCGCCTGCGACGGAATTCCGCCCCCTGCGACCGGCCCCCCGGTCCGCCCGCCGCCCGTCGCCGCATGACCAAGCTTTAAGTTGCCGGGCGCTTGCAAGCGGGCGAAGGTTACTCTACAGATGTAGTTCTACAAGTGTAGAGGATTGGCCGTGGCTGAACCGGACGACACCCCCGAAAACGTATCTGGCCTGTCGCGCCTGCAGCTCGACATCATGCGGGTGCTGTGGCGCGAGGGACAGGCGACCGCTGGCGCGGTCACGGCCGCCCTGCAGGCGAGCCGCGGTCTGGCTCACACCACCGTGGCCACCCTGCTGACGCGTCTGGAACGGCGCGGCGTGGTGGCCTCCGACCGATCCGGCCGGCAGATCCTCTACCGTGCGGCGGTCGAAGAGTCGGCGGTGCGCCGCTCGATGGTGTCCGACATGCTGGGCGCCCTGTTCGGGGGCGACGCGCAGGCGCTGGTCGCCCACCTCGTGCGCGAGGATGAAATCGCCGCCGACGACCTCGCCGCGGTTCGCGAGTTGCTGGCCCGTCGCAAGGCCGACCGGTCGTGAGCGGCGTCGGAGAGATCCTGTTCCAGTGGATCGCCACGGCCTGGCTGCATGGCCTGTGCCTGTTCGCCCTGGTGTGGATTGCGGTCCGGCTGGGCCTGCGCAGGGCCCCGGCCCTGGAGCAGACGGCCTGGCGTGTCGTGCTGACCGCCCCGCTGTTGAGCGCCGCCTTGCAGGTATTCGCCCTCCAGGGCGGTCTCGCGCCGGTGCGGCTGGAGCGGACCGAGCCCGTCGCGGCGACCGTGAAAGCCGCGCTCGCGGCCCGCGCTCCGGCCGCGAGCGACCTTGCCCCGCCGGCTCCGCCGCTGTCATCGGTGCTCGGTCGAAACGCCTTGCCTGCCATCGGCTTCGCCTGGCTGGGGCTGCTGGGCGTCGCGAGCCTGCGGGCGGGCTGGCAGCGCCTGGCGCTGCTGGCCTACCGGCGCCGGCTCGTCGCCGCCCGTGACGCCGAGTTGCTGGCGGACGCGCGCGCTGTCGGCGAGGCGGCCGGGCTGAGCCGCATGGGTCTCTTCGAAGACCCGCGCCTGCCGACGCCGGTGGCCGTGCCGCCCGACGCGGTCGTGCTGCCGCGCTGGATCGAGGCCCTGACCCGTCCGCAGCGTACGGCCCTGCTGGCCCACGAAGCCTGGCACCTGAAGCGGCGTGACCCGGAAATGCGGGCGGGATTCGGCGCCCTCGCGCTGGTGACCCTTGCGCCCCACGGGCCGCAGGTGCTGCGCCGCCTCGACGAGCTGGCCGAACAGGCGTGCGACGCCTGGGCGGCCGGGTTCGCCGGGGACGGCCAACCTCTGGCCGAGTGTCTGGCCGCCTGTCTCGAGCGTGGGCTGGAGGGGCCCATCCCGTCCGGCGTCGCCGCCATGGCGCGCCGTCCTTCGCCCGTTGTCGAACGGGTGCGCCGTCTCCTGGAGAATCCGCCCATGAAGCCGACTACACGACCTTTCGTCCAGTATGCCCTGGCCGCCGCCCTGCTGGGATCCGCCGCCCTCGCGGCTCCGGGACTGGCGCTGGGACGGCCCGTTCCCGACGCCGCCGCCGAGGCCCGCACCGCCGAGGCGGACGCACGTCAGGCCGAAGCTGACGCCCGCACCGCGGCTGCCGACGCTGCGACCTTCGCGGCCGACGCAAGCGCTGCGGCGGCCGATGACGCCGCTGCGGCTGC
>JAIBAU010000043.1 GCA_019695035.1 Caulobacteraceae bacterium | reverse complement strand
GCCCCGCCGGGGCGGAATGACGCCTTGGTTTCCCGACCGGGGCGTCGTAGCTGTGCCGGATGACCCAGACTGCATTCTCGCGCCGTTCCGTCCTGCTTGGTTCCGCCGCCGCGCTCGCCGCCGGCCCCGCACTCGCCGCTGCGGCCACCCCCTCCGCCCGCCTGAAGGCCCTGTTCGCCGCCAGCGACGAGGCCGAGCTCAAGCGCTCGCCCCTCGGGGCGCTGTTCCGCGGCGATCCGCGCTACGCCGGGCAGATCGGCGACCTCTACGCCGACAGCTATGATGCGGCGGGCAAGCGCCTGGCGCAGAAGGATCTGGCCGCCCTGGCCGGCATCGACCGCGCGGCCCTGACCGCCGACGAGCAGGTCGCCTACGACGTCTTCAAGTGGCAGCGCGAGATCGACCTGCGCGGCTATGACCCCGACCTGCTGAAGGTGCAGCGGGCCCTGGCCGTCAACCACTTCTACGGCATCCACAATTCCTTCGCGGAGCTGGCCAATGTGCAGGGGGCCGCGCCGTTCAGGACGGTGGCGGACTATGAGCACGGCCTGTCGCGCCTGCGCGCCATGGCGCCGGTCCTCGACCGCGTGCGCGCCCGCCTGCGCCAGGGCGTCGCCGACGGCGTCACCGAGCCGCGCCTGATCATGGCCAATGTGGTGGAGCAGCTGGACCAGATCACCGGCGGAAGCCTCGAGGAGTCGTCCTTCTACTCGCCGGTGACCCGCTTCCCCGCCGAGATCGGCGCCGCCGACCAGGCCCGCCTGCGCGCCGCCTACGCCAAGGTCGCCGCCGAGGTGACCCTGCCGGCCTTCCGGCGCCTGCGCGACTACATCCGCGACCAGTACCTGCCCGTCGCCCGCGAGACCGTGGGCCTGCGCGACGTGCCGGGCGGCGAGGCCTATTACCGCTACCTGATCGATTCCACCGTCACCACGCCGATCGACCCCGAGGCGGTGCATGCGCTCGGCCTCTCCGAGGTGGCGCGCATCCATGGCGAGATGCACAAGGTGATGGCCGAGGTCGGCTTCAGGGGAACCCTGCTCGAGTTCTTCGACCACATACGCAACGACCCGAAGTTCAAGCCCGCGTCCAAGCAGGCCCTGATCGACGGCTACACCGCGATCGGCGAGCGGGTCGCGCCCCAGCTTCCCCGGCTCTTCGGGCACATCCCCAGGACCGCCCTGCGCATCCTGCCCACGCCGGAACTGACCGAGAAGGGCGCTGCGCGCGGCTCGTACGAAGGCGGCACCGCCGACGGCTCGCGTCCGGGCGTGTTCTACTTCAACACCTACGACCTGCCGTCGCGGACCACGCCCGGGATGGAGACCCTGTATCTCCACGAGGGCCAGCCCGGTCACCATTTCCAGATCAGCCTGGCGCAGGAGAACACCGACCTGCCCGCCTTCATGCGCTTCGGCGGCAATACCGCCTTCGTCGAGGGCTGGGGCCTCTACGCCGAGACCCTGGGGCGGGAGCTGGGGGTCTTCACCGATCCCTACCAGTACTTCGGCCACCTGGATTCCGAGCTGTTCCGCTCGATCCGCCTGGTCGTCGACTCCGGCATCCACGCCAAGGGTTGGACCCGCGACCAGTCGATCGACTACATCCTCAAGAACTCCTCGCGCGGCCGCACCAACGCCACCAGCGAGACCGAGCGCTACATCGCCATTCCCAGCCAGGCGCTTGGCTACAAGATGGGCCAGCTCAAGATCCGCGCCGCCCGCACGCGCGCCGAACAGGCGCTCGGCGCGCGCTTCGACGTGCGCGGCTTCCATGACCAGGTGCTGATGACCGGCGCCCTGCCGCTGGCCGTTCTGGACGCCAAGATCGACCGCTGGGTGGCGGGGCAGGGCTAGGTCCGGGCGCGGCCGTGAACCTCGCGCAAAGGGTCTGGAGCTCCGGCTGGCTGCTGCTGGCGGTCGCCATGCTGTTCTGGGCCGGCAATTCGGTGGTCGGTCGGGCGGTCAACGCGGACATACCCCCGATCGCGCTCGCCTTCTGGCGCTGGGCCGCGGCCGCCGTGCTGATCGCGCCCTTCGCCTGGCCGCACCTGCGCCGCGACTGGGAGACGCTGAAACGCCACCGGCTGATGCTGGCCGTGCTGGCGCTTCTGGGCATGGCCGGGTTCAACGCCCTGCTCTACACCGCCCTGCACACCACCACGGCCGTAAACACGGTGCTCCTCCAGTCGGCGACGCCGCCGCTGATCTTCCTCTGCACCTTCGTGCTGTACCGCGAGAAGCCGAATCTCTGGCAGGTGCTGGGGCTGGCGGTGGCGCTGGCGGGGGTTGCGGCCATCGTCTCCTACGGCGAACCCTGGCGGCTGCTGGCGCTGCAGCTGAACGCCGGCGACGCCCTGATGCTGATCGCCGTGGCGGGATACGCCGTCTACTCGGCCCTGCTGCGTCGGACGCCCCCGCTGCACCCCCTCAGCTTCCTGGCGGCGACCTGCTTCCTCTCGGTGCTGGTGCTGGCTCCGGTCTACGCGGCCGAGGCCCTTTCGGGCGCGGTCATGCCGGTGGATGGCCAGAGCCTGGCGACCCTGGCCTATGTGGCCGTCTGCCCTTCGATCATCTCCTACCTCTGCTTCAACCGCGGCGTGGAGTTGATGGGCGCGAACCGGGCCGGCCAGTTCATGAACCTGACCCCGCTGTTCGGGGCTCTGCTGGCCGTGGTGTTCCTGCATGAGGCCCTGCGGCCGTATCACGGCGTGGGCCTGCTGCTCATCGCGGGTGGAATCGTGCTCAGTTCGCGCCGATGAGCCTCGACACCGAACGCCTGACCCTGCGCCGGCACACCCTGGACGACTTCAAGGACGTCCTTGAGCTGTGGGCCGACCCGGAGGTGGTGAAATACATCTCGGGCCAGCCGCTCTCCGAGGAAGACTGCTGGGCCAAGTTCCTGCGCATGGCCGGGCACTGGTCGATGCTGGGCTTCGGCTACTGGGTGGTGCGTGAGAAGGCCACCGGCCGCTTCGTCGGCGAGGTGGGCTTCGGGGACTTCAAGCGCGAGCTTTCGCCGCCCTTCGAGGGCGCGCCCGAGGCGGGCTGGGCCCTGGCCCGCTGGGCTCAGGGCCGCGGCTATGCGGCCGAGGCAGTGCGCGCGGCGCTACGCTGGGGCGAGGACCGCTTCGGCAAGGTCCGCATGGTCTGCCTGATCAGTCCGGAGAACATCCCCTCGCTGCGGCTCGCCGAGGCGGTGGGATTCCGGCCCTACGCGGACTCCACGTACAAGGGCCACGCCACCCGGCTGCACGAGCGCCTGCCGGCCTAGCCCCAGCTCTCGATCATGCCGATCCGGCGCGAACGGGCGGTCTCCTCGACCACCGGCGGCACGGGCCGGTCGGTGGGCCGTCCGAAATGCCAGCCCTGGCCCTGGTCGACGCCCAGCTTGAGCATCAGGGCCGCGACCTCGTCGGTCTCGATCATCTCGGCCACCGTCTCCAGCTTGAGCGAACGGCACAGGCTGACCAGATGGGTGATCATCTTCTGGGAGCGCAGGTCGGTGGCCGCCTCGGTGACGTAGCGACCGTCGATCTTCACCGCGTCGATGGACAGGCGGCGCAGATAGTCGAAGGAGGCGGCCCCGGCGCCGAAGTCGTCGATGGCCACGCGGAAGCCGGCCGCCCGAAGCGCCTGGATGCGGGTGTTGGCGGCGCCGATGTCGCCCATGGCGGCGCTCTCGGTCACCTCCAGCGTCAGGCGTCGACGCGCGCCCATGTCGGCGGCGGTGGCGTTCAGCAGCATCTCGGTGAAGCGGTCCGCCGCCAGGGACTGGCCGGAGACGTTCACCGCCAGCTTCAGCTCCTCGTTATGCTTGCGCAGTTCGCGCACCGCCTGGTCGGCCACGGCCAGGTCGAAGTCGGTGATCAGCGCCAGCTCCTCGGCCATGCGGATCACGCCCGCCGGGCTGCGATCCGGGGCGAAGCGGGCGAGCACCTCGTAGTGGCTCACCTTGCCGGAGGTCAGCTTGATCACCGGCTGGTAGTTGAGGGCGAAGCGGCGCTGGGCGACCACGGCGCGGAAATCGTCGGCCTCCTTCAGCGTGCGCATGACGGCGCCGGTGAAGGTCATGGAGGCGGCGCCGTCGCCGCTGCCGCCGCCGGCGATGAAGGAATCGATGGTGAAGCGCAGGGCCCGCAGGCTGGCCATGGGGTCGACCGCGGCGGCCACGGGGGCCTCGGAGACGGCGGCCTCGACCCGCTGGAAGTGGCGGGCGGCCAGTTCGCGCACGCGGCCGGCCAGGTCATCGGCGCTGGCCCCGGCGCTGCGCAGCAGGGCGTAGCGGCTTTCGGCGATGCGGCCCGCGGTGGCGCCGTCGACCGAGGCGGCCTGGATCAGGGCTTCGACTTCGCGCACCAGGGCGGGGGTGCTGTCGGCGGTCCGGTCCACCCCGACCAGCTCGACCATGGCCAGGGACAGGGGGGTGGCGGTGGCGTGGCTGCGGGTCAGGACTTCCAGCGCCCGTTCCGCGAACCCCTCGGCGTCCTTGATGGCGTCGGCGCCGCGGGCGGCCTGCTCCACCGGACCTTCGTAGGCGATCGCGCACGAGATGCAGGGCGCCAGCTCCGGCAGCATGATGGCGCGCAGGCGGCCGCGGCGCACCTGGCCCGGCCCGGCCTGCAGCACCACCTCGATGGGCTCGAGCCGCGACCCCGCCTTCAGCCGCGCCAGGGCGCTGGAGAGGTGTTCGGCCGAGGCCCGGGTGAACAGCTCGTCCAGCCGCGCCGCGACCATCGCCTCGCTGCGTCCCTGACCCGAGGGCGGGGCGCCGGTGGCGTAGGTGACGCGCCAGCGGTCATCCAACTCGACCAGCAGGTCGGCGGCGGCGAAGGCGAAACCCAGGAGACGAAGGGGGGACGACATGGCGCTCCGGTCGAAAGGCGAGCGCGCATTGAACCTGACGACTGTTAATATTGTGGATCGGATGTCGCGAATGGTCGCCCCGACGTCGCGCCGCGCGTTCCTATTCTCAAGGCGCCGGCCCGTCGACTGGACTGGCCGGGAATCGCGCCGACCGCGCCGCTCTCCGTATCCAGGCGACCGGAAAAGCGCCCGAAAACCGGCGACAGAAGCGGTCATGTTTCACGTGAAACATCGCGCGACCCCTTGGTTGCAAGGGATTCCAGCGCCGAAGCCGGCCTGCCCGGGCCGCGCGGAGCCGATGACCTGAATTTTGGCCTTCTGGCCCTAGCCGGCCGCCTGTTTGCGGAAGACCAGCGACAGGTTGTTGGCCGGCATGGCGATCGTCTCGGTCAGGACCAGGCCGTACTGACGCCCCGCTGCGCGCACCTGCTGGACGTCGCGCACGCCCCACTCGGGATTGCGCGCCTTCAGGTCCGCGTCGAAAGCCTCGTTGGACGGCGCGGTGTGTTTCCCGCCCACGCTGAACGGGCCGTAGAGGAACAGCATGCCGCCGCCCTCCAGCACCTGGCCGGCGCCCTTCATCAGGCCCTGCGTCGCGTCGAAGGGCGAGATGTGGACCATGTTGATGCAGACGATGGCGTCCGCCTTGCCGAACAGCCAGGTGTGCGGCGCGGCCGCATCCAGCGGCATGGGCGCGTTCAGGTTGGGCAGGTTCTTCGAGAGCCGCCAGGCGTCGATGCTTTCCCGCGCGACCGGACTGAGGTCGGTCGGCTGCCAGGTGATGTCCGGCATGGCCTCGGCCATCCAGAGCGCGTGCTCGCCCGTGCCCGAAGCGATCTCGAGCACGCGGCCGGGGTGGGGAAGGCGCTCCTTGAGCACGCGGAGGATCGGCTCGAAGTTGCGGGCGGCGTACTCCGAAGTCAGGCCGGCGGCGGGTTTCATGCGTCAGGCTCCAGGGCGCGCTCGAGGGTGCGTCGTACAAGCGTCCCGGTCGAGTCGATCAGGGGGATGGACAGGTCG
The DNA here is from genome assembly GCA_019695035.1 of Caulobacteraceae bacterium. Classification (GTDB taxonomy): domain Bacteria; phylum Pseudomonadota; class Alphaproteobacteria; order Caulobacterales; family Caulobacteraceae; genus JAEZEZ01. Next base: position 9,323 of record JAIBAU010000043.1, on the reverse strand, counting down.
GCGGGGGTCAGCACCAGCGCCAGTTCGGTGCAGGCCGAGATGACCGCCGCGGCGCCGGCGCGCTGAAGCTCGGCCGCGAGGCCGGCGGCCGTCGCCTTCACGTCCGGGCCGGTGTCCCCGGCCTTGATGGCGTAGATCATCGTCATGAAGCGCGCCTGGGCCGCGACGTCCAGGTACACGGCCTGGCGGCCGCGCTCGGCCAGGGCCCGGTCGTAGAGGCCCGCGGCTCGCGCTCCGTCCACGGCCAGCACGCCGATCTCCGCGCCGGCCGCCGCCTCGACCGCGGCGTCGGCCGCGACGTCGATCAGGTTGATCAGCGGGATGTCCACCGCCTGCTGGATCGCCTCGGCGAAGGCGTGCGCCGTGTTGCAGGGCATGACCAGCAGCTCGGCCCCCTGCGCCTCCAGCCCGCGCGCCATCGCCGCCAGCACCGGCGCGGGGGAGGGGCCCTCGCCTGCGAGAGCCCGGTTGCGGTCGGGAATGCCCGGATTGCAGTCGATCAGCAGGCGCAGGTGGTCCTGGTCCCGCGCGGCCGGCGTCGCCGCCAGCAGACGCCCCTGGAACTCCAGCGTCGCCGCCGGGCCCATGCCGCCGATCACGCCCACGACCTTGCTCACCGGCGGCCGGTCCTCAGCACGTCCTCGTAGGCGAACAGGCCGGGCGAGCCGCCGGTGTGCAGGAACACCACCCGCTCGCCGCGCCGGAAGCGACCGCTGCGGGCCAGCGAAATCAGTCCGTCCATGGCCTTGCCGGTGTAGACCGGGTCCAGCAGCACGCCCTCCAGGCGGGCCAGCAGACGTACGGCCTCCACCATGCCGTCCGTGGGGATCGAATAGCCGCCGCCGACCCAGTCATCGAGGCAGACCACCGTGTCCCGGGCCGGGGCCTCGACCCCAAGCAGGGCCGCCGTTTCCTGGGCCAGCTTGTGGACGTTTCCTTCCTGCTCGGCCCTTGGCCGCCGCACGTTGACGCCGGTCAGCGGGATGCCCGAGCTGGTGAGCGTCAGGCCGACCAGCAGACCGGCGTGGGTCCCCGCGCTGCCCGACGCGCAGACCATGTGGTCGAAGGGAACGCCCAGCTCGAAACTCTGCGCCAGCAACTCCTCTGCGCAGGCGACGTAGCCCAGCGCGCCGAGCGGGTTGGAGCCGCCGCCGGGAATGACGTAGGCCCTGCCGCCCTCGGCCGCGACCTCCGCGGCTTCGGCCTGCATGGCCGCGCCCAGGTCTGCGCCGAGCGGCACGACGGTGATGCGGTCAACCCCCATAAGGTCATAGAGGAAGTTGTTGCCGGAGGCGTCCGCTCGGTAGGTGCCGGGCACCCGCTCCTCGATGACCAGCCGGCATTTCAGCCCTTCCTTCACCGCCGCGGCCAGCGTCAGCCGGCAGTGGTTCGATTGCGGAGCCCCGACGGTGATCAGAGTGTCGGCCCCCGTCGCCAGGGCGTCGGCGACGAGGAACTCCAGCTTCCGGGTCTTGTTGCCTCCCGCGGCCAGGCCCAGCAGGTCGTCGCGCTTGATCCAGATCTCGGGACCGCCCAGCGCCGCGCTGAGTCGGTCCAGCCGCTCCAGCGGCGTAGGGCCGGGGGTGTAACGACGCCGGGGAAAGCGGGCTAGGCGCATGGCGGGTCCTCGAGACGGTTGCCCGCAAGCCCTAGCGGCAGCGACCCGGCAAAAAAAGACCCGCGCTCACAAGGAGCGCGGGCAAGGCTCCCGTAGCGCCGCGATACGAGTGACGGCGCCGTTGAGATGAACCGGCTGCTCAACTCGAGGTTCCAAGCGGAGCCATTAAAAAAGGCGGGACCGGAGTCCCGCCTTTCCCAACGTCAAAGCGTGCGGAGATCAGGTGTTGCTGGTTTCCGCCTGGGTGTCGTCTTCGTCGTCGATTTCGGACTCGCCGGCCTGATCGACCTCGGTCTGCGACTGCTGGCCGCCCTCGGCGAACTGGCGGGTCTCCTGGTCGGCCTGACCTTCGGCGGGGTCGGCCTGCGAGCCCTGGAAGGACTTCTCCTCCTGGCCGGTCTTGGACTGGGCGTTGCCCTGGTCGGCGCCGCCCTGCTTCATCTCGCCGCCTTGCGACTGCTGGCCCTTGTTGAAGTCGGCCTGGTCCTGGGTCTGGTTGTTCTGGGTCATTCAATACGCTCCGGTTGGGCCCCCCGACGCCTGGAGACAAAGCGCTGCAGGGCCGGGTCGTTCCGCGCTGATCGCGCACGTTCACGTCATCCCGACGCCTGGAACCCCAGGGGTTCGCGCCGGGTTGTCGTGCGCCTCCGGGCGGACGGCCCCCGCACCGTTGCGTCCGCGCCGCACTCGTCCGACGTCAAGGGGAAGGCCTTGGAACCCAAGCCGGTGAGTCGCGATTACCCCTCCGTGATGCGTACCCCTGACCAATGCCTGGCCAAGGCCGAAGACCTGGAGCGCGAGGCGCGCGCGTCGAAGAGCGAGGTTCGCCGCCAGGCCTTCCTTGATCTGGCTGAGCACTGGCGGAGGCTGGCGCAGAGCCACGCCCAGCTTCACGCCCGTCGCCAGGCCGAGACCGATCCGGCGCCCTGGCCGCCCCGCACGGCCAGGGTGAACTGAATCCGCTCAGCGCGCGGGGATGCGGCGGAACATCGCTTCAACCAGCGCGAAGGCCCCGAAGGCCACGAGACCCGCAGCGGTCAACCCCATCACCACGACGCCGAACGGCTGGTCGCGAAGCGACTGCAGCGCGCCGCCGAAGTCGCGAGCCTGCCGGGGGTCCAGATCGAGCGCGGCCTCGATCAGAAAGGCGCCCAGGGGCAGGAAGGCCACGCCCCGCGCGGCGTACCCGATCCTGCCGCACCAGTGAAACCAGGGCCGTGCGGCCGCCGGACAATCAAGCCGCCGCCCGAAGTCGGCGAGCGCGGCCTGGGCGATGTTGCCGATCCCGGAGCCGATCACGAACACCCCTGTGGCCAGCAGGATGAGCTGCCCGCCGGGCCAGGCCATGATCGCCTCCGCCTGGTCGGTGGCCGTGTGCGGCTGCAGCCGGTCCTCCACGGCGTCGAGCAGATCGAACACCGACAGGGCCAGGGCGCCGTAGACCAGGCCGCTGACCGCCTGGCCAAGCCGGCTGAGGACGGCCCGCAGGTGCGAACCCTGACGGTCATGGTCGAGGAAGACCTGGGCTCCCCGCCAGAGGGCGAAGCCGCCGAGGCAAAGGGCGATCAGGCTCAGCCAGACGAAGCCGAGCGGCCATCGGGCGACGGTCTCCAGGACGCGGAAACCGTTGGCTGCGCCCTCGGCGAGACCCACGGCCGTCAGGAGGGCGATCAGGCCGATGCTCGTGTAGAGGAAGCCGCGCGCTGCATAGCCCGCCCGTGCGACGGTCTCGACAGCCTGTTCCAGTCGCCCCCCGCGTGGCTCCCCCGCGCGTCTCAGCGCCGCTCGCATCGCCGTCGCGAGAGGGCGGGCCGAAGGGGCCAGTGTGGGTGGAAACTCGAACGCCATAACCGCTTAACGCGCGACGGGCAGGGCGGCTGCGCGGGGAACCAGACTTGGCCGTAGGCGTATTTTCTCCGGGGCATGAACCCTTGGGCCGCAATGCAGATGGGCAGAGGCAGGCATGACAGAAACCACCCCTGCCGAAAGGGCCGGGACCGGCGTCGAGGGCCTCGACGACATCCTTGGCGGCGGCCTGAAGCGCCACCGCCTCTACCTGCTTGAGGGCAGTCCCGGCACCGGCAAGACCACGATTGCGCTGCAGTTCCTCCTCGAGGGCGCCCGCGCCGGCGAGAAGGGTCTCTACATCACCCTGGCCGAAACGGAGGAGGAGCTCCGGGAGACCGTCAAGTCCCACGGCTGGACGCTCCCGCCGGAACTCCAACTGTTCGAACTGCTGCCGCCCGAGGACTTTCTCGACGAAGACCAGCAGCAAAGCCTGCTGTACTCGGCCGACCTCGAACTCGGTGAGACCACCAAGCGGATCTACAAGGCGGTGGAGGAGGCCCGGCCGGCGCGGGTCGTCATCGACAGCCTCTCGGAAATCCGGCTGCTGGCGCAAAGCTCCCTGCGCTATCGCCGGCAGATCCTGGCCCTGAAGCACTATTTCGCGCGACAGGGCTCCACGGTCATCATGCTCGACGACCTCACCAGCGAAGGCAATGACCGGACCGTCCACTCCATGGCGCATGGCGTGCTGCGCCTGGAGGAGCTGGCGCCGGTCTACGGCTCCGAACGCCGGCGCATGCGGGTGATCAAGTATCGTGGCACTACCTACCGCGGCGGCTATCACGACATGACCATCGTGCACGGCGGAGTGATTGCGTTCCCCCGCCTTCGCTCGATCGAGCACAAGACCAGCTTCGACCGGTCACCGGCGCGCAGCGGCTTGCCCGGCCTGGACGCCCTCTTGGGGGGCGGAGTCGATCGCGGTTCGAGCGCCCTCATCCTCGGACCGGCCGGGACCGGCAAGTCGCTGCTGGCGTTGCACTTCGCCGCCGCCGCCGTGCACCGCGGCGAGCGGGCGGCGATCTTCGTCTTCGACGAGGAGCTGGGCCTGCTCCGGGACCGGGCGCGGGGCCTGGGCCTCGACCTCGACGCCCTGCAGGCGACCGGAAACCTGCTGTTGCAGCAGGTCGACGCGGCGGAGCAGTCTCCGGGCGAATTCACCCAGCGGGTTCGCAACTCGGTCGACGAGTTCGGCTGCAAGACCGTGATCATCGACAGCCTGAACGGCTACCAGGCGGCCATGCCCGAAGAGCAGTTTCTGGTGCTCCACATCCACGAGCTGCTGCAGTACCTCAACCGGCAGGGCGTCTCGACCTTCCTGACGGTGGCCCAGCACGGCCTGGTGGGCGAGATGAAGTCCCCGGTGGACGTCACCTACCTGTCCGACACCGTGATACTGCTCCGCTATTTCGAAGCGGTCGGAGAGGTGCGCCGCGCCATCTCGATCATCAAGAAGCGCTCGGGCCTGCACGAGTCGACCATCCGTGAGTACCGCATCGGACCGAACGGCGTGGTCGTGGGCGGGCCCCTGTCCGGGTTCCAGGGCGTGCTTCGCGGCGTGCCGACCTTCGTGGGTTCCGATCAGGCTTTGATGGGCAGCGGCGATCACTGATGACGCCTGCAGTATCCGAACGCGTTCTTATCCTGACTCCCACTGGCCGCGACGCGGTCGTGGCCACGAACGTGCTCGCGGAGGCCAAGCTGCGCCACGATGTCTGCGCGGGCGTGCCCGAGCTGGTCCGTGAGCTGGACAAGGGCGCCGGCATCGCTCTGGTGTCCGACGAGGCGATGCGCGGCGCGGACATCCGGGCCCTCGCCGACTGGATCCGCAACCAGCCGCCCTGGTCCGACCTCCCCTTCCTGATCCTGACCCGCCAAGGCGGCTACGAGGAACGCAATCCGGCCGCTGCGCGCCTGATGCAGACGTTGGGAAATGTCACCTTCCTCGAGCGCCCGTTCCACCCCACGACCCTGGTGGGCGCCGCCCAGGCCGCGCTGCGCGGCCGCCGTCGGCAGTACGAGGCTCGCGAACGCCTCATCACCGTGCGTGAGGCCGAGGAGCGCCTGCGGATTGCAATGGACGCCGGGCACCTCGGAGCCTGGACCTTCAACCTGGCCGACCGCAGCTTCGAGACCTCGGCCGCCTGTCGAAGCCACTTTGGACGGGGGGGTGAAGACCCCTTCACCTGGCAGGATTTCCTGAGCGCGATCCACGACGAGGACCGCGAGGCCCTTCTCGCCGCCGCCCGGGCCACCGCCGCCGGCGAGGGCGACTACGACGTGGGGTACCGGGTGATCTGGCCGGACGGATCGCTGCACTGGATCGAAGCCAGGGGCCGCCTGCGCCGCGACGCCGCGGGCCGCCCCGCAACGGTGGTCGGCGTCACCGCCGACGTCACCGAGCGCCGTCTGGCCGACATCGAGCGCGAGGCGCTGGTCGGCGCCCTGTCCGACGAGCGGGCCGCCCTCGAGCAACGCGTCGAGGAACGCACCGCGGATCTGATCGCCGAGATGTCGACCCGTGAAGCCGTCCAGGAACAGCTGCGCCAGGCGCAGAAAATCGAGGTCATGGGCCAGCTGGTGGGTGGTGTGGCGCACGACTTCAACAACCTGCTGATGGTGGTGCTCGGCAACCTGGACCTGCTGTCGCGGCGGGTGCCAGAGGACGACCGACTGGCCCGGCTGATCGACGGGGCCATGCAGGGAGCCCGGCGCGGCGCCGCCCTGACCCAGCGGCTGCTGGCCTTCGCCCGGCGCCAGGATCTGCAGCCCAAGCCGACTGATCTGCGAGACCTGGTCTCCGGCATGAGCGGTCTGATCGAGCGGTCCGTCGGCCCGCTGGTGACCCTTTCCGTCGAGGCGGCTCCCACCCTGCCGCCTGTCCGCATCGACCCCAACCAGCTCGAGATGGCGTTGCTGAATCTAGCGGTGAACGCCCGCGACGCCATGCCCGAAGGCGGCACGCTGACCATCCGTCTCAACGAAGCCCGGCTGGAAGCCAATAACGCGCTCCGGCTTGAGCCGGGCGAATATGTGCGGCTCGCGGTCCGCGACACGGGCCTTGGCATGGACGCGGATACGCTCAAGCAGGCCATAGATCCGTTCTTCTCGACGAAGGGCGTCGGCAAGGGAACCGGACTCGGGCTGTCTATGGTTCACGGCCTGGCCCAGCAGTCCGGGGGGGCGTTCCGCCTGCAAAGCGAGCCCGGCAAGGGCGCCTCGGCCGAACTGTGGCTGCCCGTGGCAGAAGGCGAGATCGAGGGTGTGGCTCCGGCGGCCGTCCCGGATGGGGATGCTCGTCCCGCCCGCATCATGCTGGTCGACGACGACGCCCTCATCGCCATGAGCGCGGTCGAGATGTTGCGCGAACTCGGTCACTCGGTGATCGAGGCGAATTCCGCCAGCGAAGCGCTTGGCGCCCTGCAGGCGCTGGAGGGCGATCTCGACCTGCTGATCACGGACCACGCCATGCCGGGGATGACCGGCGCCGAACTGGCGGTCCGCGTCCGGGCCCTCCGGCCGGACCTGCCGATCCTGCTGGCGACAGGCTACGCCGAGCTTTCGGACGCCGACGGCCCCAATCTTCCTCGCCTGTCCAAGCCCTACACCCAAGCCGAACTGGCGGCCGAAATTCGCAGGTTGCTGCCGTCGCGAGAACCGGGGTTGCATTAGATTAGGCAACAGCCTAATTAGTTCGGTCGTGAACAACCTCTATCATGCCCTGTCGCACCCGGTGCGCCGCAAGATCCTGAAGCTTCTGAACGCCGGCCCCATGGCCGCCGGCGAGATCGCCGCGCATTTCGACGTCTCGAAGCCGACCATGTCGGGCCACTTCAACGTCCTGAAGGACGCCGACCTGATCCAGGCCGAGCGCGAGGGGACCACCATCCGATATCGCCTCAACGTCTCTGTGCTCGAGGAGGCCGCAGCCGCAATCCTCGGCCTGATCGGCGCGGGCGAAGAGAAGACGAAAGGTTGAGCCGATGATCCGCAAAGGTCTCCTTCTCTCATCCATTCCCCTCGCCCTGACCATGGGGCTGGGGGGCTGGGGCTACAGCGCCGCTGACCCTGGCGCCCGGTTTCCGGTGCATTTCGGCATCGACGGCCAGCCGGACCGGTGGGGCGGCGCACTGGAGGCCTTCCTGGGTCTTCCGGCCATCGCCGTGCTGCTCACCCTGGTCTTTGCAGTCCTGCCGCTGCTCGATCCCCGTGGCGCGAACCTGCGCCGGTCCAGCAATTTCTATCTCACGGCCTGGATCGCCACGCTCTGGTTCATGGCGGTTCTCAACGGCGCGATCACAGCCTCGGCCCTCGGCTACATCCAGATCGGTTCGGACCTCCTGGCCCGGATCGGGGGCTGCGGGGTCTCGTTCCTGATGCTGATAATCGGCAATGTCATGGGCAAGTCGCGACCGAACTGGTTCGTCGGGGTTCGCACGCCCTGGACGCTCAGCTCGGACATCGCCTGGGAGAAGACCAACCGGCTCGGGGGGCGGCTCTTTGTCCTGATCGGCATTGTCGGCGCGCTCGCGAGCTGGTTGCTTCCGGCATCGATCGCCCTGCCTGGGTTGTTCGGCGCGCTGATCACCGCCGCAGCAGCGACCGTCGTCTATTCGTGGCTGGTCTGGCGCGAAGCGCCGGACCGCCGGACCGGCCCGCAGGTGCTCGAACACTGAGGCGGTGACGACCAGAGGTTCAAGCGTCCACCCGCACGCGCTCCAGTATTGGTTGTCGGGCGAAATCCGGCGAAATCACCGCCGCAGTCATGAAACGGTCGCGCCCGACGACTTGACAGGATTCACCTGAGCCGGGTCCTATCGTCTCTGTAAGGGTCATCTGAGGACCGGCTGCTCCCAATCCGGACGGTCCCGCCCAAGCCAAGAGGGGACTGCCATGCCTGCCTTCACCTTGACCAGTGGCGATGACAGCTGGCCGGGCCTCGATTCAAACACCGGCAACGACACGATCAGCGGCCTTGAGGGCAACGATGTCATCCTGGCCGGCGCCGGTGACGACCTCGTCAACGGCGGCGATGGCGACGACGCCATCAGCGGCGGCGACGGCGCGGACCGTCTGATCGGCGGTCTTGGCGCCGACACCATCGAAGGCGGCGCGGGGAACGACACCCTCGACGGCGGCGGAGACGATGACGTCATGCGGGGCGGCGCAGGCGCCGACCTGCTCCTGGGCGGGGACGGCATCGATGACCTGTCCGGCGGCCTTGACGCGGATCGCCTCTACGGCGGCGCCGGCGCCGACAACCTTTATGGCGAGGAAGGCGCGGACAATCTCTACGGAGAGGACGGCGACGATACGCTGCAGGGCGGAGCTGACGCTGACTACCTGTCCGGCGGCAGCGGCGTCGACTCCCTGGACGGCGGAACCGGCGACGATCGCCTCTATGGCGGGATCGGCAACGATACACTCGCCGGCGGAGCCGGCGTCGACAACCTCTATGGCGAAGACGGCGACGACGTTCTGGCCGGAGGCGATGACAACGATTACCTGACCGGCGCGGCCGGCGCAGACACCCTGTCCGGCGACGGCGGCGATGACCGGATCTACGGCGGCGCGGCCAACGACACCCTGAACGGCGGCGCCGGCGCTGACGTCCTCAACGGCGACGACGGCGCCGATACGATGAATGGCGACGGCGGGGCGGACACCCTGGTCGGCGGGGCCGGCAATGACGTGATGAACGGTGGCGACGGCGCCGACAAGCTGCTGGGGGGGCTCGACAACGATACCCTGAGCGGCGGCGCGGACGCTGACGTGCTGCGCGGCGAAGACGGCAACGACACGCTCAATGGCGACGCCGGCGCCGACACCATGCTGGGCGGCAATGGAACCGACACGC
>JAIBAU010000042.1 GCA_019695035.1 Caulobacteraceae bacterium | reverse complement strand
TGCGCGCACAGGGGCTGGACTGGATCGAGGACCCCGCCAACGCCGATCCGGCCTACGCCCGCAGCCGCGCCCGGGCCGCCCTCGCGGCCGGCCGCCCGGTCCGGCCCGACTCGCCTCCGCCGGCTCGGTCCACGGGGGTGGCCTGGAGCGCGACCGACGGCGGCCTGGTGGTGGAGCGGGCTTCGCTCGCCCGCGTCGAGGCCGCGCAGGCCCGCCGGTTCCTGTCCGCCGCCCTGCTCAGCGCATCGGGCCAGGACCGCCCCCCGCGCGGGGCCAGGCTCGAGGCCCTGCGGTCGCGGCTGGCCGCCGACGGGGCGGTCTCGGCCACACTGGCGGGGGCGCGAGTGATCGCCGGCGATGACGAGATCCTGCTGACGCGGGAGGCGCCGCGTGGCGGGTTGTCGCTGCTGCCGCTGCACCCGGCAATCGTGTCCGTATGGGACGGCCGGTTCGAGATCGCGGTGAAGCAAGAGGGTTACGCCGTGGCCCCGGCCGCGGGCCGCATGGCCCGGCTTTCGCCCGCCGACCGCAAGCAATTGCAGGGAATTCCGCCCGCCGCACGGGGCGTCCAGCCGGTCCTGCTGCGCCTCGACACGAACGGGTCTGAAACTCGCCCCGTTCTTGCAGGACACAGGGCGAACGTGCGCCCCCTGGCCGCAGACCGCCTCGCGGCGGCCCTGGGCCTAACGGTTCACGAGCGCGACATCGCGTCCGGCCTCGTGGCGCCGGAGGGGCGGTCGTCCTATGTTGGGTAGCGCGGCCCCTGCGGGCCGGAGGAACTAGAGGTCGGAATGAACCTGCGTAACTTCGCCCTGGTCGGTGTCTTCATCCTCGTGATGCTGGGCATGTACTCCATGATGGGCGGCGGCGTGGGCGCCGCGACGGCGCCGAAGGCGGTGAGCTACAGCGTGTTCCTGCGCAACGCCGACAAGGGCGCCTACAAGACCGTGAAGATCGAGGGCGATCGGGTCACGGCGGTGTCCGCCGACGGCAAGACGCGGGTCACCACCACCACCCCGACCTCCCAGGACGACCTTCTGGCCCGGCTGGACCGCGCCGGCGCCGACGTGACGGTGAAGTCCTCGCGGCAGCCGTTCTGGATGCAGGCGCTGGTGGCCCTGTTGCCGATCCTGCTGATCGCCGGCGTGTGGATCTTCTTCATGCGCCAGATGCAGGGCGGCGCGCGGGGCGCCATGGGCTTCGGCAAGTCCAAGGCCCGGCTGCTGACCGAAAACAAGAACCGCGTCACCTTCGAGGACGTCGCGGGCGTCGACGAGGCCAAGGAAGAGCTGACTGAAATCGTCGACTTCCTGAAGGACCCGGCCAAGTTCCAGCGCCTGGGCGGCAAGATCCCGAAAGGCGCGCTGCTGGTCGGCCCTCCGGGCACCGGCAAGACGCTGCTGGCCCGGGCCGTGGCCGGGGAGGCGGGCGTGCCCTTCTTCTCTATCTCCGGCTCCGACTTCGTCGAGATGTTCGTGGGCGTGGGCGCGAGCCGCGTGCGCGACATGTTCGAACAGGCCAAGAAGAACGCGCCCTGCATCATCTTCATCGACGAGATTGACGCCGTGGGCCGTCACCGCGGCGCGGGCCTGGGCGGCGGCAACGACGAGCGCGAGCAGACCCTGAACCAGTTGCTGGTCGAGATGGACGGCTTCGAGGCCAACGAGGGCATCATCCTGATCGCCGCGACCAACCGTCCCGACGTGCTGGATCCGGCCCTGCTGCGTCCGGGCCGCTTCGACCGTCAGGTGGTGGTGCCCAACCCCGACCTGAACGGCCGCGAGAAGATCATCCGCGTGCACATGAAGAACGTGCCCCTGGCCGCCGACGTGAACGTCAAGACCCTGGCCCGCGGCACCCCCGGCTTCTCGGGCGCCGACCTGGCCAACCTGGTCAACGAGGCCGCCCTGATGGCCGCGCGCAAGAACCGCCGCATGGTGACCATGCGCGACTTCGAGGACGCCAAGGACAAGGTCATGATGGGCGCCGAGCGCAAGTCCATGGCCATGAACGAGGAGGAGAAGCGCCTCACCGCCTACCACGAGGGCGGCCACGCCCTGGTGGCCCTGTCGGTGCCGATGGCCGATCCGGTGCACAAGGCGACCATCATCCCCCGCGGCCGCGCGCTCGGCATGGTGATGCAGCTGCCCGAAGGCGACCGCTACTCCATGAAGTACCAGCAGATGATCTCGCGCCTGGCCATCATGATGGGCGGCCGCGTGGCGGAGGAGCTGATCTTCGGCGAGGCGAACGTGACCTCCGGCGCCAGCTCGGACATTGACCAGGCCACCAAGCTGGCCCGCGCCATGGTCACCCGCTGGGGCTTCTCCAAGAAGCTGGGCGTGGTGGCCTACGGCGAAAACCAGGACGAGGTGTTCCTGGGCCATTCGGTGGCCCGCACCCAGAACGTCTCGGAAGCCACCGCCCAGATCATCGACCAGGAGGTCAAGCGGCTGGTCCAGGAGGGCTGGGACGAGGCCAAGCGCATCCTGACCGAGAAGCGCGCCCAGCTCGAAAAGCTGGCCCAGGCCCTGCTCGAGTATGAGACCCTCTCCGGCGACGAGATCAAGGATCTGCTCGACAACGACATCAAGCCCAACCGCGAGGACGCGGTGGAGCCCCCGCCGACGGGCCCGGCCGTGTCGGTGCCCGTCACCCCGGTGACCAAGCCCGAACCCAAGATGCCGCCGGGCGCGATGCCCCAGCCGGCCTAGGACGACAGGAGGGCGGTCCCAGGGGGCCGCCCTTTCTTCATGCGGCTCCCCCTGCCAGCCTCGCCGCGCGACAAGGCCGGGGGTGACGCAGTATGGAGGGGGGATGTGGTCGAAACCCAGGGTCATGGGGGTGGTCAATGTCACCCCCGACAGCTTCTCCGACGGCGGCCGCTATGCGCACGTCGAGTCGGCGGTGGAACACGGCCTGCGGCTGGTCGCCGAGGGCGCCGACATCCTCGACATCGGCGGCGAGAGCACCCGGCCGGGGGCCGAGCCGGTCGATGCGGCCGAGGAGCTGACGCGGGTCATTCCGGTGATCATGGGCCTGCGCCAGGCGTGGGACGGCCCGATCTCCATCGACACGCTCAAGCCCACGGTGGCGCGCGCCGCCATCGGCGTGGGCGCCACCATCTGGAACGACGTTTCGGCGCTTCGCGGCGAGATGGCGGTGCAGAGCGCGCTGGAGCTGAACTGCGACGTCATCCTGATGCACATGCAGGGCGAGCCGCGGACCATGCAGGACAGCCCCGTCTACGATGACGTGGTCGCCGAGGTGACCGCCTGGCTGAAGGGCCGCGCGGACGAGGCGCTGGCCGCAGGGATCCGGCGCGAGAAGATCAGCCTCGATCCCGGCATCGGCTTCGGCAAGACGCTGGAGCACAACCTGGCCCTGCTGCGCGGGCTGGACCGCATCGCCGGGCTGGGCTTTCCGGTGGTGCTGGGGGTCAGCCGCAAGCGCTCGATCCAGGCCATCGACCCGACCGCCGTCAGTCCCGACGACCGCCTGGGCGGATCGCTGGCTCTGGCGCTGTACGGTGCGGACAAGGGCGCGGCGGTGCTGCGGGTGCACGACGTGCGCGAGACGGTGCAGGCCCTGAAGGTGCGCGAGGCGCTGGGCCCGGGCGCTACTTCTTGCGCTTGACGTCGACCGTCTTGGGCGGCTTGCCGGGCTTGGGAGTCTTGGTCTTGACCTCGTCCGGGTTGGTCACGGTCCAGGTGGTGAACCAGTGCGGATCGTCGATCTCCTCACCGGTCGAGCGCAGGCGGTAGCGGCCCGGGGCCGGCTTGGTGAAGCTGTCGAGCTGGGCGGGCAGGACCATCAGCTTGCCCGCGAAGGTGCGCCCGCCGACCATGATGCGGATGCCGTTCTTCTGGTCGGCCGAGGTGACCTGACCCCAGACGTGATCGTGCCGCATGAAGGTCCCGGCGGCGTCGTAGTGCTGCATCTCGACCACCGTGATGGTGCCGACGAGGCGCTCGGCCGCATTCTCCCAGGTCAGGGGAACGGCCGGAAGCTCCACCGGCAGGCCTTCCGGCGGGGCGGGCGTGGCGGCGCGATTCGTCGTCATCGTGGCGTCTCCGGTGGCGGGGAAAACCTAGCCGAGGTTTCCGGGCACGGCTATGCGTCGGATCATGGATATGGACAAGAGCCGTTTGGGCCGGGTGCTGATAATCGCCGGTTCGGATTCCGGGGGCGGGGCGGGGATCCAGGCCGACATCAAGGCCGTGACCGCGCTCGGCGCCTACGCCGCGACCGCCATCACCGCGGTGACCGTGCAGAACACCCTGGGCGTGACCGGAGTGCATCCGATTCCCCTGGCGGTGATCGAGGCCCAGGCCCGGGCGGTGCTGGACGACATCGGCGCCGACGCGATCAAGACCGGCATGCTGGCCTCGGTCGAGATCGTCGAACTGGCCGCGCGGCTGCTCGATGGACCGGCGCGCGGCGCGCCGGCGGTGGTCGATCCGGTGATGGTGGCCAAGGGCGGCGCCTCGCTGCTGGAGGACCTGGCGGTGGCGGCCGTGGCCCGCGAGCTGGTTCCCCGCGCCGCCCTCCTGACCCCCAATGCGCCCGAGGCGGAGGCCCTGACCGGGATCGCCGTGCGCGACCTGGACGGCCAGCGCCGCGCCGGGGAGCGGCTGCTGGGCATGGGGGCGCGGGCGGTCCTGATGAAGGGCGGCCACGTCGAGGGTCCCACCGTCGTCGACCTGCTGCTCACCGAGGCGGGCGAGACAACCTTCGAAGGGCCCCGCATCGACACGCGCAACACCCACGGCACCGGCTGCACCCTGGCCAGCGCCTGCGCCGCCGGGCTCGCCCAGGGACTTCGGCTGGAGGACGCCGTCGCCCGGGCCTGGGGCTATGTCGCCGAGGCCATCCGGCGGGCGCCCGGCCTGGGCGCCGGCCACGGTCCGCTGGATCACGCCTGGCCCCTGAGGGACGCCCGATGACCGGAGCCCAGCAGGCGCTCTGCGCCCGCCACAAGGCGCGCTTCACGCCCCCCGGCGAGGGCGACAGCCTGGGCGTCGCCCTGCCGCTGCGCCTCGGGGCTCCGGTGCACGGCCAGCGCTATCCGCCCGAGCCGGGGGCTTCCGGCTGGTACGTGTGGACCGGAGACGGCGACCTCGCGGACGGCGAGTTCCGCGATGTGCCGGTGCGGCAGGCCGCCGAGATCGATCCGCGCCTGCCCCGGTTCCTGGCCCTGCCGCCGGGATGGCGTTTCACCCTGACCGCGGATCGCGAGGACGTCTGGTTCGATCCGACCCTGTTCGAGGTCTCCGACAATGACGCCTGAGCACGTCGGGCGGCTGGAGGCGATCGTGCGGGCCAGTCCGCGGGTGATGACGGTGCTGGAAGGCCTGCGGGAGGTTGGCCTCCCGGAGCACTGGCTGGTTTCCGGCGGCGTCTACCAGACCGTCTGGAACGCCCTGACCGGCCGCGACGCCGACTACGGGATCAAGGACTACGACGCCGTCTACTACGACCCCGACAACAGCTGGGACGCCGAGGACGTCTGGATTCGGCGAGTCGCCGCCCACTTCGCGGCGCCTCTCTGCGACACCGTGGAGGTGCGGAACCAGGCTCGGGTGCATCTCTGGTTCGAAGCCAAGTTCGGCGAGCCCTACGCCGAGCTGCACAGCGCCGCCGAGTGCCTGGAACGGTTCGTCTGTCCGGCCTTTTCGGTGGGCGTGCGGCTGGCGGGCGACGACCGGCTGGAGATCGCCGCCCCCTTCGGCCTGGACGACGTGTTCGCCATGCGGCTGCGGCCGAACCCGAACCGGCCGCTGGCGGCGGGATGGGACCGTGTCACCAGCCGCGCGAAGGACCGCTGGCCGGAAGCGGTGATCGAGGGGCCCTGACCGAGGGGCGCTGTCGCGGCGGGGAAGGCAAGCTCTCGTTCAGGACCGGGCCGGGCGCCGGTACACGTCCGGATCGCGAATCTCCATCCAGCGGTCCGCCGCGGTGAGGGGGCCGAAGCCGAACTGGGCGTAGAGGCCGTGGGCGTCGGCGGTGGCCAGGTGCATGCGCCGGAAACCCTGCAGGTCGGGGTGGGCCTTGAAGTAGCGCATCAGCGCCTTGCCCAGGCCCGCCCCCCGGTGCGGGGCGTCGACCCACACGTCGCAGAGCCAGCCGAAGGTGGCGCGGTCGGTGACCACGCGCGCGAAGGCGGCGAGCCGGCCGTCGGCGGCATAGGCCCCGAACACAAGGCTGTTGCGGAGGGCGGTTTCGAAGGTGGCCCTTGGGATGCCCTCGGCCCAGTACGACTGACCGGCGATCCAGGCGTGCGCCGTCTCCAGGTCGAAACGCGCAGGGTCGTCGCTGATCAGATAGTCCCCCTCGCGGACCTCGTAAGCCATGACGATCCTCCCTACCTTGGCGTGGCAGTTAGGAGCCTCCGCCGCCATGCGCCAGTGGATTGTCGACGCCTTCGCCTCCGCGCCCTTCATGGGCAACCCCGCCGGTGTGGTCGAGCCGTTCGGCCAATGGCCCGACGACGCCTGGATGCAGACCCTGGCCATCGAGAACAACCAGGCCGAGACCGCCTTCCTGCTGAAGACAGACCGGCCCGACCGCTACGGCCTGCGCTGGTTCACGCCGGGCATGGAGGTGCCGCTCTGCGGCCACGCCACCTTGGCGTCGGCGCATGTGCTGATGGCCGAGCTGAAGCTGACGGAAGGGCCGGTGACCTTCGACACCCTGTCGGGCCCGCTCATCGTCCGGCGCGCCGCGGAGGGCTATGAGATGGACTTCCCCGCCGACCCGCCCCGGCGCACCGCGATTCCCGACGGGCTTTCCGAGGCGATGGGGGTGACGCCCGTCGAGGTCTGGGCCGGCGCCTACCTGGTGGCGGTGTTGGAGAACGAGGCGCAGGTGCGGGCGCTCAAGCCCGATATCGCCGCCGTCAACCGCATCTCGGGCGAGGCCACCGGCGGGCGCGGCAATCTGATCGTGGCCGCCTTCGCCGACCCGGGCTCGCCGGTCGACGTCGTGGACCGCTTCTTCGCGCCGGGGTCAGGGGTGGCGGAAGACCCCGCCACGGGCTCGGCGCACTGCATCCTGGCCCCACTGTATGCCGACAAGCTCGGACGCGACCGTGTGACCTTCTTCCAGGCCTATCCCGGCCGCGGCGGTGACCTGGAGTGCGAGATGAAGGGGGAGCGCGTGCTGCTCCGCGGCCAGGCCTTCACCACCGTCGAGGGCCGACTGAGGGCCTAGCCAGACGAAAGACGCCGCCCTTGCGGGCGGCGTCCTGTTCGAACCTCGAGGAGGTCCTAGTAGCGGCGGTAGCCGCGGTAGTCCTGGCGGTCATGCCGCTCGTATCGGATCTTGGCGCTGAGGCGATCGAAGCGACGGTCCAGGTCCTGGCGCTCCCAGTTGCTCAGACCGTTCGAACGGCGATAGCGCGACTCGAGATAGGCGATCTGGCGGAACTCCGAGCGCAGGCGCACGGCTTCAGCCCGCGTCAGCGAACCGTTCCGCACGCCCTGGTCGATGCGGCGATCCAGGTTGGCCTGACGGGAGTTGATCGACTGCCACGAGCCGTAGCCGCGGTAGCCGCGATTGTTGTTGTAGTTGTCGTAGGCGTTCGGCACGCCGTCACGGTCGCGATCGCCATACGGACGGGGCTGGGCGAAGGCGGGTGCGGCGGCGGCGACGGCCGAAATCGCGAGCACCGAAGCGATAATGCGTTTCATGGTTCTGCTCCTTGGTTCGCGCCGCCGGACATCGGCGACTGGGGCATCTCATCACCGGGCGGCTGAAGCGTACCTGAGGGTCTCGTCGGGTGCGGTTCAGCCGGCGGATCGGGATGTCGACTAAACGCAATCCGGCCCCGGCCCGTTGCATGAACGCCAGATGAACAAAGGGTTTGCGGAGGATGGAGCCCCCTGCGGACAAGGAAAACGGCGCGGCCCTTTCGGACCGCGCCGTCGTCACATCCGCGTGTCCGGGAAGCCTAGCGGCGGTCCCAGTCGCGACGCTCCCAATTCACCTTCGTGGCGAGCAGTTCGAAGCGGCGGTTCAGGTCCATCCGCTCCTGGTTTGTCAGGCCGTTGCGGCGGTAGTTCTGCTCCAGCTGGACCAGGAACTGGTGTTCGCTGCGGAGCCGCGAGTATTCCATCCGGGTCAGCTGGCCGCGCTGGTAGGCGGTCTCGATGCGCTGGCCCAGCTGCTGCAGCCGGCCGCTCTGGCCATACCAGCCGTTGGTGTCGTTGCGCTCGGCGCGGATCTTGCGGCTGAGCAGGTCGAAGCGACGATCCAGGTCAGCGCGTTCGGCGTTCGTGAGGCGGCCTTCCGAACGTCGGTACTGAGCCTCCAGGCGGGCGATCGACTGGAACTCGGCCCGCAGTCGGGCGGCTTCGGCCGGGGTCAGGGCGCCGTTGCGGACCCCCTGGTTGATGCGCTGCTCCAGATTGGCCTGGCGCTGGTTGATGGACTGCCAGTTGCGGTCGTCGCCGTCATTGCGCTGCACGCGAATACGGGCGCTGAGCATGTCGAAACGGCGGTCGAGGTCCTGGCGCTCGAACTGGGTGAACACCCCGCCCGAGCGGCGATAGTCGGCCTCCAGCCGGACCAGGGCCTGGAACTCGGCGCGCAGGCTGGCGGCCTCGGCGCGGGTCAGCGAACCGTTGCGCACGCCGGCGTCGATTCGCGCGTCCAGATTGGCCTGGCGCTGGTTGATGCTCTGGAACGCCGGCTGGGCGACGGCGACCTGGGCCGGGGCGGCGACCGCGCCGATGGCGCTTGCGGCGAGCAGGGCGAGAGTAAGTTTTTTCATTGGGATCGCTCCGTCTATTCAGTAGCCGCGGGGAGGGGCGGCGATGCGGGGGAGAAAAGCATGGCCAACATGACGCGGACATGAACCGGCGGGGCAGATTAACGCCAGCATCGCGCAATAACGGAGTCGAACGGCGAAGGTTGCATAACTCTTCAGCCAAAGAAAAAGGCGCGGCTCCGTAAGGAACCGCGCCGGTAATATTACTGATGTAATTTGATTTATCGCCAGTCGCCGTCGCGACACTGACGCTTGATGTCCGCGCCCAGAAGGTCAAAACGCCGGTCGAGGTCGCGGCGTTCCCAGTCCTCCAGACCGCCGTTGGTCCGGCGATAGCGCGACTCCAGGGCGGCGATGTCCCGGAAGACGGTGCGCAACCGGGCGGCCTCGCGGGTCGACAGGCAGCCGCTGCGCACGCCGCGGTCGATGCGCTCGTCGAGGCGGCGCTGGCGCTGGTTGATGCTGGTCCACGGGAGGCCCGGACCGCCGTGGCCGTCCCAACGGGTGTCGTCGTCGCGGCACTGGCGCGAGATGTCGCGGCTGAGCACGTCCATGCGCCGGTCGAGGTCCTGGCGCTCGAACTGGGTGAAGACGCCGCCGGAGGCGCGGTACTGCCGCTCCAGGGAGGCGATGCGCTGGAACTCGTTGCGCAGGCGTGCGGCTTCGGTGCGGTTCAGACAGCCGATGCGCACGCCGCGGTCGATGCGGGCGTCCAGATCGCGCTGGCGTTCATTGATGCTCCGCCACGAGTCGGCGGAGGCGGGGGCCGCGACGGCGCAGAGGGCGGCGGCGGCGAACAACGGGAGAATGAGCTTTTTCATCAGGCTTCCTTGGTTACGGCGAGACGCAAAAATTGACCGTCCGGGACCCCCGCCGCCGGGCGACGCCGACAGGTTACGCCTGCTAAGGTGCGCTGATCCAGTCCAAAGACCGGTGTTCGTCGAACGCCCCTCCCCGAGCGCGACCGTCCATGCCCCACCCGCCCAAGCCCTCCCGCCGGCCCGCCCGTCACTGGTTCTCCTCCGGACCGACCGCGAAGCGCCCCGGATGGAAAGTGGAGGACCTGGCCGGCGCCCTGATCGGCCGCAACATCCGCGCCCCCGCCGTCATGGCGCGCTTCCGACAGGGCGTGCAGATGACCCGCGAGGTGCTGGAGGTCCCGGACACCCACCGCATCGTGCTGACCCCCGGCTCGGACACCGGCGCGATGGAGGCGGCGATGTGGAGCCTGCTCGGCTGTCGCCCGGTGCAGGTGATGGCCTACGAGAACTTCGGGCGGGTCTGGGCCAACGACCTGCTGGCGCACCTGGGGGTCGGGGCCGAGGTGCTGGCCGCGCCCTTCGGCGAACTGTCGGATCTGGGCGCGGTCGATCCCGACGCCGACCTGGTGTTCGTCTGGAACGGCACCACGTCGGGCGTGCGCGTGCCCGACGGGGATTTCATCTCCGCGGCCCGGCGGGGCCTCACCATCTGCGACGCGACCAGCGCGGCCTTCGCCATGGACCTGGACTGGGACAAGCTCGACGTCACCACCTTCAGCTTCCAGAAGGCGCTCGGCGGCGAGGCCGGCGTGGGCGTGGCGGTGCTGGGCCCCCGCGCCATCGAGCGGCTGAACAGCTGGCGGGCCCCGCGCCCCCTGCCCAAGGTGCTCCGACTGCAACTGGACGGCCGGGCGGACGAAAGCCTGTTCGACGGCGGCCTCATCAACACCTTCTCCCTGCTCACCCTGGAAGACTGGATGGACGCCCTGCGCTGGGCGGCGCGGGCCGGCGGCCTGGCGGAGCTGAAGCGGCGCACCCTGTCCAACTACCAGGTGCTGGAGGACTGGGTGGAGCGCACGCCCTGGATCGGCTTCGTGGCCGAGCACCGGCGAATCCGGTCCGAGACCTCGGTCTGCCTGAAGGTGGTCGACCGGGCCTTCGCCGGCCTGCTGGAGGCCGACCAGGCCGTGGTGCTGGCGCGGATGATCTCGCTGCTCGAACAGGAAGGCGTGGCCCTCGACATCAACGCCCATCGCTCGGCCCCGCCGGGGCTGCGGATCTGGTGCGGCTGCACGGTGGAGACCGAAGACCTTGAGGCGCTCACGCCGTGGCTGGAGTGGGCCTGGGCGACGGCCAGCGAGGAACTGGCGGCGGCCTGATTTTCACCCCCCTGACGACAAGCCGGGCGATTCCGGGCTATAGGCCCGTCGCATTCCGGAAAGGATCAGGACTTTGGCGAACGTCGCGGTGGTCGGCGCCCAGTGGGGCGACGAGGGCAAGGGCAAGATCGTCGACTGGCTGTGCGACCGCGCCGACGTGGTCGTGCGCTTCCAGGGCGGCCACAACGCGGGCCATACGCTGGTCGTGGACGGCAAGGTCTACAAGCTGAGCCTGCTGCCCTCGGGCGTGGTGCAGGGCAAGCCAAGCGTCATCGGCAACGGCGTGGTCGTCGATCCCTGGGCGCTGCTGGACGAGATCGGGCGCATCGAGGCCCAGGGTGTGAAGATCACGCCCGACGTGCTGATGCTGGCCGACAACGCCTGCCTGATCCTGCCCCTGCACCGGGACATCGACGCGGCGCGTGAAACCGCGCTCGGCGCCGGCAAGATCGGCACCACCGGCCGCGGCATCGGTCCGGCCTATGAAGACAAGGTGGGTCGTCGCGCCATCCGGGTGGCGGACCTCGCCGAGCCCGAGGCCTTGGCCGCCAAGATCGAGCGGCTGCTGGCCCACCACCGCGCCCTGCGCGCGGGCCTGAACCTGCCCGACGTGACGGCCGAGGCGATCGCCGCCGAGCTGCTGGAGATCGCGCCGCGCATCCTGCCCTACGCCCGACCGGTCTGGCGCGAGCTGGACGCCTACCGCAAGCGCGGCCGGCGCATCCTGTTCGAGGGCGCGCAGGGGGCGCTGCTCGACGTCGACCACGGCACCTACCCGTTCGTGACCTCGTCCAACACCGTCTCCGGCCAGGCCGCCGCCGGTTCGGGCATGGGCCCGTCCTCGGTCGGCTTCGTGCTGGGCATCGTGAAGGCCTACACGACCCGTGTCGGCTCGGGTCCGTTCCCCACCGAGCTGGAGGACGCCATCGGCCAGCACCTCGGGGAGAAGGGCAAGGAGTTCGGCGTGGTGACCGGGCGCAAGCGCCGCTGCGGCTGGTTCGACGCCGTGCTGGTGCGCCAGTCGGTGGCCATCAACGGCATCCACGGCATCGCCCTGACCAAGCTGGACGTGCTGGACGGGCTGGAGAAGCTGAACATCTGCACCGGCTACCGGATCGGCGACCGGGTGCTCGACTACCTGCCGGCCTCCATGGCCGACCAGGCCGCCATCACCCCCGTCTACGAGACCATGGACGGCTGGTCGCAGTCGACCGCCGGCGCGCGATCGTGGAAGGACCTGCCGGCCGCCGCCGTGAAATACGTCAAGCGGCTGGAGGAGCTGATCGGGGCCCCCGCGGCCATGGTCTCCACCTCGCCGGAGCGCAACGACACCATCCTCATGCGCGATCCGTTCGCGGGGTAGGGCGGCCCGCAGGGCCCGGTCCCGCGCAGGTGGTCCGGGCCGCAAGGCACGCGAAAGACTGGCGTTATCGTCAAGGCGATCTTTACCCTGTGGGGGTAGGGTCCGGCGTCGATCTTCCGGAGCCCTTCTACGTGTTTGCTTCCGACAACCGTCAGATCCAACGCCTCGAACCCTACGTTCGGCGGGCGCTGATCGTGGACCCGCATCCGGGTTCGGCGCGTCTGCTGGGCGAGCTGCTGAAGGGTCTGGGCGCGCGCCAGCTGGCCTTCGAGCCGGAGGAGCGCCGCGCCCTCGAGATGGCGCGTGAGCTGGACCCGGGCCTGATCTTCGTGGAGCGCTCGGGAGCCCGTCTGGATGGCGAGAGCTTCACCCGCCGGCTGCGCCGCTCGAACTACGCCTGCCGCAAGGCGCCGGTGATCATGGTCACCAGCGACGCCACCGCCAGCTCGATCAAGGGCGCGCGGGACGCGGGCGTGCATGAATTCCTGCGCAAGCCGTTCACTGCCGGCGACCTGCTCAAGCGGATCGAGGTCTGCGTGCTCAAGCAGCGGGACTGGATCGAGGCGGTGCAGTATGTCGGGCCCGACCGGCGGCGCTTCAATTCGGGCGAATACGCCGGACCGCGCAAGCGCCGGGCGGACACGGGCGCGGCCGGCAAGGACGCGGTTCAGGCCGATCACATCGACCGCTGCCTGCGCATCCTGCGCTCGGCCCTGGCGCAGTGGTCGAATGACCCGGTCCAGGCGCTCCGCGCGGTCGGGGAGCAGACCCAGCAGCTGAAGAAACTGGCCTCCGCCAAGGGCGAGGCCCGGCTTGCGGTCGCCGTCGGCGGGCTGGAGCTGGCGCTCTCGGCGGGGTCGCCGTCCCGCGAACTTCTGGCCAATGCATCCGCAGAAGTCATTGACGCCTTCGGCGGCATTCGCGACGTTGCGTGAGATGTTCCGCGCCCGTCCCCCTCGCAGCTACGTTCCCCTCGAGGACTATGAACTCGAGGCCTGGGACGGCTATGCGGTCGCTCCCAAGCACCGCATGAGCGAACGCGATATCGACACTGTCATGTTCGCCGGCGTCGTCGGGGTGGTGGCGGCGGGCCTCATCATCGGCTTCTGGGCCTGGCGACGGCGTTAGGCGCGCGGCGCAGGCCAAGGAAAAAGGGCCCGGCCTTCATCGGCCGGGCCCTTTTCCGTTCTCGTGCCGGCGGACGTCAGGCGTCGACCAGATTGCGCTCCTGGGCGGCGGCCTTCATCTGCTTCTGCAACTTCTCGAAGGCGCGCACCTCGATCTGGCGAACCCGCTCGCGGCTGACGCCGTATTGGGCGGCCAGCTCCTCGAGGGTGGTCGGGTTGTCCTTCAGCCGGCGCTCGGTGAGGATGTGCCGCTCGCGATCGGTGAGTTCCTGCATCGCCTCTTCCAGCAGACCCATGCGGATCTGCCGCTCCTCGGTCTCGGCGACCTGGGTTTCGGCGGAGACCGCATCGTCGTCGGCCAGCCAGTCCTGCCACTCGCTCTCGCCGTCCGAGCGGAGCGGGGCATTCAGGGAGGCGTCGGGCCCGGACAGCCGCCGGTTCATCGACACCACCTCCTCGCTGGTCACGCCCAGCTTGGTGGCGATGGTGTCGACCTGGTCGGGACGCAGGTCCCCTTCCTGGAAGGCGGCGATCTGGCTCTTGGCCTTGCGCAGGTTGAAGAACAGCTTCTTCTGCGCCGCCGTGGTGCCCATCTTCACGAGCGACCAGCTGCGCAGGATGTATTCCTGGATCGAGGCGCGGATCCACCACATGGCGTAGGTCGCCAGGCGGAAGCCCTTGTCCGGGTCGAATTTCTTGACGGCCTGCATCAGGCCCACGTTGCCTTCGGAGATCACTTCCCCGATCGGCAGGCCATAGCCGCGATAGCCCATGGCGATCTTGGCCACCAGGCGCAGGTGCGAGGTGACCATCTTGTGGGCGGCCTGGGTGTCCCCATGCTCCTGCCAACGCTTGGCGAGCATGAACTCCTCGTCCTTCGCCAGCATTGGAAATTTACGGATTTCAGTAAGATAGCGCGAAAGGCCGCCGTCCGGCGAAAGCACTGAAAGCGATTGTACGGCCATAGTGTCCCCTTAACTCCATGAGCGGACGCTCCGGACGACGCCACCGAGATGCACGGCGCCCTGGTCCCTCCAACCGATCAAGTAGGGAGAGGTTTCGTCCCTTTTTAGACGCCTGCCGCCACGGTCCAGCTCGACCGTGGCTTTCGGGCGCCACTTGAAACGGCATGCCGCGTCTATAACGGATAGTCAGTCCTTTTTCAATACTAACTATTTGTAACCTTTCCTCCGGGGGTCGATGGACAGCCCGGGCCGCCTTGCGCAACACTGTTCTGCGAGAGGAAACGGGGAGGGCGCCATGACCGCAATGTCGCGTCGCGTGCTGGGCATTATGGGGCTGATCGGGCTGTTCGCGCTCGCGGCCTGCAATCTCGGCGACCTGCAGGCGCCCGGACTGGCCAGGGACAAGGACGAGGCCGCCCGCGCCGTCTTCAAGGCCATGCAGAAGGGCGATCTTTCCGGCGTTCCGCTGGGCCCGGAAATGCTGACCCCCGAGGCCCAGGCCGCCATTCCCAACATCTTCGCCTCGATTCCCAAGGGCGAGCCGACCAAGGTCAAGCTGCTCAACTGGCATTCGAACTGGAGCGCGCTGACCGGGGCCCGCACCGAGGATCTCGAGACCAACCACCAGTACACCTTCCCCAACGCCTCGATCGACGTGACGACGGTGATGCAGCGCCAAATCCCGGCCCAGGGGCAGCCCGGGCCCTGGAAGCTGCGCGGCTTCCACTTCAAGCCCAGCGGCTCTGCTCCGGCCGCGCCGCCCGCCAAGGCCGCTCAGGCGGAGGCTGCGCCCGCCCCGGCCTCCGCTCCGACAACCCCGCCCGCAGGCGCCGCGGCTCCGCCGAGCCCGACGCCGGCGCGGGCCACGCCGCCCCGGGC
>JAIBAU010000041.1 GCA_019695035.1 Caulobacteraceae bacterium | reverse complement strand
GGCGGGCGCACTCTGGGGCCGCGCGCGCGGGCGGGCGGGCCGCCGGGCGGGCGCGGCGGTGGCGGGCGCGGCCGAACTGGTCTGGGGCGAGGCCGCCGCCGGCCGGGCGGGTGCGGCCGGCGCCGCCGCCGTCCCCGGCGCGGCGGCGGTGGCCGGCGCGCTGACCGCGGCGTCGACGCGCGCCGCCACGTTCTGGGCGTTGTAGCGATCCGCCAGCTTCTCGGTCAGGGCCTTGGCCTGGGGGCGCGGCATCTGGGCGAGGATGGCGGCCAGGTTGCGCTCCTTCATCTTGGCCGCGACCGGCAGCAGCACACGATCGTCGAGAGTGGCCATCACCGCCGCCGCGTCCTTGGGCTTCATGGACTCGTAGACCTTCACCAGGCGCGCGATCTCGGCGTCGCGCTGGGTGTTGGCCTGCCCGACCAGCCCGGTCAGCTCGGCCTTGAGCGCGTTCAGCGCCTTCATCTTGGCGTCGACCTTGGCCTCCGCGGCGTTGAGCAGCGCCACCTGGGTCTCGAAGGCCTGTTCGCGCGCGTCCAGCTGGCCCCGCCGTTCGCCCAGGCTCTGCAGCACGCGCAGCTCGGCCGGCGACAGACCGGCTTCGCGCGCCAGCTCGGTGGCCGAGGCGGCGCACACCGGCGCGGCGGGTCGCGCTGCAGCCGCGACAGCCGCCGCGGCGCCCGCATTCACGGCGCTGGCGGCCGCGGGGGGCGCGCCCTTTGTCGCGGGAGCCGGCGCGGGTCCGGCCTCGGCCCAGGCCCGGGCCCCGGCCAGGAAGTCCGGTGCGCCCTCGATGCCCGCGACGGCGCGCAGGGCCAGGACGCCCCCGGCGGCGACGGCCACCAGCGGCAGGATGCGGGGCAGACGGCTCATGAATAGCTCCGGGGAAGCGGGTCGCCGTTGTCGAAGAGGTCTTCGTCGAAACGGCGGGCGACGGCGCGGTCAGGGCGTGGCGCGGCGACGGGGGACTGGCGGAAAGCCGCCGGACGGGGGCGCTCCAGTTCGGGCGCGGGCGGCAGGTTCTGCAGTGCGGCGATGGCTTCGCGGGCCGAGGGGCGCTCCACGGGCGCGGGCGCAGGCATGCGCTCGGCGCGGGCGATCTGGGCGTCGAGCTGCTGCTTCAGTTCGCGCGCCTTGAGAATGCGGTCATGCAGGCTGTCGTGGGCCTCGTCCGTGGCGGCGCGCAGGCTGGCCAGACCGGCCTCGGCCCGCCGGGCCGCGCCGTCCAGCTCGCGCACGGCCTGGGCGAAACTCTCTTGGCCGTTCTTCAGCGCCTTCAGCTTGCGCTCCAGCCGGAAACCGAATCCCAAAGCCGCCACCAGGAGGACGGCCAGCAGCAGGTCCATGCCGACGCCGATCACACTCATAACGCTTCTCCCAGGACGGCCTTGCGCGCCGCCAGGCTGATGGGCCCTTCGACGCGAACGGCGATGTGGTGCCCGCGCTTGCCCATGCGGGCGCGCGTCAGGGGCACGGAGCCCGAACGCAGCTCGACCAGGCTGTCGGGCGAGGCGTTGAACAGGATGGTCTCGCCCACCTTGAGGTTCAGCACCTTGGACAGGGCGATCTGCTGCTCGTCGAGCACGGCGCGGACCTCGGTCTGGGTGCCCCACAGCTCGGTCGCCAGGTGGCTTTCCCAGATGTTGTCGCGGCCGAACTTCTCGCCCATGAACTGCTGCAGCAGCATCTTCCGGATGGGCTCAAGCGTCGCATAGGGCAGCAGCAGCTCGATGCGGCCGCCCCGGTCCTCCATGTCGATGCGCAGGCGCACCAGGATGGCGGCGTTGGCCGGACGGGCGATGGCGGCGAAGCGCGGATTGGTCTCCAGACGGTCCAGCTTGAAGTTGACCTCGGTGAGCGGCTCGAAGGCGGCCTTGGCGTCGTTCAGCACGACCTCGACCATGCGCTGCACCAGCACGCGTTCGATGGTGGTGTAGGGCCGGCCCTCGATGCGCAGCGCCGCGGTGCCGCGGCGGCCGCCCAAAAGGACGTCCACGATCGAGTAGATCAGGTTGGAGTCGACCGTGAGCAGGCCGAAGTTGTCCAGCTCCTCGGCCCGGAACACCGACAGGATCGCCGGCAGAGGGATCGAGTTCAGGTAGTCGCCAAAACGGATCGACGAGATGTTGTCGAGGCTGACCTCGACGTTGTCGGAGGTGAAGTTGCGCAAGCTGGTCGTCATCAACCGCACCAGGCGGTCGAAGACGATCTCGAGCATCGGCAAGCGCTCGTAGGAGACCAGCGCCGAGTTGATGATCGCCCGGATGCCGGACCGCTCGCCAGCCTCCTCGTCGGTCAGGTCGAAACCGAGCAGGGAGTCGATCTCGTCCTGATTGAGAATGCGCTCGCCCGACGACGGCGGCTCCCAGCCCGGAATGTCGGAGCCGGCGAGCTCCGCGGCGGGAGCGTCGGGTTCTGCGGTCTGTTCTTCGGCGGCCTGGGACATGTCGGTCACGCGATCCGGACTAGTGGATCAACATCTCCTCGATCAGCACGGCGTCGATCTTGTGCGGGGCCAGCACCAGGTTGGCGCGGCGCTGGATTTCCTGGCGCAGCTGGTAGGTGCCCTGGCTGCCGCTGAGGTCCTCGGGCCTGAGTTCGCGCAGGAAGGTCGTGAACATGTCCTTCAGGCGCGGGGCCTCCTCGGGCATGATCTCGGCGGTCTCCTCGTCCTTCATCTCGAAGGTCAGGGTCAGCTTCAGCAGGGTCGGCTTGCCGTCGGCGCTCTGAATGTTCACCACCAGATCGGGCATGGTGTAGTAGGTCACGCCCTCGGGACCCTCGCGGACCATGCCGCCGGCCTCGTCCTTTTCGCCGGGCTTGCCGCCCTCGCCGTGGCCGCCCGGCTTCTTCTTCGGCTTTTTCTTGGGCGCCTCGTGGCCCGCTGCGCCCGCTTCCGGCTTGGGCTTGAGCACGAAGAAATACAGGCCCGCGCCGCCTCCGCCGAACACCAGCAAGGCGCCGACGCCGGCGATGATCAGCATCTTGAGCGGCAGGCCCTTCTTCTTCGGCGCCGCTTCCCCCTCGGGGGATTCGCCGTCCGTCGTGGCGGGGACCTGGGCCTCGCCCTCCGCCCCTTCCGCGCCTGCTTCGGCTTTCTTGTCTTTCTTCTTGAAGAACATGGCCGCCCGAACGTCCCCGAACCGTACGCTCATGCTTCGGGCCGGTTTGGTTAACAGCGCGTTTGCAATTGCCCCTAACGCGGCATTTTTTGCCCGCCCGAATTGTCGCGGGCGGCGAGAAACCTCAAGCTTTTCAACGGAACTGTATGGTTAACGCCGTGGCACGGGCCTTGCGTGGGCGTGCGACATGGAAAACGCAGGCTACATCGCCCTGTCCCGCCAGATGACGCTGCGCCGCGAACTGGACATCGCGGCCAACAACCTGGCGAACATGGACACGGCCGGCTTCAAGGTCGAGGAACTGCTGGTCGCCACCGAAAACGGCGAGCGCGCCCGCAACTTCGGCATCGAGGGTCCGGGACGATTCGTCCTCGACACGGGCCTTGGGCGGGATTTCGGCCAGGGCGTGCTTTCCGAAACCGGCAACACCTTCGATTTCGCCATCGAGGGCGCCGGCTTCTTCGCGATCGGCGGGCCGGAGGGCGAGCGCTACACCCGCGACGGCCGATTCTCCACCGACGCCAACGGCCGGCTGGTGACCGCCGACGGCCTCCCCGTGCTGGGAGAAGGCGGCGCGGAGATCATCCTGGACATGAGCAAGGGCGCGCCGTCCGTCTCCGACGACGGCATCATCACCCAGGGCGAGGAGCGCGTCGGCCGCCTGCAGGCGGTGCAGTTCACGGCCCTGGGCGTCCTGTCCAAGGACGGGGACGGCTACTACCGCAATACCTCCAACGAGACTCCCTCCCCGGCCGAGGGCGCCCGCGTGCGTCAGGGCATGGTCGAGGGCTCCAACGTCCAGCCGATCCGCCAGATCACCAACCTCATCGAGATCACCCGCGCCTACGAGAGCATGGCGAAGATGATCGAGAGCACCAATGACCTGAACCGCCGCACCGTCGAGCGGTTGGGCCGCGTGTCCTAGGGAGACTGACCCATGCGCGCACTGAGAATCGCCGCCACCGGCATGGCCGCCCAGCAGCTGAACGTCGAGGTCATCTCGAACAACATCGCCAACATGAACACGGTTGGCTTCAAGCGGCAGCGGGCCGAGTTCCAGGACCTGCTCTACGAGAACGTCGAGCGCATGGGGGCCCAGTCCTCGGAGGCGGGCACCGTGGTGCCCACCGGGGTGCAGGTCGGCGCCGGCGTCAAGGCCGGCTCGGTCTACCGCATCACCACCCAGGGCAACATGACCCAGACCGGCAACCGGTTCGACCTCGCCATCGATGGTCGGGGCTACTTCCAGGTGCTGATGCCCGACGGTTCGACCGCCTACACGCGCGCCGGCAACTTCTCGGTCAACGACCAGGGCATCCTGTGCACCGACGACGGCTACATCGTGCAGCCGCAGATCACCATCCCGCAGGAAGCCCGGGACGTGGTCATCTCCAAGACCGGCCAGGTCCAGGTCCTGACCGGCGATGATCCTGCGCCGCAGACGGTGGGCCAGCTCGAGATGGCCACCTTCCTCAACGAAGCCGGCCTCGAGGCGATCGGCGACAACCTGTTCCTGGAAACCGGCGCATCCGGCGCGGCCACCGTCGGCACGCCTGGCGACACCGGCTTCGGCCAGCTCATGCAGGGCTACACCGAAGCCTCGAACGTCGACGCAGTCAGCGAAATCACCGCCCTCATCGTGGCCCAGCGGGCCTACGAAATGAATTCCAAGATTGTGACCGCGGCGGATGAGATGCTGCAGGCCACCAGCCAGCTGAAGTCCTGATCCGATGAAGCGCATCCTCGCCGTCATCGCCGCCGCCGTGGCCCTCTTCGGGGCCGCCACCGAGGCCCAGGCCGGGGTTCCGGTCCGCCTCAAGGATCAGCTCGTCGATTCCGACGGCCGCGTCACCCTGGGCGATCTCTTCGACAACGCCGGCCCTGCCTCGGGCGTACTGCTCGCCAACGGGCCCGCCGCCGGCGGATCGGTGGTGCTGGACGCCGCGGCGGTCCAGGCCATCGCCCGCCGCTGGGGCCTCGACTGGGCCAACGACCACGGCTTCCGCCGCCTGGTGGTCAGGAACGGCGCCGCCTCGTCCGGCCAGGCCGGCGGCGAGGTTCAGGTGCTGACCTACACGCGCAGCCTCGCCACCGGCGAAATCGTGCAGCCCGAGGACGTGATCTGGACCAAGGTGCAGGCCCACCTCGCCCCGGCCAACCGCCCCTCGGACGCCGACGCGATCATCGGCCAGGCCGCCCGCCGGCCGCTGCGCGAAGGCGCGCCCGTCGCTACCAGCGACCTTTCCCGACCTGTCGTCGTCAAGCGCGGCGACCTGATCTCCGTCACCTACAACATGGACGGCGTTTCGCTGTCGCTGCAGGCCCAGGCCACCCAGGCCGGGGCCGTCGGCGACCCGATCTCCGTGCTCAATCCCCAATCGAAGAAGACGATTGTCGCCGTGGTCACCGGGCCCGGCTCGGCCGCCGTTGGCCCCGAGGCGGACAGCCTCCGCACTGCAAACCGTCTCGCTTCCAATCGTTAGGGGTCCCCATGCGTAACGTCGCCCTCATCGCCGTCGCCGCCGTCTCTCTCTGTGCCTGCTCGACCGTCAAGGAGACCATCGCCGGTCCCCAGCTGGCGCCCATGGGCTATCCGGCCGGCATGACGCCCCAGACCCTGAACATCGTGCCCCAGCCGGCGCCGCAGGCCGCCTCTCCCAATTCCCTGTGGCGGACCGGCGCCCGGACTTTCTTCGCCGACCAGCGCGCCCGCAACGTCGGCGACATCCTCACGGTCAAGATCCAGATCGACGACAAGGCCCAGGTGTCGAACTCGACCAACCGCTCGCGCTCCAACAACGTCGAGGCGGGCGTCAGCCACTTCTTCGGCCTTGAGAACAGCCTCGGCCGCGCCTTCCCGTCGGGGTTCGACCCCAATCAGATGATCGGCATGAACGGCGAGACCGGCTCCCAGGGGTCGGGCGTCATCAGCCGGTCCGAAAAGGTCAATCTGACCATCGCGGCTGTCGTCACCGGCGTTATGCCCAACGGCAACCTCGTCATCCAGGGCCGCCAGGAGGTCCGCACCAATGCCGAGGTGCGCGAACTGACCGTCGCCGGCATCGTCAATCCCGCCGATATCTCCAGCCAGAACACCATCGACCAGACCCAGATCGCCGAGGCCCGCATCAGCTACGGCGGCCGCGGCGACGTGACAACCGTTCAGCGGGCCCCGGCGGCGCAACGCGTCGTGGAACGCTTCTCGCCGTTCTAGATCAACGATTTCAGGCGTTTGAAGGGGCGCGTCGCGAAGGCGGCGCGCCTCCCTTCTTGTCACATTCGCGCCACATTTCGCGTCCCGCGCAAGCGGCGCATTGAACCCTTTGCAGCCGTCACACGTTTCGCCCCCAGATCGGAGGTCGGGACATGGGACGCATCCTCGCCATCGCACTGGGCCTGTTCAGCTGGGGGTCGGTCGCCGCCTGGGCGCACCAGATCGACCAGACTACCCCTCCGACCCAGTGGAACCTGTACGTCGAGGGCGACCAGGCGAAACTTGCCTACGGCGCCCCCAACTCGGACCTGGTGGGCGTCATGCTCACCTGCAACCGTGGCGACGGGGCGGTGGTCGTGTCCGGCGACGTCTCCCCCGACAAGCCCATGCTGGTCCTGACCTCCGGCGAGCGGAAGCTGCAGCTTTCCGGTCCGGCTG
The DNA here is from genome assembly GCA_019695035.1 of Caulobacteraceae bacterium. Lineage (GTDB taxonomy): Bacteria > Pseudomonadota > Alphaproteobacteria > Caulobacterales > Caulobacteraceae > JAEZEZ01. Next base: position 8,475 of record JAIBAU010000041.1, on the reverse strand, counting down.
AAACCGACCCCTTCGGCGGCGGCCTCTACATGGAAGCGCGCGCCTCGACCCACGATGCGGCGCTCGAGCGCTTCGCCCGGACAGGCGATCTGGCTTTGCAGCGCGGCTTCGGGCGCACCGAGATGCGGGCGACGGCCCACGCGAAGGGCGACATCGAGAAGTTTTTCGCGCACTGTGAAGCCTGACCCCCCGGCCCGGCCGGAGCGACGACCCGGGAGAGACCATGCGCCTGATCGCCCTGATCACAGCGTTTGCCGGCCTGCTCGCCGCCGAACCCGCTCTGGCCCAGTCGTGGACATGGACCCTCTACGAGAATCGCACCGCCCTCGCGCTGGCTAACGAGGTGCCCGACACGCCGCAGCTCGCGGCTGTCCTGGAATGCACCCCCGGATCGGGCCAGGCCCGGGTCTCGATCTACCCGTCCGGGGAGCACACCCGCCCGGTCGTCAGCCAGTTCCGCACCACCGACGCGGCGTTCGCTGCCTTCGTGGCCAGCGGCAAGCTGGCGGTAAAGAGCGAGGCCGGCGAAGGTCAGATCGCCATGGCTCCCGAGCACCGGTCGAAACTCGAACGCTTCGCCCGACTCTGCGGCGCCTGATCTGCGGACTTGATCCGGGGGCGCTTCCCGTTCGTTATTCGGACAACTCGGGGGAGCTCCAGACATGCCGATGAACCGCCGCGCCTTCATGGCCACCGCAGCCGCCGCGCCGATGGCCGCCGCCGCGCCCAGCGTCTCGGCCATGGCCCGCGACCTGGCCTGGATCGACGCCACCGAGACCGCCGCCCTGATTCGCCGCCGCGAGATCAGCGCCGCCGAGGCCGTGGGCGGGGCCATCGACCGGGCCAAGGCGCTGAACCCTGAGCTCAACTTCATGGTCACGCCGGACTTCGAGCGCGCCAAGGTTCGGGCCCAGTCGCCCGCCGGCGAGCCCGGTCCGTTCGCCGGCGCTCCGATCTTCATCAAGGACCTTCAGGACCTGGAGGGCGTGCCGACCCGCTACGGCAGTCGTTCCGGCGCGCGCGCCGGCCCCGCCGCGCGCAACAGCGACCGCGTCACCGGCATCCTCGCAGCCGGCTTCAACCCCATCGGCAAGTCCGCCACGCCCGAGTTCGGCTTTCTGCCCACCACCGAACCTCTGGCCACGGGGCCGACCCGGAACCCCTGGGACCCGGAGCGTTCCTGCGGAGGATCCTCCGGCGGCGCGGCGGTAGCGGTGGCCTCCGGCGTCCTGCCTCTCAGCCACGCCACCGACGGGGGCGGCTCGATCCGCATCCCCGCGGCCTGCTGCGGCCTGGTGGGCCTGAAGCCCACGCGTGGGCGCATCATCGGCGACGAGACCGGCGTCACCGACCTGTCGGTGTCCCTCTGCGTCAGCCGCACGGTACGCGACACGGCGGCCTTCCTCGCTTCGGTGGAACGGGCCGGGGCGGACAGGCTGATGGAGCCCGTGGGGCTGGTGTCGCGGCCGTCGACCCGCAAGCTGAAGATCGGCTTCCTGAAGGTCGACCCCCTGGGCCACGCCGCCACCGCCGAGGTCGGCGACGCCGTGACGGAGACGGCCCTGCTCCTGGAGTCCCTCGGCCATGACGCCCACCCGCTGGAGCGTTGGCCGTTGGACGCCTCCCATTTCACCGAGGACTTCTCCAACCTGTGGGCGGAGGGCGGCCGCGAGGTGTTCGCCACCATCGAGCGCCTGGCTGGGCCGGGCATGGCGGAAAGGACGCTCGAGCCCTTCACCCTGGCGCTCGCCGCCCAGCGCGGCCGTATCGCCCAGGCCGACTTCGAGGCCTCGGTCGGCCGCCTGATCGGCAGCGCCCGCCAGTATCTGGGCATCTACAAGAACTACGACGTCATCCTGACTCCGGTGCTGGACCAGCCGGCCGTGCCCTTGGGCTATGTGGCCCCGGACGTGCCCATGGAGACCCTGGTCGAGCGGCTCACCACCTACGTCGGTTACACGCCGCTCAACAACATCGCCGGGTCGCCGTCGCTGAGCCTGCCGCTGTTCATGAGCCAAGCCGGCCTGCCGATCGGGATGATGTTCTCCGCCGACGTGGGCCAGGACCGCCTGCTGCTCGAACTGGCCTACCAGCTCGAGTCCGCCCGCCCGTGGATCGCCCGCCGCCCGGCGGTTCACGCCTAGACGCACCGCCGCGCCTGGGTCACCCTCGCGCGGTGTCACGCATCCTCTTTCTCCTCGCGGCCCTGCTGGCGCTCGGCGCCTGCACGGTCACCGCCCGCGGCCAGCCGCCGCCGCCCGATGCGCAGAGGGACTGGCCAGGGCCCTAGACGCGGAGCCCGCGCTCGGCGAACATCGGTCCGTCAACTCCCGGACCTCCTGACATGACGCTGACCCGCCTCGCCGCCCTCGCCCTTCCCGCCGCCCTGCTGGCCGCCGCCTGTTCACCGGCCCGGCCGGCCGACGGGGCCGCTCCGGCCAAGGCCGAGCCTGGTGCCGCCGCCGCAGTCGCGACCCCGGCCAAGACCATCACCCCGGCGGAGGGCGCGGTCTGGTCCTTCTGGCAGACCGAGGAAGGCTCGCACCTCACCTTCGCGGTGCCCGAGAGCGACGACACGGTGAACTATTTCGTCTGCCAGACCGGCACGGGCTCGCTGCAGGCCTCGATGTGGGCCGATCATCCCATCCCCGGCGACCCCGGTCCCGAGGCGCGCACCGAAATGACCCAGCTGACGGTCAGCTCGGGGTCGGTCTCCAAGGCTTATGAGGCGGTGGCCGAAAGCGAGGAGATGTACGGCGGCTCGCAGGTGACCGCGATGCAGCTGGGCCTCGACGACCCCGTGATCCAGGCCTTCGCCCGCACCGGCGCGGTCCAGTTCAGCGCCTTCGGCGAGCGGACCAGCATGCCCGCCGCCCCCCTGGCCGAGGTGCGCAAGCTGCTCGACGCCTGCAGGAAGGCTGACTAGGCCCGCGCGTCCTTCACCGACGCGGCGTCCACGCCCAGGGCGCGCAGCGCGGCGCGCATGATGCCGTCGGCGTCCAGGCCCGCCTGGGCGTACATGGCCTCGGGCTTGTCGTGGTCCTGGAAGACGTCCGGGAGCGTCAGGGTGCGCACCTTCAGGCCGCGATCCAGCACGCCGCGGTCCGACAACAGCTGCAGCACGAAGGCGCCGAAGCCGCCGCGCGCGCCCTCTTCGACCGTGACCAGCGCTTCGTGTTCGCGGGCCAGGCGCAGGATCAGCGCCTCGTCCAGCGGCTTGGCGAAGCGGGCGTCGGCGACGGTGGCGCTGATGCCGCGCGCCGCCAGCAGTTCAGCCGCCTTCAGGGCCGGCTCAAGCCGGGTGCCCAGCGACAGGATGGCCACGGCCGTTCCCTCGCGCACGATGCGGCCCTTGCCGATCTCCAGCGGCGCGGCGAGCTCCGGAATGTCGATGCCGATCCCTTCGCCGCGCGGGTAGCGGAAGGCCGAAGGCGCGTCGTCGATCTCGCAGGCCGTGGCGATCACGGCCGCCAGCTCCGCCTCGTCCGAGGGCGCCATCAGGATCATGCCCGGCAGGGCGCCCAGGTAGCCGATGTCGAAGCTGCCCGCGTGGGTCGCTCCGTCGGCGCCGACCAGCCCGGCCCGGTCCATGGCGAAGCGCACCGGCAGGGACTGGATGGCCACGTCATGCACCACCTGGTCGTAGCCTCGCTGCAGGAAGGTCGAGTAGATCGCCGCGAAGGGCTTCATGCCGTCGGCGGCCAGGCCGGCGGCGAAGGTGACCGCGTGCTGCTCGGCGATGGCGACGTCGTACATGCGCTCGGGGAAACGCTCGCCGAACAGGTCCAGCCCGGTGCCCGAAGGCATGGCGGCGGTGATGGCGACGATGCGCTCGTCCCGTTCGGCCCGCTTGATCAGTTCCTGGGCGAAGACCTTGGTGTAGCTCGGGGCGTTGGTGGGGGCCTTGGTCTGCTTGCCCGTCACCACGTCGAACTTGACCACCCCGTGGTACTTGTCGGCCGAGTGCTCGGCCGGGGCGTAGCCCTTGCCCTTCTGGGTGACCACGTGGACCAGCACCGGCTTGCCCTGGAACTCGGCCGCGTTCTTCAGCACCGGCACCAGGTCGTCCAGGTTGTGTCCGTCGATCGGGCCCACGTAGTAGAAGCCCAGCTCCTCGAACAGGGTGCCGCCCGTGACCATGCCGCGGGCGTACTCCTCGGCCTTGCGCGCGGCGTCCTTCATCGGCTTGGGCAGCACGCCCACCACCGACTTCCCGAACTCGCGGAACGAGCGGTAGATGCCCCCCGACACCAGCCGGGCCAGATAGGCGCTCATGCCCCCGACCGGGGGCGCGATCGACATGTCGTTGTCGTTCAGGATGACGATCAGCTGCTTGGCGGAGTGGTCGGCCGCGTTCATCGCCTCATAGGCCATGCCGCAGGTCAGAGAGCCGTCGCCGATGACCGCCACCACCTTGTTGTCGCCGCCCTTCTGGTCGCGCGCGGCGGCGAAGCCCAGCGCCGCGCTGATCGAGGTGCCGGCGTGGGCCGCCCCGAACGGGTCGTATTCGCTCTCCGAGCGCTTGGTGAAGCCCGACAGCCCCCCGCCCTGGCGCAGGGTGCGGATGCGGTCGCGGCGGCCGGTCAGGATCTTGTGCGGATAGGCCTGGTGGCCCACGTCCCAGATCAGGATGTCCCGGGGGGTCTCGAACACGTGGTGCAGGGCCACGGTCAGCTCGACCACGCCCAGGCCCGCCCCCAGGTGCCCGCCGGTCACCGAGACGGCGTCGATGGTCTCGGCCCGCACCTCCTCGGCCAGCTGCTTGAGGTCGGCGATCGACAGGCCGCGCATGTCGGCGGGGCTCTTGATCATATCGAGAAGCGGAGTGTCGACGGGCATCAAGCGGCTCTGGAGACGGCTACCGGACTAACGCGCGCTGGCGGCGGGGGTTACGCGCGACGCTGTAGCACGAAGTCCACGCCCGCCCGCAGGAAATCGGCGTCCTCCCCGAAAACCTCAAGGTGTCTGCACGACTGGTCCGCCAGCAGGTTCACCCGCTCGCGCGCCGCGCCCACGCCCAGCAGGGTGACGAAGTTGGTCTTGCCCCGCACCGCGTCCTTGCCGCCCGCGGCCTTGCCCAGCAGATCCTCGTCCCCCTCGGCGTCCAGCAGGTCGTCGACGATCTGGTAGGCCAGCCCCAGGTCCTGGGCGAACATCATCAGCGCCTGGTGTTCGGCGTCGGGCGCGTCGGCGATGATCAGGGGGATCTCGAAGGCGTAGGCGAACAGCGCGCCGGTCTTCAGCCGCTGCATCCGCGCCACCCCGCCGAGGTCGTCCCGGGCCCCCAGCAGGTCGATCATCTGCCCGCCCGCCATGCCCTGGGCGCCCGAAGCCACGGCCAGGCGGCGCACCAGCTCGCAGCGCACCTCGGCGTCGTCGTGGGTGTCCGGGTGGGCCAGGATCTCGAAGGCCGCGGACTGCAGGGCGTCGCCCACCAGCACCGCGGTCGCCTCGTCGTACTGGCGGTGAACGGTGGGCCGGCCGCGGCGCATGTCGTCGTCATCCATGGCCGGCAGGTCGTCGTGCACCAGGCTGTAGGCGTGGATGCACTCCAGCGCGCACGCCGCCCGCAGCACCGAGCGCTCGTCCACGTCGAACAGGCGCGCCGTCTCGATGGCGAAATAGGGCCGCAGCCGCTTGCCTGGGCCCAGCGCCGCATAGCGCATGGCCTCGGTCAGGCGCTGCTCGGCCCCGTCGGCCCGGGGCAGCAGCTCGTCCAGGGCGACGGTGACGAGGTCGGCCGCCTCCTCGACCCGGGCGGCGATGACGGCGATGTCGGGTCGGGCCAGCGCCGCGGTCACGAGAAGTCCGCCGGCTCGGCGCCCTGGGCCTGGCCGTCGCGGCCGACCACGATCTTCTCGACGCGCAGGCGCGCGGCCTCGAGCCGCTTCTCGCAGTGGGCCTTCAGCGCGGCGCCGCGTTCATAGAGCTCGATCGACTTCTCGAGCGGGGCGCGACCGCTTTCCAGTTCGGAGACGATCTTCTCCAGCTGCAGGAGCGCTTCCTCGAAGCTGAGGGCGGAGAGATCGGCGGAGGGCGCGGCGGCGTCGGTCACTGGGGTTTCCCGTGGCAGGCGAGGAAGCGGCATACCTAGAACGCCCGCCCCGCCCCCGCAACGACGCAGGCGGATTCCCGGCGCCTCGGCCGCGGGCGAGGCGGACCACCAAGGGCCCCAAAACGGCGAAGCCCGGGAGCCTCGCGGCGCCCGGGCCTCTCCCGCGGCCGGCCGCGCCAGGATCGCGGCGGCCGCTGGAACCGTTGCGCGGATCAGTCCTGGCCGACGGTGACCGTGCCCGAACCCATGACCGACTTGGAAACCGGCCCGGAGGCCGACTGCACGGTCACGTCGCCCGAACCCATGATGTTGGCTTCCACCCGGCCGGCGGCGGCCTTGATGGTGACGTCGCCCGAGCCGGCGATGTTGGCTTCCACCGAGGTGGCCTCGCCGCCGTTCACGGTCACGTCGCCCGAACCGGCGATCGAGGCCTCGACCGAACCGCGCACGGAAGCCACGGTGACGTCGCCCGAACCGGCGATGGACACCTCCAGCTGGCCGGTCGGCCCGGCGGTGACGTCGCCCGAGCCGGCCATGGAGACCGACAGGCTGCCCGAGGTCGCCACCGTGGTGTCGCCCGAACCGGCCTGCGAGATTTCGACCGCGCCCGAGGTCTGGGCCACGACCCAGTCGCCGCAGCCGGCGTTGCCCAGCTCGACGGAATTGGCCCGGCCGACCCAGCCGAACACGGCGCCGTTGGCGCTGACGCTGACGTCGCGCGGAGCGCGGATGGTGATGATCGGGGTCTCGCGCATGTTCACCTCGCCGATGTCGGCGACGCGGACCGTGGTGCTGCTCAGGCTGTCCAGCGGGTTGCCGCCGCTCGGCGCGGCGCCGCGGGTGCTGCAGCCGCGGATCCGGCTGTGACCCAGCAGGCCCCGCGAATCCAGCCCGCCGTCCAGCTTGACCTTGCCGCCGGCCAGCCGCTGCACGGTGATATGGGGCAGTTCGGCGCGGCTGCCGTTGACGACCTCCACGGCGATGTCGGTCCGGTCCTCGGGAATGACCACGACGCGGGCGACCGCGTCCTTGATCTCGACTTCCGGACCCTTGGCCTCGGCGGCGCCGGCGAAGGCGACGAGGGCCAGGGCGGCGGAGACGGCGTAGACGGCTTTCATGGGGAGGCTCCCTGATCTCGAATTCCAGGCGAACCTACGCGCAGACGCGGCGAAGTCAGCTTAATTCGCGGTCATGACGTGGCCGTTAGAAAGCCCTGGAATCCCTTATCGGGAAGGGAAAACCGGCGGAAACGGCGGCGGCGGGGGCGGCACGTCCGGAACGGGATTCACGGCTCCGTCCGGCGCGCAGGGGGCGTAGCTCACACGGTTGAACGAGGCCCAGGTGCGGAAGCTCGAGGTGTCCACGTGGAAGCGCACCCCCGAATAGAAGCCCAGCCCCATCTCCCGCGAGGGACCTTCCAGCGAATAGATCGGGCACACCCTCAGCATCAGGCCGTCGCGGGTGATGGCCGGGTCGCCAGGGACCATGTCGAAGGCGAAGAACTCGCGGTGGGCCGAGCGCTCGGCCCCGCCGGCGCAGACATTCAGCCAGCCGGGGCGGTAGCCCGACATGATCTCGAGCTTCGGCATCGAGGGCCGCACCCGCTCGTCGATCAGCTTCAGGGTCTGGGCCGCGTGCGGCCAGACCTCCTCCGGCGGCACGGTGAAGGGCGCGCCGCAGCCCTTCCAGTCGGACGCCGTGCGCAGCAACTGGTAGGTGGGGAAGCGGCCGGCCAGCCCCTGGCCGGCCAGATAGGTCTCGAATCGCTGGACCTGCGGCTTCCACTCCGGCTCGTCCGCCTGCCAGGCGCTGAATCCCGCCTCGGTCTGGTCGAAGCGATTGTAGCGCACCGCCTCCAGCCCGGTGGCGATGAGGCTGTCGGAGGGGCCCAGGCCCCCGCCCAGCGAGCGGCGGGCCAGGTTGATCATCACCTGCCGCAGCCGACCGGTCGGGCCCCTGGCGTCGAACAGGCCCAGCGGTTCGGAGACCGTCCGGCCCGTCGACTGCACCATGGCCTCGGCCAGGTAGGGGTCGGCGGGATTCAGGCGGGCGGCGATGTCCGAGGCGCTGACCACCCCCTCGTCGTTCCAGTCCGACAGCGCGATGGCCATGGCCCGGGCCGAGAAGCGCGGGTCGGAGAACACCGCATAGGTTCCGTCGGTGTTGCCGTCGAATCCGTCGAAGCGGGGGGTCCCCTTCCACGGATGCCTGGGATCCTGGCGAAGGCCCCAGTAGTTGTTCAGCGTCAGCGCCTTGGAGGCGGCCGCGTCATCGGCGGGCAGCTCCCCGGTCAGCCACTGCGCAGCCCCCTCGCGCCAGTTCTGCCGCGGCTTCACCGTGTCGGCGTACGGAATCGGCTCGGCCGCCGCGGGCGCGACGAGGAGCAGGAGCAGCAGGGCGGCTAGCAGGCGCTTCATGGC
>JAIBAU010000063.1 GCA_019695035.1 Caulobacteraceae bacterium | reverse complement strand
GGCCGGACGGCGGTGCGCTCGCGCTTCTTCCTCTGGATGTCGGTCGCGATGGCGGCGACGGCGTTCCTCGGCTTCGCGCCGACCTTCTGGATCCCGTTGGCGCAAGGCATCCCGGAGCGGCTTCCGGTCATCGCCATCCACGGTACGGTCTTCTTCGGCTGGACGCTGCTGCTGGTCTATCAAGCCTGGCTGGTGACGTCGGGACGGATCGCGCGCCACCGCGACGTCGGCCTGATCGGCATATCGCTGGCGACGGCCATGGTGATCTTCGGCAGTCTCGCCGCCATCAACTCGGGCAAGCACGCCATCACCCTGAACGCAGCCGAGGCCGGCGAAGCCTTCATGATCGTGCCGCTGGCGGCCCTGTCGACCTTCGCCATCCTGGTGATCGCCGCGATCGTCAACATGCGCCGGGCCGATTGGCACAAGCGCCTGCTCCTGTCGGCGACCGCCGTCATCCTCGACGCGGCGATCGCGCGGCCCTACATCGCCTACCTCGTGATGGGCGGAAACATGCCGCCGTTCCAGGGGAATGTGGGGCTTTCCGGACTGAACCTGCCTCCGCCGCCCGTCATCGGGGTGTTGCCGCCGGCGCTGTTGGGGCTGCTCTTCATCGTCGCCGGCATGATCTACGACTGGCGCAAGCTCGGCAAAGTTCATCCCGCGTATATCTGGGCGCTCGTCTTCGCGCTCAGCGTGCAACTAGCCAAGATTCCGTTCAGCGACACCGCCACTTGGCATGGCATTGCGCGCGGTCTCATCGCGCTCGGCGGCTGACCCGCCGGCGGCGGTGTCCTCCGGTCGTACGCCACCGCCACCCGAGCGGAGCCGGACCTTGCGCGCCGGTGCGATCCGATGAACGCCAGATGAATGCGATGTTCAGAAGCAGTTCAATGGCGGGAGCGTAGAACGATCTCACCCTGGAACGGAAACGTATCTTCCCCGGCGTGATCCAGGGGCGCGGTGCCCAGGGTCATCGCGCCCCACCCCCTCCCCGAAATCGATCGTTGCGAAGGACACGGACCGCCCACTGGTGCGTTCGCTTGTCACGCTTGGCCATACTGGCTAACGTGCCGGTCTCGAGGCCGCATCGTTTCACCCGGCGGCCCCGGCCCCCATCCGCAACCAAGAAAAACCGGAGTAGCTCCATGTCCTTCGCGCTCCCCGATCTCCCCTACGCCTACGATGCGCTTCAGCCCTACATGTCGAAGGAGACGCTGGAGTTCCACCACGACAAGCATCATCAGGCCTACGTCACCAACGGCAACAACCTGCTCAAAGGCACCGAGTGGGAGGGCAAGAGCCTGACGAAGATCGTCAAGGGCTCGTACGGCAAGAACGCCGGTCTCTTCAACAACGCCGGCCAGCACTACAACCACGTGCACTTCTGGCAGTGGATGAAGCGCGGCGGCGGTGGCGGCTCCAAAATTCCCGGAAAGCTCGACGCCAAGATCAAGTCGGACCTGGGCGGCTTCGACAAGTTCCGCGCCGATTTCGTGCAGGCCGGCCTGACGCAGTTCGGCTCCGGCTGGTGCTGGCTCGCGGCGAAAGACGGCAAGCTTTCGATCATGAAGTCGCCGAACGGCGAGAACCCGCTCGTGCACGGCGCCCAGCCGCTGCTCGGCTGCGATGTGTGGGAGCATTCCTATTACATCGACTATCGCAACGCCCGGCAGAAGTACCTCGAGGCCTTCGTCGACAACCTCGTCAACTGGGACTACGTCGCGGCGATGGCCGAGGGCGCGGTCTGAGCTCTTGCGCCGAAGCACTTTCGATCGATCGAGGGAGGATGCTCGGGCATCCTCCTTTTCGTTTGTGGCCTTGCCTGCGCCGCTCGTTCGCGCTAGGTAGGTCAGCATTGTTGACCTATAGGCTTGCACGATGTCTGCGGATCTACTCTTCGCGCTGACGGTTTTCGCCTTCGTGGCCTCGATCACGCCCGGGCCCAACAACATGATGCTGCTGGCCTCCGGCGTGAATTTCGGTTTCCGGCGGACGGTGCCGCACATGGCCGGGATCACGGTCGGCTTCATGGTGATGATGGTCCTCGTCGGCGTCGGCATCGGCCAAGTCCTCGAGGCGAACCAGACAGCCTTTCTCACGCTCAAGATCGCGGGCTGCATCTACATGGTTTGGCTCGCCTGGAAGATCGCCAGAGGTGGCCCCATCAGCGCGGACACGGGCAACGGCACGACCAAGCCATTGACCTTCATGCAGGCAGCGCTCTTCCAGTGGGTCAATCCGAAGGGCTGGGCCATGGTCCTGACCGCGACGGCGGCCTACACCGACCCGGCGAACTTCGCGACCACCCTCGCGGCTTTGGCGATCGTCTTCGGGGCGGTCTGCATCCCCTCCGTCGGCACCTGGACGCTGTTCGGAGTCGGCCTGCGCAAGCTCCTGCAGGATCCGGTCAAAGTACGGATTTTCAACATCCTGATGGCTGCCTTGCTGCTCGTCTCGATGCTGCCTGCCATGGCCGATTTCTTCGTCGCCAGGGGATAAGCCGGTCCCGTCTGGACTTGGTAAGTTTCTTCTGCTATCCCCCTCCGATCATTCGGCGGGCCAAAAGCCCGCCTTTTCGACTTGACCGATAGATCAACCAGCGAGGCAAGACCCGCGTGCAGGTACTCGTTCGCGACAACAACGTCGACCAGGCCCTCAAGGCGCTCAAGAAGAAGATGCAGCGTGAGGGTATTTTCCGCGAGATGAAGCTCCGCGGTCACTACGAGAAGCCCTCCCAGAAGAAGGCGCGTGAGAAGGCGGAAGCCGTTCGCCGCGCCCGCAAGCTCGCGCGCAAGCGGTTGCAGCGCGAGGGTCTGCTCCCGGCGACGCCGAAGAAGCCGCGTCCGGGCGAGGGCGCTCCGCGCGGTCCGGGCGGTGGTGGCGCGGGCGGTCCGCCGCGCTTCTAATATCGCGTGGTGAGTCTGACGTTATTTTGAAAGCCCCGGGGCGATGCCTCGGGGTTTTTCGTTTTGTGAGGGCCGTAGACCGTAGGTTGGGTTAACACGGGCACTGATGCCGAAGACCGACCGGGCTTCGATCCGGGCGTAACCCAACAGCGACGACCGCTCG
>JAIBAU010000016.1 GCA_019695035.1 Caulobacteraceae bacterium | reverse complement strand
CCCGCCGCGCCCTGATGGGGGCGTCGGCGGCCGCCATGAGTTGGGCCATAGGCACGGCCGCCATGGCGCTGCCGTCAAATCCGACGATCTTCGCCAGCAGCCCGCTGCCGGGCTCCCCCGCCACCTTCAATACCGTGGGCAACACCCTGACGGTCACCCAGAACGCCGAGCGGGTGGTGATCGACTGGGACAGCTTCAACATCTCGAACATCGAGACCGTCACCTTCGCGCAGGGCGGACAAGATTTCATCGCCTTCAACCGGATCGACCCGGGACAGCTCACCACGATCGACGGGATACTCAACGCCAACGGCTCGGTCTGGCTGTTCTCCCCCGGAGGGATCCTGTTCGGACCCACGGCCCAGGTGAACGCCGGCTCCTTCTTTGCGGGACTTGGGGAGCTGACCGATCCGGAAGCGACGGCCGTGGCGTCGCCCAGTCAAACCACGGTGCACGTCTACTGGGGCCTTACCGAGAACAACAACGTCCTGTCCGTGCTGCCCGGCGCCCAGATCCTGACTACCAACGGCGGGTTCGTGGCCCTCCAGGCGTCGCACATGGATATCGGCGGCGATATCGGCGGAACGGGCGCCCAAGTCGGCTACATCGTGTCCGAAGGGGGCTCGATCAGCATCGTCGCCAGCGGGTCAGGAGGTTGGGCCGCGACCGACTTCAACCAGGCCAGCGACAACGTCGGGCTTCGGGAAAACCCCTATTTCAATCACACCGGAACAACCAACGGTGCGTGGATCGAGCTGGAAGCGGCGTTCTTCACCGAGTCCAACTGGGAAACCGTCATCAACCTGGACGGCGTCATGTCCGCCACCGGGTCGAAGCCGGGCGGCGCGGGGGTCAGCATATGGGGCGGTCGGGACAGCACCGCCCCCAGCGCGAACGGGCACACCGCCACTATCAACGTCGACGGATCGATCTCGAGCACGGCGCTGATAAGCTTCACTGCGGACGACATCGTCGTCAGCGGCGACCTGTCGGGCTCGGGCGACATCGATCTGTTCGCCTACGACGACATCACGGTGGCGGTCCCCGGCATCGTCGATTCCTCCGGGGGTCATGTCCTCGCCCACGGCCATGGCGACGACTCGACGGTCGCCGTTTACGGCAGCATCAACGCCGGCACGGCGATCGACCTTTGGTCGACCTCCGCAGGAACCCAGACAATCGTCGCGGGCAGCCTCAGGGCGGACGGGACGATCAATATCCGCTCGGGTGGCGACGTAGCCATCCAGGACGGCGCCTACCTGCTGGGCGACGCCGACAACAACAGCTCGTCGACAGCGCTTGGCGTTGCCATCACGGCGGGGGCGGGTCTCGCGGTGCCGGCGAACACCTACTACGTCTCCAGCGGGGACCTTCTGATCCAGGACGGCACGACCATACTTGGCGGAACCTCCGGGGACCGGGACCAGGTCATCCTTGTCGCCAACGGCGGCTCGCTGGACGCCTACGGCACGGTGGAGGCGTCCCGGGCGGTCTTGCGCGCCAACGGGCAGATCACCGTCGGCGGCGAAATCTACGCCACAAATGACATCAACATCCTGGGCTGGACCCAGGCCAATCCGAACTCCGGCTCAGGCATCACCGTGACCAGTGGCGCTGTGCTGAGCGCCGACAATCGGCTGCTCGCCATAGCCCACTACGGCGATATCCTCATCCAGGGCGGAGCCACGCTGACGGCGGACGCCGACAATACGCCCACGGACGACATCTTCGGCCCGAGCAATCTTCCCGACAACCTCATCATCTACAGCTTCGACCAGATCGAGATCGAAGCCGGCGCAACCCTGAACGGCGGCGCCAGTACGGTCGCGCTGGTGACGAAGGGCACGGACAGCGGTTCGACGCTGGCGGACGCCGCGCTGATCATGGACGGCGACATCCAGGCGGAAGCCGCGTTCCTCTACGCCTATGAGGGATCGGTGGTCATCAGCGGGACCGTGACCGCCGGCGAGCGGATCGACTCCTACGCCGCCGAGGCGTTCGTGCTCACCGACACCGGCAGCCTCACCGCCAATGGCGTGAGCTACGGGGAGTTTCCGGTGCTGGAGGAGGGGGACTTCGCCGGCGTTCTGATCCACGCGAGCGACATCGCCGTCGCCGGCGAAGTCTACGCCCAGTCGATCGCCGTGGTCAGCCTGAACGGCTCGGGCGTGGTGCTGGGCGGCGACGACCTCCCGGCCAACGTCGGAGCCTATGAGTTGGGCGGGGAGCTGAACCTGTCCAACGACGAGTTCCAGCACCTGCACGGGGAGGCGATCGTCATCGTCGCCGGCTCGGACAGCGCCGACCCGTTCCCCACGCCGCACGGCGACATGACGGTGCAGGACCTGACGATCAGCCCGGATGTCCTCATCCTCACCCTAGGGGCGTCATCGACGGACCAGATCAACATCACCGGCGTGATGACGCCGCAGGGGCCCGACACGGCCCTGTGGATCGGCTTCGTCTCCCAGAATCCCGAACTGGCGACGCGGACCGGCGCGATTCCCGGGACCATCACCATCACCGGCTCCATCGGCACGGAGAGCAATCCCTTCGCAGAGGCGCACCTGCTGGCGACCGACAACATCTTCATGGGCTCGCAGGCCTTCATCACGGCGGCGGCGGCCGACGAGGACTTTGACGCCGATCACCCGGGCGACCTGCCGGTGGAGGAAGGTCATGTGTTCATCGCGAGCAACGTCCTGACCCTGGGCGCCAAGGGGCGCATCATCCAGCAGAACACCGGCGCCGACGGCGCCTTCGCCGGGCTCCTGATCGGGGAGCCGCAGGCAGGGACGGAGCTGATCTCGGCCGACGCCGGGCTGGACGGGGCGGTGATCGGCGGGCCGAACGGCTACACCATCTCGCTGAGTTCGGGACCGACCAAGATCCAGCTCTACGGGGTGCTGGTCGGCCAGACCGGCCAGGTCACCGGCAAGGACGTGGCGGACAATCCGTACCTGCTCTCGCCCCTGCTGCCCGAGAGCGTCGAGTACACGATCAACGGCTGCCAATTCGGCGGCGGACCCTGCGGCGACGCCGACAAGGTCCCGCACTTCGAAACCCCAACGGATGTCGGCGTGGACGACCTGGCGGCGATCGAGGAAGACCAGCAGATGGCCGATGATCCGCCTGCGGACGAAGAGCAGGCGGCCGCCGACGACGAGGACGATGCGGACGACCAGGCCGCCGAAAGCGACGACCAGGACTCGGAACTGCTGCGGGCCCTCGTGGCGCCGGGCGCGGACCGCGCCTACCAGCAGGAGCGGATCGGCGAGCCCATCACCGGCTCCGGCAACGAGGACCTCTGGACCGGCAGCGGCGCGGGAGATCGGCCATGACCCTCGCCGCCATGACCCGCCTGGCGCTGATGCTGACCGGGGCCTCGGCCCTGGCGCTGGCTGCCGCCGCGCCCGCTGTGGGCAAGGGCCGCATGGTCCGGGACTTCGCCGCCGGGGAAAACACCGAGAAGCAGGCCTGCCGGGCGCTGGCGCGCTTCGACGATCCCCAGGCCGGCGCCGTCGACCTCTACTGCGGGCCGTGGGAGCGGCCGTCCGGCTTCGTCGCCATCTATCCCGCCTCGCAGGAGTCCGCGGCCCTGGAGCGCCTGCGCGACCAGTGCAGCGGCGACGGCCAGGCGATCGCCTCGAGCGACTTCAGCGGCCTGGAGCAGATCGCCTGCGCGCGCTCGGGCAATGAGGCCGGCGCCCGGCGGTTCGGCCTCGTGGCGCGCCGCGGAGGCTCCATCATCGTGGGCGCAGCCTATCCGTCGGACTGGGGTCCGATGGTGGCCGCGGCGCGGGTGCTCTCCGGCGCCGCGAAGGCGGAGGCCGTGGCCCGGGAGGCGGGCGACAGCCCCGGCATGGACGCCCTGCGCGCGGCCTATCCGCAGGGCGCGCCGGGTCAGGCGGCTGAGGCGAACTACGAGCTGCTGCGCCAGCGCGCCTACGAGCAGAACGCCATCTGGAGCTTCGGCGGCGCGGCTCGCGACTTCGCCGAGCTGCTGCGCGCGCACGAGGCCGTGGCCCCCGACGACAGCGAAGGCGCGGCCGAGATCCTCGCCGAGATCGGGGTCAACCTCTCCGGCGAACGGCGGTTCCAGGAAGCGGGCGACGCCTTCGACCGCGCCGAGGCCCGCGCCCGGACAGCGAACGCCCGCCTGCTGCTGACCAAGATCGCCAACTACCGCGCCATCGATGCGCTGAACCAGGGCCGCAGGCGCCAGGCGATGGAGCTGGCGATGGCCGCCAACGCCCAGCGCGAGGCGCTGAGCGCCCCCCCCAGCGCCTCGAACGTGCGCCTGACCGCCGAACAGGCGCGCCAGATCGAGGACGCCGCGGCGGCCTCGCGTCGTGGCCGCGGGCTGCTGATGTCGATGGGCGAGCTGTCCGACAGCGAGAAGGTCGTCGTGCTCTCGGCTCAGGCCGACTACGTTACGGCGGTGGCGGCGCGTGGACAGGGGCGGACCGCCGAAGCCCAGGCCGCGCTGGATCGGGCCACCGACCGCATGGCTGCGAGCGAGGTTCAGCCCGGATGGCTGGTCGCCCAGATCTACAAGGAGCGGTCGCATCTGAGGCTGGAACGCGGCGACGCGTTCGGGGCCGTGGGCGAGGCCCGCGCCGGCCTGGCGTTACTGCGTCGCGACGCGCCCGGCACCCGCGCTGAAGGCCACCTGCTGCTGGCGCTCGCCGATGCGAAGCGGGCCGCCGGCGACGTCGCCGGCGCGCTGGCCGACAGCCGTTCGGCCGTCGAGATCTTCGCCCACCATCGCGAGGCGCCGGGCATGCCGGCCGACGTGGCCGCCTCGCATCTGGATGCGCTTCGCACGGCCTATGCCGGCGGGGGCGACCCCGGTCTGGCCGACGAGTACTTCCAGACGCTCGCGCTGGTCTGGGACGGCGCCGCCGCGCGATCGGCGGCGCAGCTGGCCGCCCGCCTCGCCGCCAGCGAAGGCGGCGACAGCGTCCGCGCCTACCAGGACGCCGAGCGCGGCTACCGAGCGGCCCTGGCCCGCCGGGAGCGCCTGTCTTCCACATCGGACGCCGACGCCCGCATGATCAAGGCGGCGGACGCCGAACTGGCCCGGTCATCGCAGACGCTGGCCTCGGCGGAGGAGGCGCTGCGGTCGCGTTCGCCCCGGTACATCGAACTGCTGAGCCCCCAGCTGAAGGCGGCCGACTTGCGAGCGGCGCTCTCCGAAGGCGAAGGCTACATCCGCCTCGTCGTCGCCGACGACCGGGTCTATGGGGCCCTGATCACCCGCGACGCCGTGACCCCCTTCGTGGCGGACCTCGGCGAGGCGGAGGCCAGCGCCCTTACGGACCGCATCCGCAAGAGCGTGCAGCTCAAGCGCGGCGGCCTTCCGGACTACGACATGGACGCGGCCCAGCAACTTTACGCCAAGCTGTTCAAGCCGATCGAAGGCCAGCTTTCGGGCCTCAGTCGACTGCAAATCGACGCGGGCGGTCCGCTCGCGGGCGTGCCCTTCGCGGCCCTCGTGACCGCAGCGCCGAACGAGGCTGTCGCGGAACGGATCCGCAGCGACCAGGACTACACCGGGGTGGCCTGGTTCGGCCGGGGCCGCGCCATCGCCGCATCGCTGGGCCCTGCGGCGTTCGTGCGCACTCGCACTCACCCGGCTCCGGCGCAGGCCACCGCGGCGGTCACCTTCGGGGACTTCCAGCCGGACCCGCATCTGGTCGCCCAGAGGGTCGCCGAACGGCAGGGCCTGTCAGAGCGCTGTCGCGACGAACTGGAGTCCGTCTTGCGCCGCCTGGGCTCGCTGCCCGAAACAAACGGGGAGGCGGTGCAGACCGCCGCCGTCTTCGGCCAGAACGGGCGGGCGGTGGTCCAGAACGCCTTCACCGACCGGGCGGTGCTCGACGACCCGGCGGTGGGAGGCGCCGAGGTGCTGCTGCTGGCCACACACGGCGTGCTCGGCCTGTCGGATTGTTTCGCAGAGCCGGCCCTGCTGGCGTCGCCCGGCGCGGACGGCGACGGGCTGATCGAGGCCTCGGAGATCCTCGATGTGAAACTGACGGCGCGGCTGGTGGTGATGTCGGCCTGCGACACCGCGGGCGGGGGACGCTCGGACGCGGCCAGGACGGGCTTCGCCGACGGGGGCGAGGCGCTTTCGGGCCTGGCCCGCGCCTTCGTCTATGCTGGCGCCAGTTCGGTCCTCGCCACCCACTGGAAGATCGACGCCTCCGCATCGGCCCTGCAGACCCAGACCCTGCTCTCCTCGGCGGTTCGGACGGGCGAGCCCCTGAGCCAGGCGCTGGCGGAAGCGCAGGCCCGCCTCTACGACACGGCCGAAACCGCCCACCCCTTCTACTGGGCCGGATTCGTGCTGATCGGGGACGGCGGCGCCCGGCTGGAGGGCGGCTCGGGGCAGGCCATCGCCTCGCGATAGGGCCGCCCGGCGTCGTTCATCGCGGGTTCAAGGGCGCGGTCTGAAGGTGGCGCCGAAGGAGCAGCCCCGATGTCCGCAGCGTTACACGGCGACGTCACGACCTTGGCCGGGGGCGTCCTGGCCTGGATGCTGGGCCTGATTATCCTGGCCGTCTATGCGAAGGCGTTCTGGAACGACGTTGGCCGCCGCCGGTAGCGGGCGACCGCCCGGGTGGAACGGTGAGGCCATCGCCGGGTTAGACTCGGGATGAACAAGGCCATCCTCTGGAAAGGCGGCGGCTATCTGATCTCGTCGGTCAGCGTGCTGCTGTTGGGTCTGGTCTCCTGGGACGGAGCCAAAGAGCACCCCGGGCTGCAGGCGGCTCTGGTCGCCGGCGTGGCCACCTCGATCATCGGCATGGGCATGCGTTTCAGGGCATTCCTGAACGGACAGCGCGCCAAGGAAGCAAACAGTCGTCGACTGGACCGCCTGGAAGCGGCGCTGTCCGGTCAATCGGAGAGGCGGACCGCTGCATGACCAGCAAGGATCAGACGACCGGCCGCAAGGCCAATGGAGCTTCACCTCCGGGCGAGCTGCCGACGAAGACGAAAACCCGGGAGGTGGGCCGGGCCGAGCAGCAGTCCGCGGGTCCCGACGGGCCCGATCCGAGAGAGACAGATCCCGCCGGAAGCCTCGGCCGAAAAGGCTGAGCCTTGGCGACAGGCCCGGCGCGGCCTAAGCCTTGGCCATGAACCAGCTGCTCCCTCTCGCCATTGTCGTCGGCCTGCTGGCCGGCCCTGCGGTTTCGGCGCCCGATCCCGGCGAAACCGTCGAGGCCTTTCACGCCGCCCTGGCGGCGGGTCGGATGGACGAGGCGGCCGGTTACCTGTCGGACGATCTCGTCGTGTACGAGGAGGGCCACGTCGAAGCGAGCAAGGCGGAGTATGTCCGCACCCACCTCCCGCAGGACGTCGCCTATCTTCGCGGCGTGACGGAGACGGCGACGGCGAGCCGGGTGGTTGTTCGCGGCGAATCCGCCTGGGTGCTCAGGCAGGCGACCGCCAGCGGAACGTTCCACGGCCAACCCGTGAACCGGGTCAGCAGCGAGACGGTGGTGCTCGAGCAGGGTCCGACCGGCTGGCGCATCGTCCATATCCATTGGTCGTCGCACAAGGCGGGCTAGTCGCCTTGCGGTATACCCCGAGGGGGTATATCTGACGGGCTTGGAGCCCGTCATGGACCACACCAACCATCATCACCACGCGCAGGCGCATCCAGGGGCGACGCCCGACCTGACGCGCACCGCCCTCCAGGCGACGGCGCATTGTCTGGCCGGCTGCGCGATCGGCGAGGTCGCCGGAATGGTCGCGGGGGCCGCGCTCGGATGGAGCCCGTGGCCCGTGGTCGCCTTGTCCATCCTGCTGGCGTTCCTCACCGGCTATGGGCTGACCATGCTGCCGCTCCTGAAGGCCAGGCTGCCCCTCGCGACGGTGCTGGGACTGGCGCTTGCCTCGGACACCCTCTCGATCGCGACCATGGAGGTGGTCGACAACGCCCTGATGCTGGTTATCCCCGGCGCCATGTCCGCCCCCCTGAGTTCGCCGCTGTTCTGGGGAAGCCTGGCGCTCTCCTTGTTCATCGCCGGGGCGGCCGCGTTCCCGGTCAACCGCTGGCTGATTGCGCGAGGCCAAGGCCACGCGGTGGTCCACGCCTACCATCCGCACTGAGGAGCCGCGCCGTGAATCGGGACAACAAGCCCGCCCTGCTGAACCGACTGAAACGGGTCGAGGGTCAGGTGCGAGGGATCGCACGAATGGTCGATGAGGACCGCTACTGCATCGACGTCCTGACCCAGATCCAGGCGGTGAAGGCCGCGCTCGTCGGCATCGAAAAGGGCCTGCTGAGGGATCACCTCGGGCACTGCATTGAAGGTGCGATCGTCAGCGGCGACGCCGATGAACAGCGCAAGAAAGCCAACGAACTGATCGACCTTCTGGAGCGTACTTCCCGATGAGAACCCTTCTGCTGACGGCCGCCGCCGCGGCCGTCCTTTCGAGCCCCGCCCTCGCCGCGGAAGCCGACCCTCACGCCGGTCACGACATGGGCGCCATGGCGGGCGGCCAGGAAGGCGAGACCGCGGACGCGGGCATGTCCGCCCCGCCCAGCCTGCTCGGGGACTATCGCATGAGCCGCGACGCGTCCGGAACCAGCTGGCAGCCCGATGCGAGCCACCACGGAGGGCGGCACGACATGGTGGGCGACTGGCTGGTCATGAGCCACCTGACGGTGAACGCCGTCTACGACTGGCAGGACGGCCCCCGGGGCGACGAGCGGGGTTTCGTGTCCGGCATGGCCATGATCTCCGCGCGACGCTGGCTGGGCGACGACGACAGCCTGGCGCTGCGCGGCATGTTCAGTCCCGATCCGCTCATGGGGAAAGAAGGCTATCCCCTGTTGCTCGCGGCCGGCGAGACGGCCGACGGGACGACTCCGCTGGTGGATCGCCAGCACCCGCATGACTTCGTCATGGAGCTGTCCGCGACCTGGGCGCACCGCTTCACGGAACAGGACAGCCTGTTCCTATATGGCGGACTCCCTGGCGAACCGGCGTTCGGCCCGCCCGCCTTCATGCACCGACTGTCGGCGATGGACAGCCCGGAGGCGCCGATCAGCCACCACTGGATGGATTCCACCCACATCACCTTCGGCGTGCTGACCGCAGGCTGGGTCCATGACGACTGGAAGGTCGAGATCTCGCGCTTCCGCGGCCGGGAGCCCGACGAGGACCGCTGGGACATCGAGACCGGGGCGCTGGACTCCACCTCGGCTCGGATCAGCTTCAATCCGAATGACTACTGGTCGCTGCAGGCTTCCTGGGCCGAGGTGAAAAGCCCCGAGGCGCTGGACCCTCACGAAGACGAACGGCGCTGGTCGGTGAGCGCGATCTACACCGTGCCCGTCGGCGACCACGGCTGGTGGTCGACGACCCTGGCCTGGGCGATGAAGCAGAAGGACCATCACGACCTCCCGGCCTGGGCGGTCGAGAGCGCCTACAGGCCCAACGCCGACTGGACCCTCTTCGCCCGCGCCGAACAGATCGACACGGACGAACTGACGCCGGGCGGCGGCCATGGGCCGGTGGAGACGGTCGCGAAGCTTTCGGTCGGCGCGATCCGGGACTGGAGGGTCGACGACAACGTCACCCTCGGCCTGGGCGCCCTCTACACTTTCAACGCTGTCCCGAGTGATCTGGAACCCAGCTACGGCGGCGATCCCCAGGGAGCGATGGTCTTCGCAAGGCTGAAGGTCGGGGGCTGAGCCCAGGAAGGCGGCGCCACGGCCGGGCGAAGGTAGACGGGGGAGCGGGCGTGCTTGACAGGTCGTGCATTGTCCGGTCACTTGGTTGAATGATCAATCAAGGGAGGGATGATCAATGAACCGCAAGGCGCTCACGACCCAGCTCGCCGTCTTCACCGTGCTGCAGTTGGCCATGGTGGTCGCGGGACACTGGATCCCGCTGGTGAAGGACAGCCTGTTCGCGCCACTCGGCACCTTCCTCTCCCTGTTCGGGGGCTTCGTCTTCGCGATGCAGGCCCGGCCGGGGGCGGCCGCCGGAGCCGTGGGCGGCCTCATCGTCGGCGGCCTCGCCGGACTGATCGGTATCGTGGTGAGCTACCTGCTGAAGGACGTTCCCCTCTCCACCTTGTGGATCGGTGGGGGAGCCTCGGCCGTGGCGGGCCTGATCGGCGGCGGCCTCGGCGGCCTGGTGTTCAAGCCGCGGTGAGCGAGGGTCCGCCCGCCACGCGCGACCGGCTGGTCTATGCGGCCATGACGCTCTTCTCCGAGAAGGGGTATGGCTCGACCAGCGTCTCGGACATCCTGCGCCAGGCGGGCGCCAATTCCGGCAGTCTCTATCACGCGTTTCCGACCAAACAGGACTTGCTGCTGGCGGTGCTGGAGGCCTACAAGGGCGGCATCGAACCGATGCTTCTCGAGCCGGCCTGGGGGGCGGTGGCGGACCCGGTCGAGAAGGTGTTCGCCCTGCTCGACTGCTACCGCAATCACCTGGCTGTCAGCGAGTGCACCTACGGCTGTCCGATCGGCAGCCTGGCCCTCGAGCTGCACGAGCCGGACCCGCCGGTGCGGCAGCTGCTGGCGGACAACTTCGAAGGCTGGCGGCGCCATGTCGAGGCCTGCTTCGAGCAGGCGCGGCCACGGTTCCGGCCAGGCTTTGATCCCGCCCGGGCGGCGAGCTTCACCCTGACAGTGATGGAGGGTGCGGTGATGCAGGCGCGCACCTATCGAAGCCTGGATGCTTTCGACCAGGCCGTCGCCAGCCTGCGCGAATACCTGGACGCCATGACAATCGATCATCCGCCTACGGAGAAAGACTGATGCGCAGAGTCCTCGCCGCCGCCGCTGTCGCGGCCCTGACGATCTCCGCTCCGGCGCAGGCGGGCGATGATCCGCTGGCGCCCATGGCGTTCCTGGCCGGCGCCTGCTGGAAGGGCGAATTTCCGGGCGGCGGAGGGGTGACGGACACCCACTGCTTCGAAGCGGTGAATGGCGGGCGCGGCCTGCGCGACCGGCACGTCGTCGAAGGCGCGCCCGACGCCTATGCCGGCGAAACCCTCTACCGATGGGACTCGGCGGCGGGGAGCATCCGCTATGCCTACGACGCGTCCGACGGCGGCCACAGCGAGGGAACCGCTCGCGCCATCGAAGGCGGCCTCGGCTTCGAGGACAGCTACCTGGGCGCGGACGGCTCGCGCCTGACAATGCGGGCCCGCTGGATCCGCGAGGGAGGCGACGCCTACGTCGCCACCACCGAGGCGCTCGAAGGCGGGACGTGGAAAAGCAAGTTCAAGGTCCGCTTCACCCGCGTCGAAACGCCGGGAACGGTCGATCCGGCCTTCCCCGACGTGCGCGACAGCTCCTACCGCGAGGCCGACGGCTGGGGCGTGATCCAGCTGTCGACGGTGGTGCGCGCGCCGGCGGCGAGGATCTGGGCCGCGCTGAGCACGGCGCAGGGGTGGGAGCGCTGGAGCGTGAAGCGGGCCTGGGTCGATTTCCGCCTCGGCGGAATGATCGAGACCAGCTACAGCGAGACCGCCACCCAGGGGGCGCCGGCCAATATCCGCAACCGGATCGAGGCCTACGCGCCAGGGCGCATGCTGACCATTCGCAACGTCCAGGCTCCGCCTGGCTTTCCCAACGCCGAGGACTTCGCCCAGACCGTGACCACCATCCTGCTGACGCCGCGACCCGACGGCTCCACCGAGGTGACGGTGACCGGGGTCGGCTTCCGGCCGGGCGCGAGCTTCGACGACCTGTACGCCAAGTTCAGGATGGGCAACGCCTGGACCCTGCAGAATCTGAAGCGCACGATGGAAGCGCCCTGACAGCGTCGACCTCCCGCGCTAGATTGCGGTCGGGAGAGGCAAGGGCATGATCCGCTACGTCCTGGGAGGCATCTGCGCCGTGGCGGTCGGATCCCTGTACGCCTGCGCCACGGTGGCCGGCGTCGCCGTCCGGCCCGCGGCCATGGCGGGGACCTGGGTAGGCGAGGGAGTCCAGACTCCCGTCGAGCCGGATTCGCGCTGGCCGCTGCGAGTGGTCCTGAACCCGGCGGGAGACGGCGCCATCGCCTATCCCACCCTGGGCTGCGGCGGTCCGTTGACCCGGTTGCGCTCGATCGGCAACACGGTCGTCTATCGCGAGGTGATCACCTATGGCGCCGACACCTGCGTGGTCGGCGGCACGGTGACCATGGTCCGCGATGGCGGCCGGCTGTTCTGGTACTGGACCGGCGACGGCACCGACGAACCGGAGATCAGCGCCACCGCCGTGCTGCGCCGGGTCGGCGACTGAGGCTGCGGCCGCGCTTGCACGACCGCGCGGACGGGCCGACAGTCAGGGCATGAAACCCGGCGCGATCCTGATGCTCGTTATCGGCCTCGCCGGGGTGTTCGGCTTCATGGCCTGGGCGGTCGTGGAGATGGGCGGCTTCGGGGATCTGTTCAGCCGCTCGTGGGTCACCAACGCGATCATCGGGGGCGGAGTGCTCTGCGTGGGCGCCCTGACGTGGGTGCTGATGCGCCTGGCGTTCGTCTCGGCGCGGCGGGGCTACGACGAGCCGATCCGGTTCGCGCCCGCCGAGGAGGCGGAGGACCGCAGCGGCGACTAGGTCGGCTGCTCGACCCCCAGCACCAGCCCCCCGCGGGGCCGCGCCGCCGCGTTGCGCACCATCACGGCCATGCTGAACAGGGCCAGGCCGCGCCCGTCGGTGACGGTGACCTCGCAGTGGCCGTCGTGGAACAGGCGCTGGTAGTCGTCGCGGACCAGCTGGGCGACCAGCCGCGCGGCTTCCCGCTCGGCGGCCGTATCGTCGGCGAGGTCGATCCCTTCGTCGTCGTCGTGGCGGACGCCGTCCTGGATATGAAAATGATAGCGCGGCATGGCCCCGAGAACCGCAAACCCCCGCGTCGTGTTCCCGACCTGGGCAAGGCGAATCCGGGTCGTTCGCCGCACGGCAAGGCTCTTCGTCGCAGCAGCCGGAATTTCTTTCCGACGGGTAACAAGAATTGGTGATTTGCAAATCTGCGGTTGAGTTAAGCTTACCGTTCTGGTTCGCGGGGTGCAGGGTGGGCGTGTACGCGGGGCCGAGCGAGGCGGTGGAGATGGATTGCGTCTCCCTGCCCCAGAAGGCCGAATCCTATTTTCTCAGCTGGGCCGAGCGGCATTCGCGGCCTTCAGTGCTGGTGTGGCTTGCCGACCTGACGCTGGTCTGGGCCAACCGGTCGGCCCTGACCTTGTTCCGACAGGCGGATGATGTCGTGGTGCACGGCGGCAAGCTGACCTTTGTCGACAAGGCCGTCCACGGCCAGTTCCGCGAGATGGTCGGGAGTCTGGAGCACGAGTTGCGGGCATGGAGCTTCCCGCGGCGCGGGCGCGACGACCACTATGTGGTGGCGCTGGAGCGGCTCGAACCGGACGACCAGCCGCCGGCGGCGGCCCTGACCTTCACCGAGACCTCGGGCGAGCGGCGCTATGTGTGGTGCGATATCTCGACGGTGTTCGGCCTGACTCGCGCCGAGGCCCAGGTGGTGAAGCGCCTGGTCGAGGGCGATCGCGCCGACGTCCTTGCCGAAAGCCTGGGCGTCACCCTGGACACCGTCCGCACCCACATCCGCCGCATCTACGCCAAGCTGGGCGTGGGAAGCCGCGAACAGCTTTTCTCGCGCGTGGCCCCGTTCCGCGCGGGCTGACGCCGAACGCTCAGCGGCGGCGCAGCATCCTCCGCGGCGACTGAGATCTCAGCGGAGCCGCCCGGTCAGACGCCTCGGATGCTTCCCTGTTCCCCTCGCATGTCAGGCCGGTGGGCGGGAACACTCGTCAAACGAGAACCGCGCACCCTTGAAGGGAATTGTATGAACGGCGATAAGCGCCGCCAAATCTGATAGTTACACCTAGTCAAATTGTTCCCTCGCGGCTAAGAAAGTAGCGCGGCCAAGCTTGTTGCAGGCCTAGGTTGGGGGTCCAAATGAACAGCGCATCCAGCGGCCGTGCCCGGTCCATCTTCATCTGTCCGCTGAACGTGGCGGCGCGGCGCTCGCTGCTGCTCGGAACGGCGCTGGGGCTGTCGCTGACGATCTCGCTCGCGCCGGGCGCAGTCCGGGCAGGGGACGAGTGCGGCGCAGACGTCGCCGGGGTCGCCACCTGCACGGCGGCGGGCAATCCCTATCCGACCGGGATCACCTATGCCGCCGACGCGGGCGAGGACATCACCGTGGTCGTGGACGACTCGGCGGGGGCGGTGACGATTAACGCGGGCACCAGTTACGGCGTGCGCACGAGCTCGTTCGCCGGATACGATTCCACAATCCTGGTGGACGAATATGTCACCGTGACCACGACGTCGGGTGGCCTTTTCGCAGATGCGGCCGGCGGCTCGAACACAGCGACGGTGGAGAACGCGGGCGACATCAGCGCCGGCACGCGCGGCATCTTCACCCGCTCGACCAGCGGCGCGAGCATCACGAATAGCGGCGACATTACCCTGACGGGCGCCTCGAACGCCTTCACCCTCGCCATCGGGGTGCAGGGCTACACGACGAACGGATTGTCCACGGTCAGCAATACCGGCGCGGTCACGGCGACCGGCGCCACCAACGACCGCGTGCGCGGGGTGGAATCCGATTCAGTGAACGGCAGCGCCTATGTCTACAACGGCGGCGCCGTGGAGGTGACCGGAGTCGGGTCTTCGAGGGCCATCGGGGTGGCGTCCTTCACCAACGCGACCGGAAGCGCGATCGTGGTGACGACCGTTGATGGCACGATCGACGTCGCCACCGCCAACGGCTACGCCTACGGCATCGTGTCCCAGTCCCTGGGCGGTGACGCCTACCTGGAGGCGGCCGGCGCGGTCACGGTCTATTCGACCAACAGCATAGCGACGGGCGCCTACGTATTCGGCAGATCGGACGGCACGGCGTCGACCGGGTCCATCGAGGTCACCTCCCTGAACGGCGCAGCCGTGGGCGTGACCGTACAGGGGAACACCGGCGAGGGGTCGCTGACGATCGAGGGAGACATCTCGGTCGAGGCGGGCGGCGCGGGCACGGGCGCGCGGGCGACCGGCGGCCAGACGGCGGTGCTGGACATGACCGGCGACCTGACGGTGGTCGCGGGCGGAACGGCGACTGGCCTGACCAGCTCGGGTCCGCTTGGCGCCTATGCAGGGCTCTATGGCGACTTGTCTGTGACCTCGAACGGATCCAGCGCGACCGGCATCCGGGTGAATGCAAGCGCGGGAACAGCCACGGCGATCATGACCGGCGACGGGACGGTGCTGGCTTCCCAATCCGCCACGGGCGTCTACGTCACTGCAGGCGACTACGCCTATGTCGATCTGACCGGCGACCTCCATGTCACCAGCGTGATCGGAACGGCCCTCGGCGTGGTGGCGCGCGGAACCGACGGGGCGACGGTGAGCGTGGACGGCGACATCTACGTCGAGGGCTCGAACGCCTACGGGATAATCGTCCGGAGCAACGGCGCCATCGATCTGGATGCGACCGGATCGATCGATGTCGACAGCAGTTCGGGCGCGGGGGTGCTGCTGCGCGGCTACGGAGCGGCCGCGACCGTCGACGGCACGGTCGGCAGCGTGACGACCAACGGCTCGGGCGCGGATGCGATCCGGGTCTACGCCGACGCCGACGTGGTTGTTGAGTCGACCGGCGCCCTGACGACCTACGGCGCGGCGGCCGACGGGGTGCACGTGCGCAACTTCGGATCGGGCTCCGACGCGGTGACGGTGGACGACGTGACCACCGAGGGCACGAGCTCGAAGGGCGTCTATGTCGCCGGCAATGCCGACCAGGCCGTCTATGCGAGCGGCTTGATCTCGACGGCCGGGAACAGCAGCGACGGCGTCTATGTGCGCAGCTTCGCGGCGGGCGTGGTCTACGCGTCGGTGACCGACGTGCACACAAGCGGCTACGAGGCCGACGGCGTCTGGGTGTTCGGCAACACGGACGCCACCGCGATTGCTTCGGGCTATGTCCATACCGAAGGTGACTTTGCGACCGGCGTCTACGTGGCCAGCTACGG
Source organism: Caulobacteraceae bacterium (assembly GCA_019695035.1). Classification (GTDB taxonomy): domain Bacteria; phylum Pseudomonadota; class Alphaproteobacteria; order Caulobacterales; family Caulobacteraceae; genus JAEZEZ01. The sequence continues at coordinate 50,789 of JAIBAU010000016.1, read as the reverse complement.
CTCGGGCACGGTCACGGTCGATGTGGGCTCCGTGACCACGGAAGGCGACTTCTCGTTCGGAATTCACGCCGACAGCAACGGCGGCGACATCGACATCAGCTTCGACGATGTCAGCGCCTACGGGTCAACCACATTCGCGGTGTTCGCCCGCGCCGGGGACGACCTGGCCATCTACGGTGGCGACGTGCACGGGTCTTCGCTGGGCATCTCGGGCGTAGCCTACGGCGGCGACGCCCTGGTCGATGTGGGCGATGTGACGCTGGACTCGCTGTCGGGCAGCGGCGGCGTGGTGATCCTGTCGCAGACGGGCTACGCCGAGGTCACGACCGGCGACGTGGATATTTACAGCAAGTACGACTACGCCTCGGGGGTAGCCGTGTTCGGCTACACTGACGCAACGGTGACGACCGGCGCCCTGTCGGCGACCGGATGGTCGAGCGCGGCAGGGCTGAACGCCAGCACGGCGACCGGGCTGGTGACCGTCGAGGTCAACGGCGACGTTTACGCCAGCTCGTATTTCAGCGCGAAGGGTCTGGCGATCGGCACCAACTATGCCGACAACGACGCCTCGGCCGTGGTCACGGTGAACGCCGACATCGAGGTCGTCGCAACTGGCCAGTTCGGCACCGCCTCGGCGGCTGAAATGAACGCCAACAGCGACCTGTCGGCCACGATCAACGGCGATACGGAAGTCGACGCCGGCCTTTACGCCCGCGGCTTCCGCATGCTGTCGCGCTACGGCGACATCGAACTGACGGTGAACGGCGACCTCGACGTTTCGGGCAGCCGGGCGACGGGCATATGGATGCGCGCCGTGAACGGCGACCTCTATCTCAATGTCGACGGCGACCTGATCGTCTCCGGCGGAGATGTCACAGGGGTTGAACTGTCCTCGTACACCGGGTCGGTCGACGCCTACATGGGATCAATCTCGGTGACGGCCCAGAATGGGGGAGCCGCATTCTGGGCGGTCGCGGGTGACGATTCCGTCATCGCCCTGGGCGGAATCGAGGTGAATGCGAACTTCGCGACCGGGGCCGCGGTCAACGGGATCCAGGGCGCCGACATCGACCTGACGGTCGGAGAAAGCACGATCGACGGCTACTGGCAGGCGTTCGGGTTCACGGCGCAGTCGCAGTACGGCTCGGTTTCGATCACCGGGGCGGGCGACGTGACGGTGACCTCCGACCAGGGATTCGCCGCCGGCGTCTTCGCCAGCGCCGGCCAGCAGGCCAGCATCGACCTGACCGGCGACCTGGTGATCGAGGGTCGTGACTCGGCGACCGGCGCTACGGCGCTTGGCGATACGGCGTCGATCATTGTCGAGGGCGACCTGACGGTGACCTCCGAGCGTTCCAGCGGCGTGGCCCTGCTGGCCTACGGCGACACGGGCCTCGGCTCCATTTCGGTGACCGGCGACATCTACGTCAGCGCCGCGGACGATGGGACCGGCGCGACGGCCAGCAGCTACAGCGCGGGCGCGCAGATTTACGTCGACGGGGACATCACCGTCATTTCGAGCGGAGCCGACGCCTTCGGGGCCGTGGGGTCGGCGACCTACGGTCTGGTCGACATCGAGGTGACCGGCGACATCAGCGCGACGGGGGACGATTCCGCCTACGGGGTGCTGGTCTCGTTCGAGCCGCCGGAAGAGCAGCCGACCTATGGCTACGGCCGCGTGTCCGAAACCTCGGGCCTGGACGCGCCGCCGCCGGCGCTGCAGTCGGCGAGTGTCACCGTGGGCGGCCACATCGACGTCCGTTCGAACTACGTCGACGCCTATGGAGTCAAGGCGGAGTCCTACGGGGCGCTGGACGTCACCGTACACAGCGTGACGGCGGCCAGCGTCTACGGCCAAGCCTACGGCCTGTATCTCGAGAGCCTGGCCGGCGCGGCGACCGTCGAGGCCGGCGACGTGGAGGCCTACGGCGCCGGCACGACGGCGGCGGTGCACATCCTCGGGGCCTCTGCGACGCTGGAAACAGGGGCGCTGACGGCGACCTCGGATGGGGGCGACGCGTTCGGAGCCTACGTGCACACAACCGGCGACCAGACCATCGACACGGAAGGCGACGTCGAGGCGGACGGGAGCCGCGCCTACGGGGTCTATGCCAACTCGGGTTCCGGCGATGCCGCGATCGCGGTCGGCGGCGATATCGGGGCCTATGGCGCGACCCGGGCCGTCGCGGTGAAAGTGACCGGCGCGTACGGAACGGTGGAGACCGGCGCGCTGACGGCGGTGACCGATTCCGGCCCGGCGGTCGGAGTCTGGTTGACGATGACCGATGGCGTCGACCTGGACGTCCACGGGGACATTCACGCCGACGGCGGCAGCGCGGTGGGCGTCTTGTCCGCCCCGGGCCAGGGGGACATCGACATCTACGTCGACGGTGATGTCCTGGCAGAGGGGACTTCGGATGTCCGCGGCCTGAACCTTGTCGCGGATGACATCGTGGCTCACGTCACCGGCGACGTGTCGGCTTACGGCGCAAGCTTCGCCTTCGGCGCGAGCGCCACGGGCGACAGCGTCGACTTGACCGTCGACGGCGACCTGACCAGCGCGGCAGGTACCGGTCTTGTGGCAGGGATCACCGTCAATTCGGACGGCGCTGCCTCGGTGACCGTCGGGGGCGACCTGACGGCGTCGGTCGGGGGCGCCGGCCGCGCGGTGGGCGCCTACGTACGCGCCTATTCCGACGTGACCGTGGACATCGACGGGGCGACCACGGTCAGCTCCGGCGACGCGCTTTTCTCGTCGTATGGCGTGCGGGCGCTATCCTCGGAGGGGGAGGTCTCGGTCACGACCGGGGATGTCTTCTTCTACGCCGACACGGGCTTCGCAGTGCAGATTTTCGGCCGCGACGATGCCAGTTTCGTCTCGGACGGCTCGGTCTTCAGCGACGACCACGGCGTGTACGTGACGTCGGTCTTCGGCCGGGGCTCGGCCGAGGTGATCGACGTGTACGCTGCCGAAGGCTCGGCCGTGTCGGTGAGCGGGTCCATCGGGGTCATCCTGACCGCCACCGGGGAAATCCAGGCCGTCAACGGCAACGGGCTGCGCGCCTATGGCGCATCGGGCACGACCTATGTGTCGAGCAGCGACGAGATCTACGCGGACGGCTTCGGCGCGGACGGTATCTTCGCCTGGTCGATCATCGGTCGGACCGAGGTCGTGAACACCGGGTTGATCACGGCGGCAGGCTATGGCGGCGACGGAATCTTCGCTCACGCCGGCGAGGAGATCGAGGTCTACAACGGCGAAGGCGAAATCCTGACTTACGGCGACCAGGGCCACGGCATCGAGGCCTACAGCCTGTACGGCGCGGTGATGGTCGACGCTGGACGGATCAAGACCTACGGCGACGCAGCGCACGGGGTCCTGGCGCAAGCCGGCGCCGACGTGACCGTGATTGCGGGCGATGTCGCGGCCTACGGCTATGGCTCGGACGGCGTCGTCGCCTACGCCTACGCCTTTAGCGGATACGGCCAAGGCGCCCGCCAGGACGGCCAGACGGAACAAGTTTTCCTCAGCCACGACGCCACGGTGATCGTCGACGGCGACGTGTTCTCGGCCGATGGGGTCGGGGTTCGGGTCGGCGCCGACGAGCTGGCCTCGGTGGTTCTCGAGGACGGCTCCATCATTGGCGACAGCGCCGCGATCGTGATGGTGTCGGGGATCGGTGGCGCGATCGAGAACCACGGCCTGATCTACGCCGACAGCGGCCTGGCCATCGAGGCCGCAGGCGGGGCGGTTTCCATCGACAACCGGGCCTCGATCTTTGGCCGGGTGAGTCTGACCGGGAACGGCGACAGCTTCGACAACAGCGGCCAGTTCGAAGCCTACGGCGCCTCGACCTTCGGCGGCGGGACCGACAGCTTGAGCAACAGCGGGGTGGTCGGCTTCAGCCGTTTCAACGGATCGGCGGCGACCACAACCTTCTCGAGCCTGGAGACCTTCACGAACACTGGACGGGTCTCGGGCGTCGACGCGCAGGTGGGGGACGTGCTGTCGATGACGAGCACGACCTTCACAGGCGGCGCGGGCTCCGAGCTCGCGCTTGACGTCCAGTTCGGCGGGCCGGGCTCAAGCGCGGACCGCATCGTGATCGCCCAGGCGACCGGGGTGACCACGATCATGCCGAACGCGGTCCTGGCGGCGACGCCGGGCGCCATCAACCTGGCGGGCATCCTGGTGGTCGACTCCGCCTTCGCTTCGGAGACTGGCGACGAGTTCACCATGGAGTCGGTGGACACCGGCATGGTGGAATACCGGCTGGTGTTCGATGCGGCCGCCGACAACTGGCTGATCGTCGGCCTGCCCGATGAATCCGCCTTCCGCATCCTGGGCGTGCCGGGGGCGCTGCAGGACTTCTGGCAGCGTTCGAACAACGCCGTTTCGGACCGCTTCTCCGAGATGCGCGATTCCGACGAGAGCGGCTCGGCCCGGACCATGGGCGAAGGGATGTCCAGCGGCCGATCGGACGGCTGGGAAATGTGGATGCAGGCGCACGGCGGGGACACCGGCTTCGCCGATGAGCAGACCTTCGTCCTGGGCGGCGTCACCTTCGTCGAGAACCAGAGCCACAGCTCGACCTGGGGCGGCCTTCAGTTCGGCGTCGACAATCGGGTCGGCGACATGGTGTGGGGCCTGACCGGCGGCTTCGTGCAGCAGGAGACGCGCTACGACGTCGGAGGCGAGAGCTTCGACATCGAGGGCTGGAACGTGGGCGCCTACGCCAGCTGGTCCCGCGGCGGCTTTTTCCTGAACGGCCTGGCCAAGGGTGACTTCAACAGCCTGGACGCCAACCTGACCGGCGTGACCGACTTCCAGACCTTCGACGCCCGATCGCTCGGCTTGTCAGGGGAGCTCGGTTTCCGCTTCGGCGAACCGGGCGCCTGGTTCGTCGAGCCGATGGCGGCGCTGGCCTGGACGACCACGGACGTGGACCGGTTCAGCACGTCGGGCGCGACCATCGACTTTGGCGACGCCGACAGCTTGCTCGGCCGGGCCGGGGTGCGTTTCGGGGCGACCATGGGCTCGGGCGATGTGATCCTCATTCCTTCGCTCGGGGTCTACGCCATTGAGGAGTTCGCGGGCGAGAACACCATGACCTTCACCACGGGAGCGACCGGATTCTCGATTACCGATACCCCGCCCGGCGCCTTCGGCCAGGTCCGCTTCGGGATGACGGCCATGACGTGGTACGGGCTGGAGGGTTCGGTCGGCGTGGACTGGAACTTCGGAGGCGAGGCCGACGGTGGTTCGGCGCGGCTGGGCGCGCGCTGGCGCTGGTGACGACCGCCTCGGCGTAGGGTCGGAGTTCCGTTCGACACCCCTTGAGCCGGACCTAGGGTCCGGCCCGAGGATGGCGGGACACCGATCGCGAGGATGTCCATGTCGGGTCCGAACAAGATGTCGCCGGGAGCCGCCGCGGCCGCGTTCCTGCTGATCTATCTGGCCGTCTATGCCGGGCTCCAGGTGGGGCGGCCGCCGCTGGGCGAGGCGCTGGGCGTCGAGGGGCTGCGCGCGACCGTGGCGTTCCGGATCGGGTTCAGCGCACTGTTCCTGTGGCTGATGTTCGCGGCCGTCACCTGGCTCATGCGTCTGCAGGGGCTGAGACTGGCGGACCTCGGGTTCGACCGGCCGGGCCGCCTGGCAGGCTGGATCCTCGCCTTGGCCGTCGCGGGATTGCACATCGCAGGCCTGACCGCCGGTCCGCTCAGCGCCTATCCGATGACCACGGACTGGTCGGCCTGGCGGATCGGGTGCTCTGTCGCGGTGGCGGTGTCTGCGGGCGCCTGCGAGGAGACCATTTTCCGAGGATTCGTCATGCGGCAGGCGGGGGCGATGGGCCTGCCGACCTGGGTGCAGGTGCTGTTGTCGGGCCTGCTGTTCGGCCTGGCGCACGCCCTGTGGGGGCTGATGTCCGGGCGCTTCGACCTGGGCTCGAGCCTGGGCGCGATGGTGTCCACCGGCGTCCTCGGGCTGCTGCTGGCGTCCGCCTTTGTGGCCGGCGGGCGGAGCCTGTGGCCGGTGATCGTGGCGCACGGCCTGCTGGATCTGGTGGAGGAGCCCTGGCTGATGAGCTTCGCCATGGGTGGGGGCTTCGAGGCCGCACCCCGCTGATCGCGCTTGACGCTGGGGGCCGGATCAAGGGTCAATTCCGGCCTGGTCGGAACTGCGCATCGCGCGCGCCAGGCCCGCCGGCCCCATCCAGCCCCTGAGCCGCCGGACGACCGGCCGGGAAGTCCCGGCGGGACGACGGCGCGCGCCTCTCCGGAGTCCCCATGACCGAAACCCTCCTGCAGGAGGCCCGTGAGGCCTTCCAGCTGTGCATCGACGCCGAGGCCGAAAACCGGGCCGAGGCGCTGGACGATCTCAGGTTCGCGCGGCTGGGCGAACAGTGGCCGCGCGAGGTGCTGGCCAAGCGCCGTCGCGAGGTCCGACCCTGCCTGACCATCAATCGGCTTCCGGCCTTCATCCGCCAGGTCGTCAACGATGCGCGCCAGAACAAGCCCGCCATCACCGTGCATCCCGCCGACAGCGGCGCGGACGTGGCCACGGCCGAAATCTTCAGCGGCCTGATCCGCAACATCGAGTACGCCTCGGACGCGGACGTCGCCTACGATACCGCGCTGGAGTGCGCCGTGACCGGGGGTCTGGGGTACTTTCGCATCGGGCTGGACTACGCCCGCGAATGCGGGTTCGAGCAGACCATCCGCATCCAGCGCGTCGCCGATCCCTTCACGGTCTACGCCGATCCCTATTCCACGGCGGCGGACAGCTCGGACTGGAACCTGGCGTTTGTCACCGAAGCCATGCCGCGGGCGGTCTTCGAGAAGCGCTTCAAGGGCGCCGAGGCGGTGGACTGGCGATCCAGCTACCAGGGGTTGGGCGGACCCTGGATGGATGGAGACCGGGTGCTGGTCGCCGAGTACTGGACGCGGGAGGAGACGACCGCGCGGCTGCTGGGCCTTTCGGACGGACAGGCGGTGGAGGAATCGGTGTGGCGGGCGCGCCGGGACCAGTTCGCGGCCCAGGGCCTGAGCGTCGTCGCCGAGCGCGTGGTCAGGGGCAGCCGGGTGCGTCAGCGCCTGCTGACCGGCGCCGAGGTGCTCGAGACTTGCGACTGGCCGGGCCGCTTTATCCCGATCGTGCCGGTCTTCGGCGAGGAGGTGACCGTCGAGGGCAAGCGCGTGTTCAAGTCCCTGGTGCGCGACGCCAAGGATCCACAGCGGATGTTCAACTACTGGCGCACCGCCTCGACCGAACTGGTCGCGCTGAGCCCCAAGGCGCCCTTCATTGGCCCGAAGGGCGCCTTCGACACGGATGTGGAGAAGTGGTCCACCGCCAACACCGAAAGCCACCCCTTCATCGAATACGACGGCCCCCAGCCGCCGCAGCGCCAGGCGTTTGACGGCCCGCCTGCCGGCGCCCTGCAGGAAGCGATGAACGCCTCGGACGACATGAAGGCGATCATGGGCCTGCATGACGCGGCGCTGGGCGCGCCCTCCAACGAGACCTCGGGCCGGGCCATCACCGCCCGCCAGCGCGAGGGCGATGTCTCGACGTTCCACTTCGTCGACAACCTGTCGCGGTCGATCCGCCACGCCGGGCGGATCCTCATCGACCTGATCCCCAAGGTCTATTCGACGCCCCGCATGATCCGCGTGCTGGGACCGGAGGGCGCGCCCCAGGTGGTGGCGGTGAATCAGCCCACCGCCGTGACCGGCGCGGACGGACGGACGCTGCAGAGGGTCTACGATCTGGGTGTCGGCGCCTACGACCTGACCGTCGAGGCCGGACCCAGCTACACCACGCGCCGGCAGGACGCCGCCGAGCAGATGCTGACCTTCGTGCGGGCCTTCCCCCAGGCCGCCCCGGTGGTCGGCGACCTGCTGGCACGGAATCTGGACTGGCCGGGGTCGGCCGAGATCGCCCGTCGGCTTCAGGCCATGCTGCCTCCCGGAACGGTCGGGCCGGATCCCCAGGTCATCGCCGCGCAGCAGCAGGTCCAGCAACTCACCGCCCAGCTGCAGCAGGCCACCCAGGCCCTGGCGGCGAGCCAGTCGACGCGCCAGCTCGACCTGGCGCGGCTGCAACTGGAGACCCGCCGCCTGGAGATCGAGGCCTTCCAGGCCCAGACCGAGCGGCTGGCCGCCCGGTCTCAGGCCGGGTGAGCTCCGGGCCCCGTTACGTCAGGCCGCGACAGGCTGGAGCTGCCCGGCCGGCTCGGCGGCCGGCCTGCGGCGTGCGCCATTCAGCTGGACCAGGGCGAAGACGATGGCCGTGGCCAGGGCCAGCTCGGAGACCTCCTGGAAGAACGGGTGCTGCATGAGGACGCCGGCGCCCAGGAACAGGGCGGGGACCGCGCGCCCGTTGCTCACCGCGTCAAAGGGCTGGAAGCGCAGGCGGTCGTTGAGACCCGTGAAACGCAGGGCGATGACGGCCGCGATGAGGGCCCAGCCGACGGCGGCGTAGGCGTCGCCCCAGAAGCCCGGCGGGAGGAAGTTGTGCAGGTTGGTCTCGTGCTGGAGATTGCGGGCGTCGATGGCCTGGGGCGTGGCCCAGTGGAAGATCCACTGGCCCCAGCTGATTTCCTCGCCCGCGACCAGGAAGGCGGCGACGGCGAGGAGGCCATACAGGAGCCCCTGCAGACCGCGCGCGGTCCGGGCCAGCGAGGCGGCCAGGCCGGCGGCGGTCAGAAGCAGGGCGACGGTGCCGTACTCGACCAGGCCGGTGTCATTGGCTTCGGCGCCGAAGAGCAGCACCAGCGATTCACCCCGGGCGTGGTTGTAGACGTTCAGCGGGACAAGCAGGCCCCACAGCGCAAGCATCGCCGCGCCTCCTCCCAGGAATTCGCCAAGGCGCAGGGGGCGTCCGGGCGCGACGAGGGCGGCCATGGCGGCCGGCCCGGCGGTCATGGCGGCGAACAGCAGCAGGAACAGGGCGGTCGGGTTTTCGAACGATCCGTCGAACACGGCGCTCTCCTCAGGCGGCGGCTTGGCCGGCTTCGTGGAAGGACAGGTAGCGGTCGGCGCGGCGCAAGGCGCGCACCGGAAGGCGGGATACGGGTCCGAGCGGGAGGCGGGACGAGACGGCGGCCACGCCCTGGGCGGCGGCCACCAGTGAACCCAGCAGGTTGGCGTTGCGGACCACGCCCGAGACCACCGGTCGGCGCTGGTCGGCGAACTCGGCCTTGAACCGATAGTCTCCTCCGCCGAGGTCGATGCGGCGCACGCCTTCCTCGGGCAGGGCGCGGGCGAGGCGCTGAAGCAGGATGTGGCCGGGCGAGAACTCGGCGAAGGCCCGGTCGAAGGCCGGGAACCAGTAGTGCAGGATCTCGCCCTCCTGCAGCCCGAAATGGGCGGCCGCCAGGGCCCCGTCGATCCACAGCGAACTGAGCCGACCCCGCAGGCCGGAGCCGGCCGGCGTCTCGAACAGCGACCGGATCAGGTTGCGGGTCCAGTCGTGTCCGAACACGTCGATCTGGCCGGTGCGGCGGTACTGGTCGCGCTTGAGCTCGAGAAGCTGATCCAGGGTGGCCGGATCTCGGTCGTCGAGACGCAGCGAGACCTCGTGGCCGTCGAGCCGGCGGGTGCGGGCGCGCAGGTTGCGGAAAGCCTTGGGCTGGGCCCTCGACTGACGCGAGAGATAGGCGTCGTAGCCCTGCGACAGGTCGAGGCTGAAGGCGTCCCGGAGCACGCCGTGGTCGCCGAAGCAGGGATCGGTCGGCGAAACGTCGGCGAAGCGGAGGCCGCGGCAGCCGAGGCGGCGGACCACTTCGCGAGGGGAGATGTCCACGCCGCGCTCGGCGATGAATCCCTGGCCGTCGTTGAGGGGTCCTCCCGCGGGGCGCAGGGCGCCGAGCCGTCCGCGATGGTAGGGCAGCAGAGCGCAGAGGCGGCCGTCCTGGAACACCCGCAGCAACTGAAGGTCGCCGCGGGCGCGCTGCACCGCGTCGGCCCACTCGATGGACAGGTAGGGCGAAGCCAGCTCGGGGCGGCGGTCACGAAAGCGCGCCCAGGCGCTGCGGTCCTGATCGCCGACCTCGGCCCACGGCGTTGTTTCGAATTGGCACGTCCGCATCATGGCGGAAGAGGGAGATGCAATCGCCGAACCTATTCGGGCCGGCGGGCCCGGCGCCTACTGCAGCTGCTCGCGCGCCACCGCCGTGCGGGCGTCGAGACAGGCGTCGGCCGTGCGGCGGCACGCGTCACCGGCGCGGGCCAGGGCGGCGAGGCGCTCGACGTGCTGGTCGCACTCCGCGGCGCAGTCGCGGCAGAGGGCCTCCGCCAGCATCAGCAGGCCGATGACAACGGGCGCGTTGGAACCCGAACGTCGCGCACCGACGCTGGCCGCGGCGCGGCAGACGTCCGCGCAGTCCAGGGTCAGGCGAATGGCCTGGGTCAGGGTCCGGTCCCCTTGCGCCGCGCAGGCGTCGGCGGCGGCCGTGGCGGCCTGGGCGCAACCGGCTGCGGCCTCGACGGCGAGGGTCAGGGGATCATCGTGGCGGTCGGTGTTGTCGGCGACTGAGGGCGTTGCAGCCGTGGGCTGGGGATGCACGAAAGCGACTCCGGAACAGAACTGGGCCCCTGGCGGGGCGGGGCAGGATCAACCACGAGTCGGCGGTCGAGGTTTCACAAAAAGCGCCCCTTGACGCGATAGGCCGGATCAAGGGTCAATTTGTGTCTGGTCGATGTCGCGACGGGGGCTGGTTCGCCCCGGGGCGCCGGCCATCCAGATTTTCTGCAGTCGGTGGGGCGACGCAGCCCGGGAACCCCGGGAGGCCTCGTTAGGCCTCCCGAATTCAAGACATTGGAGCAAGGCATGAACGACGCGACCGACCCGGTCGACGGCGCGCTTTTGTCTGCGTCGGCCGCGAACTCGCCCGGCGGACAGGGCGTCGATGGCGCCGGCGAAACCGGATCCGCAGCGGGACTCTCCCAGGCCGCGTGGGACCAATGGGCGGCCCTCGACCCCGTCGCGGCCGCCGCGGCCTGGCGCGACCTGCAGGGCGTTTCCGGCTCCGGCGGCGCCGAGGGTGACGCCGAGGTCGAGCAGCGCCTGGCGGCCGCCCATGCCGAACTCGAGCGGGACATCGAAGGCTGGTCCCCTGAACTCGCTGACGAGATCGCCGCCTACGCCCGGGCCCGCGGCTTCACCGCCGAGGAGGTGGCCGGCGTGGAGGACCCCCGGGAGGTGAAGATCCTGCACCTGGCGATGCTGGGCGAGCAGGCGTTGGCGCAACAGGCCCATGAGCGCGCCTTCGGCCGCTTCCGCCCGCCGACCACGGTGGGCGGGCGGGGGCACCCGCAGACCCTCTCCGACCGGACCAGCGCGGACGCCTGGATGCAGGCGCGCCGCAACCAACTCAGAAAGAAGGCACGAGGCTAGATGGCGAACTCCATCCTTTCCCCCACCGCGGTGACCCGAGAGGCGCTGCGGATCCTGCACCAGAAGTGCAACTTCATCGGCGCGATCAATCGCCAGTACGACGAGAGCTTCGCCCGGTCCGGCGCGAAGGTCGGCGAGAAAGTGAAAATCCGACTTCCCAACCAGTACACGGTGCGCTCCGGCGCGGCGCTGTCGGCGCAAGACACGACCGAGACCTCGCTGGACCTGGCTGTGACGACCCAGAAGGGCGTCGACATGAATTTCTCGTCGGCCGAGCTGTCCCTGAGCCTGGACGACTTCTCCAAGCGGGTGCTGGAGCCGGCGGTCAGCGTGCTGGCCGCGGCGATCGAGGCGGACGCCCTGTCGATGCGGCGGGAGGTCTATCAGCAGGTCAACAACCACGGACAGGCGTTGACCTTCGCCAGGCTGCTGGCGGGCCGCAAGAAGCTGGAGGACAGCCTGACCCCGCCGGCCAACCGCACGGCGCTGCTCAACACCACCGACAACGCCGACCTGGTGGACGCGTTGAAAGGCCTATTCCACGACGAGGACGGGCTGGCGCGCCAGTACCGCGAAGGCTCGATGGGCCGCACGGCCGGCTTCGAATTCTACGAGAACACCCATCTGGGAACCCATACCGCCGGCGCGCGGGGCGGCACGCCGCTGATCAACGGCGCCACGGCGGACGGCGCGACGCAGATCGTCACCGACGGCTGGACCAACAGCGTCACCGGCCTGCTGAAGGTGGGCGACATTTTCGAGATCACCGGGGTGAACGCGGTGCACCCCGAGACCAAGGCGGACCTCGGCGTGCGCCAGCAGTTCGTGGTGTCGGGCTCGGATGTGAACTCCAACGGCTCGGGCCAGGCGACGATCGCGGTCAGCCCGGCCATCGTGGCTTCGGGCCCGCGCCAGAACGTGACGGCGGTCCCGGCCGACAACGCACCCCTGCTGTTCGCTTCGACCGCAGGGTCCACGGTGGGGCAGAGCCTGCTGTTCCAGGAGGACGCCTTCACCTTCGCCACCGCGGACCTGGTGATGCCGCGCGGCGTCGACTGGGCGGCGCGTGAGGTCTACGACGGGATCTCGATGCGCATCGTGCGGCAGTACGACATCAACGCCGACAAGTTCCCGACGCGCCTGGACATCCTGTACGGCTACAAGACGCTGCGGCCCCAGTTGGCCTGCCGCCTGGCCAACAACTAGGCGCCGGCCATGGCGATCGGCGCCTATGAGGAGCTGACGGCTGCAGTGGGGGCGTGGAGCTTCGACCGCTCCGACCTGCCTGCCGCCGACCTGGTCACGCTCGGCGAAGCGCGGCTGAACCGGGACCTGCGGCTGCGGGTCATGGAGGCGGAGGCGCCGGTCGCCTTCGTCGCCGGCGCCCGCACCGCAGCCCTTCCGGCCGGTTACCTGGCGCCGGTGGCCCTGTGGCTCGACGGGCCGGAGGGGCGCGCCCGCCTGCGGCGCGTCGCCGGCCCGCTGGGCGACGGCGCGACGGCGGGTGCACCCGCCTGCTGGGCGGTGGAGGGGGAGACCCTGGCGTTGGAGCGGCCCTGCGCGGCGGCGACGAGCGGGGTGCTGCGCTTCCTGCGCCGGCTGGCGCTGTCCGAGGCTGAGCCGACGAACTGGCTGCTCTCGAACCACCCCGACGCCTACCTGGCCGCGGCGCTGGTCGAGGCGGCGCTGTGGGCGGCGGACGAGGCGCAGGCGATGCGCTGGCAGGACCGCTACCAGGCCGCGGTGGACGCCATCAACAACCGCGAGGCGCGCAGCCGCGAGGCGCCGCTGCGGACCGACGTCCCCGGCCCGGGCGGGGGCGCGGACGACTTCGACATCACGAAAGGATAGGCCCATGGCCCTTCAGAATGCGGTTCTTCCGGCGGGGGCCTTCGCCATCACGCCGTCGGACGCCAACCGGGTGAACTTCACCGCCCTGTACGTCGGCGTGGGCGGGGACGTGGCGGTGCTGCCCGAGGACCAGAACTCGGTCACCGGCGTCGCGGTGACGTTCCGCAACGCCCCCTCGGGATCGGTGCTGCCGATCCAGGGCAAGAAGGTGCTGGCCACGGGCACCACCGCCGCCGGCATCCTGGGCCTGCGATGATCGGGGTCGGCGTGGGGACGCCGGGCGGCGGCGCGATCGCGCCGACGCCCCTGACCATCCTGGGCGGGTTGCTGGTCGGCTGGTGGAACGCCGACAGCGCTTCGAAGATCACGGTGACAGGCTCGGGGGTGTCGTCCTGGAAGGACGAGATCGGCGGCTACGACCTGACCCAGGCCACCGACGCCGCCCGCCCGACCTGGAGCCCGACTAGCTTCAACGGACGCGCGGGGGTCACGTTTGACGGGGTGGATGATTTTCTGCGGTTGAATGCGACGCCCGGGACGTTTCCTGTGGGTAACGCTTCGTCCGAGATCTGGATTGCTGGCGCACAAGACCAAGACAAAAATCTAACCGCCGCAACGACGGCTTTTGGCTACGGGAGCGGATCCACTGCCACGCGGTTAGTGCGCCGGACGGTGACAAGCGCAGACAACCGCGCCGGACTAAATGCCCAAGGGACTAGCACCATAAACACGTCGGGAATCTGGCTCGGACGCCATCTAGTGCGTGCGTGTTTTGTGGACGCTGCGTGCACCCCGCATTTTGACGGGGTTGCCGGACCGGTTGGGGGCCAGTCTCTAGCAACTGTCTCGGGCAACGTCACGGCCGGTGCAACCACTGCAGCGTCCGCAAATGGCTTCTTTGGAGGTACCCTTCACCAAGTGCTCGTTCTTGGCGGCACGCCTAGCAGCCAAGCCATCGCTGAATTGAACGCATTACTTATCGCGCGCTTGTAGTCACCAAGAAATTCCTGCCCCAGGTGCGGAGTACGCGATGTCGGACTCAGGATACAACTCCGGCCACTTGCGCGCATATCCTCGCCACTTATGAGCCCACTCTTCGATCTCGAAATCGTGGGTGATTTCGAAGAGACGCTCCAAGTTCCTAACGTGGAGCCAGTGGTAAACATTGTAGCGCTTGCCAGCGATAACCTTCCGGAAATTCGTAGGATATCCGATCAGGTTTAAGCTCTCCCACGGTGGATCGAGAACGATCGTGTTGAGGCCGGCTTTGGCAGCGATCTCCTTCACTGGGGTGAACCCGTCGGGATAGATTGCTGTGCCTTGGGTCTGATAGCGCCCGGGAGCGACGTCCCATCGGAGCGTGCAATCGCTCTCGGCTTTGAACCGAACGACGATCTTGCAAGTAAATGCCCTAGACAACAGGGTGTTTAACCGGAACTGTTTTGGTACCGATTGACGAATTTGATTGGTCCAGCGAGGGTTTCCGGAATTGCCGTGTTCAAACGGAAAAATATCTTCGCCGACCCTAACAAAGCCACTCAGAGCTTTGATGGGGCTCTTTGAGCGGAAACGATGAACGGTGGAGCCGACAAGCTGGTACCTGCTGTTCGCCAAATCCGGTACGTCGTAAAGTGGCAATAGTGCTTTCAGTGCACGGACATTTGACAGTGCGAACTGCTGGGCCTCTTGGTCGCCCGATGACGTTGCATAACCAAACAGTTCCAGAATGGCTGTAGTCCAGCCATTCAGCACGTAGGTTGGAACTTTGCCTGCATACTCCTCGACGACGCTGTCTCCCTTATGGAGGCGATGGACTCCCCCTTCCGAGGCGGGAATCTTCAGACTCTGGAACACGCGGCGCGCCGCTTCAAAGTATTTAGCTTCGCCGGTTGCTTTAGCTACGCTGATGAGTGGCTGAAGGTAACGCGCTTGTGTGAGCCCGGAGTAATGGGTGCCGTCGAGTTGCGAGAGGCCGTCGTCCCCATACCAGAATATGAGTGCGTCCCCGCGCGGCCGCATTCGGCTGATCGCAGCGTCTGCGAGCTTCCTAGCGTCCTCAAGGTTTTGACCGGTCTTGTCAAAGACGGTCAGCATGTCGCGCAGAAGGTAAGTGCCAAATATGGGATGAGGCACTACCCCGCGCTCAGTCTGCTTCCCCGGAAAGCCGTCGGCCAACGGAACCATGCCATAGAATTCGTACGCTTCTCGGCGCGCGGCTGGAACTCTGCCAAGGCCGGCTATGGCTACTGTCTGCATGGGTCCAGCAGGACCAAGTACGCCAACCTAGAGTAGGGTGCCACGCGATTAGCTTCTTGCCCGCGAACGCAGGTCGGCAAGTTCGGCTCGCGCAACTGCGATGCGAACATTTGCTTGGGCAAGCCTTTCGTTGAGCTCTGCACGGTCTACCTTAACCCGAAGTTCCTCCATTGGATCCGGGGTCCTTGCTAGAGCAAGCAGGCGCTGGTCGCTGTTGGCCATCGAAGGTTCCTCAAACGGGAGTTCCGCCGACAGTTCGGCGGCGGTGAAGCGAAGACGTGCATCCGTACTCATGGACCAGTTTCCCCCGTTGAGGCGGCAAAGGCCAGCCTCCGCAGAATCAGGCTCGTCGGGACGAGCATAGCGCAATCTTCGCGGGTGCGATCCGCCGGCCTCGGGCCAGGGCGCGGACGTTCGCCGCCCGGCGGCCGGAGGGATCGATGACGAGCAGGCGACACCTGATCGCGGGCGAGGTGCTGTGCGTCGCCAGGGGCGGGGCGACGGCGGGCGTTCGGCGCACCCTGAACTTGATCGAAGGCGCCAACATCGCCCTCGCGGTCAGCGACAATCCGGCCCAGGACCGGATCGACGTCACGGTGTCCGCGACGTCGGGCGCCCTGACCGAGGCGGCGATCGAGGCCGCGCTGTCCCACGTGGCCTTCGACGACGCGACCATGCTGCTGTCCGGCGCGAGCGGGCAACTGAAGGTGGACGGGGTGAAGGTGGTGGGGGCCCAGCAGGCTTCGATCCCGAACGCCACCACCGCGACGGCGGTGGCGACGCTGAACACCGTGCTGGCCGCCCTGCGCAGCCACGGGCTGATCGGGCCGGCCGCCAGCTGAGGACCGTAATTCCGAGAGGGGGGCCCAGATGGGGACCAGCAACCACAACTTCGACCTGCCGCAGCTGGGCGCGGACGCCTCGAGCTGGGGCGCCAAGCTGAACGCGGTGCTGACCGCGATGGACGGTCTCTTCGTGCCGCTGGGCGGCAAGCAGACCAAGGCCGGGGGCGGGGTCATGCCGTTGACCGGTGTGCTGGTCGGGGTCACCCCGGCCGCGGCCGGACAGGCCAGCTTTCGCCTGCCGCACGGGGTGCAGCCCACGGGCCTTGCCGACGGCGACCTGTGGTCGACCGCCGCCGGCCTGAACTTCCGCCTCAACGGCGCGGTGAAGGGCGTCGCGTTCCTGGAGGGAGCCAGCTTCACCGGCCGGATCACTGCCGTGCAGCCGGCGGCCGGCGCCGGCGGCTTCGCCAGCCTGCGCCTGCCGCACGGCTCCGCGCCGACTACAAACCTCGGAAACGGCGATCTGTGGACGACCGACCAGGGGCTCTACGTGCAGATCAACGGCGCGACGGTCGGTCCGCTGGCGGCGCTGAACCCGGTGCTGCAGGATCTGGGCGGGCTGAGCCAGGCGGCGGACCGGGGGCTGTATTTCGACACCGCCACGACGGCGGCGACCTTTCCCTTGACCAGCGCGGGCCGGGCGTTGCTGGACGACGTCGACGCGGCGGCCCAGCGCGCCACCCTGGGCCTGCGCATCGGAACCGACGTGCAGGCTCACGACGTCGACCTGGCGGCCATCGCGGCTCTGGCCAGCGCCGCCGACCGGACGCCGTACGCGACCGGGGCGGGGACCTGGGCGATGACGACACTCACGGCCTTCGCGCGCGGCCTGCTGGACGACACGGATGCGGCGGCGATGCGGGCCACCCTGGGCGTCGCGCCGCCGCAGCTGAGCGCCGTGGGCGTGGTGACCGGAGCCGGCTCGGTCAACGGCGCCTCGACGGGGGTGAGCGGAGCCTCGCACCCCAACACCGGACGCTACGTCGTCACCCTGGCCAACGCCCCGACCCTGGCGGCGGCCACGGTGACGGCGGTGTCGGCAGGGTCGAGCCTGATCGCCACGGTGACGTCCTTCAGCGGGGCCACCGTCAACGTCGAATTCAAGAACGGCGCGGGCAGCTACGCCGACCCGGACAGCTTCACCATCATGGTGGCGGCCTGATGCCCTACGTCGACCTGGAGATCCCGCCCGGCGTCTACGCCAACGGGACAGCGCGGCAGGCCAAGGGGCGCTGGTGCGCCGCCAACCTGGTGCGCTGGCCGAACGGGCCGGACCTGCAGCCCGTGGGCGGGTGGCGGCTGAAGAACGCTGCGACCCCGGCCGTGCCCGGCAAGGCGCGGGCGATGGTGACCTGGCGCGACAACGCCGGCAGCCGTTGGGCCGCGGTCGGAACCAATAATGCGCCGGCGGGCGGCGAGGGTCTCTTCGTGTTCAATGCGGCGGGGAGCCGCTTCGACATCACCCCGGCCGGCTACGCCGGATCCAAGCCGGACGCCGAACTCGGCGGAGGCTACGGCGGCGGGGCCTACAATGCGCCGCCCGGGTACGGCCAGCCCCGCCTGGACGACGACAACATCCTGCCGGCCGCCGTCTGGACGCTGGATACCTGGGGCCAACACCTGGTGGCCTGCTGCGAGGGCGACGGGAAGCTCTACGAATGGACTCTGGACTCAGCGGTGGCGGCGCAACCGATCGCCGCAGCGCCCACGGGGCTGCGCGGAGTCGTGGTCACGGCCGAGAACTTCATATTCGCCCTTGGCGACCGGCGCGTGTCCTGGTGCGACCAGGCCGACAGCGCCGACTGGACGCCGGCGGCGACCAACCAGGCCGGCGACCTGGACCTGCAGACTCCCGGTCGGCTGATGTGCGGGCGGCGGGTTCGCGGTGCGACGCTGGTGTTCTCGGACGTCGACGTCTGGGCGGCGACCTACCTCGGCGGAGTGGCCGTCTACGGCTTCCAGCGCGCGGGCGCCGACTGCGGCGTGCTGGCCAAGGGGGCGGCGGTGTCGTTGGACGGGCGCTGCGTGTGGATGGGGCGGGGCGCCTTCTTCGCCTACGACGGCGGGGCGGTCGCAGACCTGCCCTGCGAGATTGCGGACCACGTGTTCCAGGACCTGAACGAACAGCAGGCCAGCAAGGTGACCGCCTGGCACAACGCCGACCACGGCGAGGTCTGGTGGCACTATCCGTCGGCGGCATCGCTGGAGAACGACCGCTATGCGGCCTGGTGCTATCGGACCGGCACGTGGTCGATGGGCCAGCTGGCGCGCACCTGCGGCGCCAGCGCCGGGGTGTTCCAGAACCCGCTGCTGATGGCGCCCGACGGGCGGCTCTGGGAGCACGAGGTGGGCTGGGACTGGAGCGGGGCGCAGCCCTTCGCCCGCTCGGCTCCGCTGGAGATCGGCGCGGGCGATCGGGTGATGGCGGTGTCCGGCGTGATCGGGGACGAGCGCACGCGCGGGGAGGCGCAGGTGCGCTTCTTCACGCGCGCTTTTCCCAACGGAGCGGAAGCCGAACAGGGGCCCTATCCGCTGACCCGAACCCCGGCCGATGCGCGTTTCAGCGCCCGGCAGGTGGAGACCGAGGTGGCCTTTACGGCAGCTGCGGACAGCCGGGTCGGCGTGTTGCGGCTCGACGTTCAGACGGCCGGGCGGCGGTGAACCGTCACCTTAGTCGCGAACCGTGGCGCCGTTGCAGTCGACGGAGAAGATGTGGGTCGGCCCGCTGTAGACGATGATGCGATGGCAATCGGGGTGCGCCTGCAGGAGCCGGGGTATGGTTTCGAGGACCGCTTGCGGCGCGTTCTCTTCGATGGTCTCGGCCGGCGCGGCCCGCCCCCTGTAGACGACGTGGAGGGTGTAACTGGCCATCGCGTTGCCTCCACGGCGATCGCCGTGTGTCGTGTTAGGGAGAAATCCCGCTTTCCGATACCCCGCGCGAAGGGGTCTCAATCACGTTGGCGTGCGGTGTCTCCGACTTTCCGGACCATAAGGAAACGGCCGCCCCGAGGGGCGGCCGTCGCAGTCGGTGAATTCGCCGCGATCAGCGCACCGTCGGTCGCTTCACAAGGCCGAGCAGGAACAGCAGCAGGATCGCACCCAGGGCCGAGATGACGAGGCTGCCGACCCAGCCCCCGAAATCGATGCCAATCAGCCCGGCCACGAAAGACCCGAGCAGGGCGCCGACCAGGCCGACGATCAGGTTCGTGATGAGACCATGGTTCCGATGCATGACCTTCTCGGCGATCCAGCCGGCCAGGATGCCGATGATGATCGCGCCAATGATGCCTACGCCACTCATGATGTCCGTCCTTCCGATTGAGGTTGCTGGTGCAATCCCCAGGACGACGTCCGGTTCCGGAGACCTGTCGTGCCCTTGACCCTGCCGCGCGCTCCCCAGGCCTATGACCCGGGCAATGAACAGGCCCTGCGCGGACTCCTGGAGGCCGCAGACCGGGACAGCCTGAAGCGTGGTCGGGACCTGGATCTGGGGGCCGCCTCCGCCGGGCTGATCCTCGTTAGCGCCAACGGATCGCGCTGGCGGCTGACCATCGCCGACGACGGCGCCCTGACGACAGAGTCCGCCTGACGGTCCAAGCGGTCCACTCGAAATCGGCGGAGGGCAGCATGCCGGACCTTGCAGCCGAATGGCGCCGGTGTGCGCCCTGGCTCGCGCCCGCTCTGGATGGGACCCACGCGCTCGAGGACGTTTGGGCGGGCGTCGCCCGCGGGGAATTCCACTTCTGGCCGGGCCTGCGTTCGGCTGCAGTCGGCGAACTGGTCGAGCATCCGCGGCGGCGCGATTACCACGTCTGGCTAGCGGGCGGCGACCTCGGGGAACTGAAGACCATGGAGGCGTCGGCGAGCGCATTCGCGCGCGCCCTGGGCTGCCATCGCATCACAATTCACGGGCGGCCCGGGTGGGCCCGCGCGCTGCCCGATTACCGGCCGGCCTACCTGGCCCTCGCCAAGGACCTGACCATGAGTTCGAAATCGAAGACCAAGACACGAAACACCCAGACCCTCAGTCCGTGGGCGCAACAGCAGTACGAGACTCTTTCACAGGGCATCCTCGGTCTCGCGCACCAGCCCGTGACGCCCTACGGGGGCTCACTCAGTGCCGGTCCCGATGCGCTGCAGCAGGCCGCCCAGGCCCTGGCCGGGGCCAGTATCGGCGCCGGATCCGGCGTGACCTCGGCGGCCATTGACGCGGCGCGTGCGGCGGCGGGCTATGCGCCCATGGCGGCCGACGGCGGCTCGCTGAACGGCATGGACCTGTCGGGCTACATGAACCCCTACACCGACGCGGTGATCGGGGGCTTTCTCGACGACATCGAAAGGAGTCGCGCGCGGGCGGTCAACGAGCAGGCGGGAGAGTTCACTCGTCAGGGCGCCTGGGGCGGTTCGCGCCATGGCGTGGCTGACGCTCTCACCAACGACGTCTACGCGCGCCAAGCGCGCGAAGGCATCGAGTCGATCCGATCGACAGCATACCAGAACGCTCAGTCGCAGGCGGCGCAGGACTTCCTGCGTCAGATGCAGGCCCAGATCGCGAACCAGTCGGCGGGGCTTCAGGGCGCGCAACTCGGCCTCTCCGCGGCCACGCTGATGGGGGCCCTCGGCCTTCAGCAGCAACAGATGGGCATGGCCGACGCCAACCTGCTGAACCAGTTCGGAACCCAGAACCAGGCCTACGCACAGCAGGGGCTGGACGCGGCCTACCAGGAATTCCTCCGCCAACAGCAGCACCCGTTCCAACAGGCCGGTCTGATGCAGGGGGTCCTGGGGGCGACGCCGTGGCCGATGAATTCGACCGGGGTGAACCTCACCACCGGCTACGATCCAATGGGCTGGGCCCAGGTCGCGGCCGGCCTCTACGACAGCAGCAGGAAATGACCATGCAACCCCTCTTCGCACCCCGGCCGGCTCCGCCGCGGGCCCCGTTCGGGCCCGGCTTCGCCGACTATCGGAACGATCAGCCGGACTGGAGCGGGCCGCGACCCGCCTGGGCGCCGTCCGCGTGGCCCTACGGATGGCCGGCCCGTCCGCCCATGGAGGCGTGGCCGCTCAGTCCGTGGCCGCGCCCGTCCGATGACTGGCGACCAACGACGGCTTGGCCCTGGTCCTCCCAGGGGTACCGATGAGCGCGCCGGACTGGACCACCCTGGCCGGGATGGGCCTGAGCCTGCTCGTCAATCTTGCCGGCTCCCTCGTCGCCTGGGGCGCCCTGAGGGCGACCGTTGAAACCTTGGCGGAACGCGTGGGCGGACTGGAAAGCGACAGCGACGCGCTGGCCAGGCTTCAGGTGCAGGTCGCGCGCGTCGAGACGCGGCTCGACGCGTTGCTGGAGCAGTTCAGGGACCTCAATGCCGCCATCCGCTGGATGCGCGCCGACACGCCGCCTGTGGTGGAGCCGGGCGCCATTCCCGCGGCTGCCCACCGACCGCGCCGGGGACGGGCATGAGCCCGGGTGACCGCGAGGGCCCGGAACGCCGATTGGCGGAGGTTGTAAGGGACTGGGCGGCCCTGCTCTACACCCCGGTGCTGACGGTCTATGCAGTCTGGGTGACCGCCCTGCTCGTGTGGGCTTATCCGTGGTCTGAGCAATCCGAAACGCTGCGGCTCGACTTTCTGGGAGCGGCGCTGATCGGAGCGCTCTGTCTGATCGGCCTGGGCACGCTGTTCTACCAGAGACGCCCCACGCCGCACATTCGGGCCCGCGGCGGGTCGATGGAGTTCGAACTCTCCGAGAGTGCGTCCGCGGCCCCGGAAGGAGAAAGGCCCGCGCCGGAGGGGAGGGGAAGAGGGCGACGCGGGCCTGGCCTTGACGCCGGTGGTTCAAGTCGGCGTGCCCAATCAACCCGTTGTACGGCGAGATAGTTCCCCTCGGACCTGTCGACCTTGGAGTGCGCGGAGGCGGCCAAAAAACACCGGCCCGCGGAACACCCGCGGGCCGATGAAGTGGGGGAAGTCTCGCACTCATGCCGCCTCAAGGGACCGGCGGCCCCCGATCAACGTCCACCCGACCCGCCTGGTTCCGGGCAATCGCCATTTTCGAGCCGCAATTGGCCCGGCCCAGCGCCCGGACCCCAGCGGCGACCAATCAGGGATCATCGATGAAACTGGATGCACGGGCTGAGAAGGCCTTGCGAGGAGTCCATCCGGACCTCGTGCGGGTAGTCCGGCGGGCCGCCGCCGACAGTCCGCTCGACTTTACCGTCACGGAAGGATTGAGAACGCTTGAGCGGCAACACCGCCTGGTCGCGGCGGGGGCGTCCCGAACGCTGCTGTCCCGGCATCTGGACGGACGCGCCGTGGATCTCGCGGTGAAGATCGGCGGCCAGATCCGATGGGACTGGCCGCTCTATGCTCGCCTCGCGGACTGCGTGAAGGCCGCGGCCGCCGAGGTTGGCGTCCCGCTCACCTGGGGCGGTGATTGGAAGAGCTTTCGGGACGGACCGCACTTCGAACTGGATCGGGCGGCCTACCCATGAGCCCAGCGTTGATCTGGAGGCTGCTGACCGCGCGAATGGCGGGCCCTATCACCGCCCTTGTCGCCGTCGTTCTGGCTGTCCTCCTGGCCGCTGCGGCGGCGGAGGGGGCGCTCGAGCGGCACAGGTCGGCCAGACTGGCCCAGGAGCGCGACGCGTGGCGGACGTCCACGGCGCGCTGGCGGGCGGCGCACGACGCTATCGCTGGCGTGCGCCGGCGCGAGCGCTCCGTTTCGGAGATAGCGGCGAAGGCCGCCGAGGCGTCCTGCCTCAAACGGGTCGAGACGGCCCGGCGATCCGCCCGCGCCATTCGGTCAATCCTGCAAGAGGAGGTCACTCATGAAGCGAACGGTTGCCCTGTTCGCCGCCTCGTTCCTGCTGAGCGCCTGCGCGACGCGCTCGCCGCGGGCGGTTGAACCGCCGCCGCCCCCATCCGAGGCCTGCGATCCGCGACTGACAGCGCCGTTGGCCGTGGAGCCTGAGGTGCGGGGCGGCGTCGTCCAGCCGGTCACCTCGGAGGAGCGCCAGGCCCTTGAGGCGTTTCTCACCTCGGAGGCTGAGGCGCGGGCGTGGGGGCGGGAAGGCTGGGCACGGGCCGAACTGGCGCGCCGGGCTTGCCGCCCGCCGCGGCCTACTCCCCTGGAGCCTTCTCGACCGTGATGGCGTCGTCGTCGGTCGGAGCCGGCGCAGGAGCGCTGGCGGCTCGGGCGGCTGCGTCGGCGCGCGCTGCTGCGGCCTCAGCGGCGGCGGCGCTGGCGGCGGCGGCGTTGTTCGCCGCGGCGCTGCCGGTGTTGTAAGCGCTGGCGGCGGCTGCGATCCGGGCGCTGTTGGCGTCCTGGATAGCCTGCTCCGCCTGGATACGGGACGCTTCCGCCTGGGCCTGGGCGGCCAGCACCGCGTCGTCAGCAGCGGTCGTGTCGCGCCCGCGACCGATCAGGAACAAGGCGATCACCAGCACGGCTCCGAATACCGCAATACCGGCCACCCAAAGGCCCCAGTTGCTGTTGTCGGTGCGGGTCACAGTTCGCTCGACGACGCGACGCGCCTCGCCGGTCACGGGATCGCGGACGACCGCGGTGTTTTCGGTCACGGTCACGTTCTCGTCTGACATGGCTTTGCCTCCGCAGGGTTGCGACGGCCAAACGGGCGCAGTGCTGAAGCGTTCCCGCCTTAACCACCCTCATGGGCTCGTTGGCCTCGTCTCGAGCGGGAACCGCCGAGCGGGCGGGCCATTGTGTGGAGGTTCGGGCCGCGCCGGCCCGCTTTGAGGAGACGTTGCCATGCCCCAGGACGCCGCGCCCGACGCCATTGCCCTGCTCAAGGCGGACCACCGGAAGGTCGAGTCCCTGTTCGAGGACTTCGAAAAGGCGTCCGCCTCGAAGCGAAAGGAGGAGCTGGCGCTGCAGATCTGCCTCGAGCTGACCGTCCACGCACAGATCGAGGAGGAAATCTTCTATCCGGCCTGCGAAGGCGCGGTGGAGGAAGACCTGCTCAAGGAAGCTTATGTCGAACACGACAGCGCCAAGGTGCTGATTGCCGAGATCGAGGCGGGATCCCCAGGAGACGAATTCTACGACTCGAAGGTCAAGGTCCTGTCGGAGCTAATCGAGCATCACGTCGAGGAAGAGGAGAAGCGCGTCGAGGGACTATTCTCCCAGGCGCGCAATTCGGGGGTCGATGTTGAGCAGCTGGGGAAGGACATGGCCGCGCGGAAGCAGGAACTCGTCGCCGCATATAAGCGAAACGGTCTGGAAACACCGCAGACCACGACTTTCGAAGCCAATCCCATTCGATAGGCCGCCGCGGGGCGCGGCCTGTCCCGCCTGGATCAGGCCGGCTCGCGGTTCAGTTCCCACACCAGGTCGTCATCCTCCGAGCGAACCTCGGCGCGCACGGCGCTGTCATGGCTATTGAGGATGTTGCACGCGAGAATGCGGGCTTCGTCGGCGCTGACGGCGCCCAGCGCCTCGAAGTGAGTGGAGGAACCGTCGGCAGCCTGCAGGTAACAGAGATAGGCCATGGAATTCCCCTTTGTCGCCGGGAGTTCGCGGTCCAGTGAAGGCCGGGCCTGCCGATTGCGTCCGCGGGTCGCGGACCATTCGACATTACCGCAGCTTCAGGGGCCGCGCGAGGCCGTAGTCCATATTGACTGGAATGTGAGCGACGCCGCGGTACGCTCGGGCGCTTGATGGCCGTGGGGCCGCAGGCCTATTCGAAGCCTATGAAGACGCTCTCCAACGCTCGCATCATCGTCATTGGGGCCGGCGTCCTGGGCCTGTCTTCCGCCCTGGCGTTGGAGCGACGGGGCGCGAAAACGCAGGTATTCGATCCATACCTCGGTCGGACCAGCGCATCGGCGGCGGCGGCGGGAATGATCGCCCCCGGTCTCGAAGCCGGCCTGGAGTCGGTCTCGGCGGAAACCGCCGCCCTTTACCTGGAAGCGGCGGCCCGGTGGCCAGCTCACGCGGAGCGATACGGCTTGAGTTTCGTGCGAGACGGAACCGACTGGATCGGGCCGGTGGACCCGCTCGCCGAGCGGCTGGATGCGATCGGCGTTCCGTGGCGGCCCTTACGCGGGGGTGCGCACCTCCCCGGCGAGGCGCGGGTCGATGTGGGTCAGGCGCTGGAGCGGATGCGGTCGGCGCTGACGGGACCGGTCAAGCAGAGCGCCGCCCAGTCGATCGAAATGCGCCCGGAAGGCGTGCGGGTGACGGCAGGCGGCCAGACCTTTGATGCAGACGCAGCCGTCCTGGCCGCGGGTTGGTCGGCAGGCAGCATCGATCTGGGCGGAAGCGCCCGGGTCGATGGTCTCGTCTCGCCCGTGAAAGGACAAATCCTGTTACTCGACGGTGCGGTGGCGCGGGCCGTCGAGCGGACGACGCGCGGCCCGGGTTGCTACCTCACACCGTCCCATGCGGGGCTCATCGTCGGCGCCACCATGGAACCGGGCCGCTCGGACACCGACGTCGACGATGTCGTGGTGGCGAACCTCAGATCCGAGGCGTCTCGATTGTTCGAGGGACTGGAGTCCGCCCGACTCGTGCGTGCATGGTGCGGGGTGAGGGGCGCGTCGCCCGACGGGCTCCCGCTGGTCGGCGCCACAACTGCGAGCGGAATCTTCGCGGCCTTGGCTCCCCGACGGAACGGCTGGTTGCTGGGCCCTCTTGCGGGGGAGGTTCTAGCGGCGAGCCTGGCCGGGGAACTGCCAAACGCTGCCGCAGACGCGTTCAGGCCGGACCGCTTCGACCCGGCCTGAACACCCCGCCTACTGCGCGCTGAAACCGATGGGAACCGTGACCAAGGCTCCTTCGACGGGCGCTCCGTCAACGGTCTTGGGGCTCATGCGGAAGTATTTCGACAAGCGCAGCGCCGCCTGGCCGAAGCCTTTGCCAAGCGGAGTCTCCGAGACCACCGAACAGCCGGTCAGGGCGCCGCTGACGGTAACGGCGCACTGAATCGTGACCCGGCCACCCAGGCCCTCCTCGAGGGCCCGGACGGGGTAGGCTCGCTCCATCTGCGCGGCGCTGGGTCTTGAGACCCAGTTGGGGCTGCGGATGACCCCTGGGGGCGCGGACGTCGTGGATACGGCCGGTCCGGTCTCAGGGGGTCCCGCCTGGATGTTGGTGATGGGACCTTCGCCAGTCTGGCCGTCCGGGTTCGGCGCGAAGGGCGCATGTTCCACGCCGTCGGGCGGAGCTGCCTCGGGGGTGTGGATGGGCGGGTTCTGGTGCGCTGTTCTGGGCGTCTCGGCCGGCCTGACCGGCGGCGGGACCGGTTTCACGTAGGGGATCAGCTCAATGGTGCGGTCGTCCTCCGGGGACGGCGCGATCGTCACGAACTGCTGGCTGTAGAGGAAAATCGCTCCCCCGATATGGAGGGCGACCGAGACGCCGATGGCGCCCCACATCCAGTTCGGGATGGGGCGGCGTCCGCCGCCGTAGTCCAGTGGATTGACCACGTCGCCGTGGCCTGCAGCTTTCAAGATCATGGCCGTCATCTCCCTCTCTTTGGCGGAGCTTGATCGCCCTGCTCTGGAAGGAAGCGTCCGCTCCGCTTACGGCGACGGTGGGTTCATCGTACGGCGACGGTTAGTTGACGTTGCGGCAGCTTTGCGGCGAGCTGCTTAGCCCCCCGTTAACCATGTTTGCCCACCGTCGTGGTCATGAACGTGGGCGCAGTGCGTGGATTCGGGGCGGTCGAAGGGGCGTTGCGCAACGCCGCCCGCGCCACCGGCGTTGATTTCGACTTCCTGGTTCGAACCGCCCGACGGGAAAGCAGCTTCAATCCGTCCGCCAGGGCCCCGACGAGTTCGGCCGCCGGCCTGTTCCAGTTTGTCGAGCAGAGCTGGCTGGCCACCGTCAAGCAACACGGCGCCAAGCATGGGCTTGGCCGGTACGCTGAGTTGATCAGTCGGGGACCGGATGGCCGCTACAGGGTCGCGGGCGACGCTGACACCCGCCGCGCGGTCCTGAACCTTCGGTATGACGCCCAGGCGTCTTCCCTGATGGCCGGTGAGATGGCCGCCGATAACGCCGCCTATCTGCGAGGGCGGACCGGGCGCGAACCTTCGGCCGGCGATCTTTACGCGGCGCATTTCCTCGGCCCCGCAGGTTCCGCCCGGCTCATCGAAGCGGTGCGATCAAACCCCGATGCGTCGGCCGCAAGGCTGTTTCCCGACGCGGCGAGCGCCAATCGATCGATCTTTTATCGAAACGGCCAGCCTGCGTCGGTGGCGCAGGTGTATGCCAACCTCCTGCGAACCGCCGGCGGCGATCCCGCCGTGGAAGCCGGGGGCGATGCGGCCGCTCCGATAGACGAAGCCAGCGCCAGAGACTTGGCGCTGGCGCGCCGCCTGGACCGTTTGCGGTCGGACCGCAACCTGCTCAATCAGATGAATGGCGGGGCCGGTTTCGGCCAGTCCTTGTTCGAGGCGCAATTGATGGGCGCCTTCGCACCGGACGGCGACGAGCCCTAGCTCAGGCGACCGCCCTATGAGCGTCGTCGCGACGCCGATCGGCGGAAGCGGCGTCCGCCACTGCACGCGCTACGGCCGAGACAGTGACGGGTTTGCGCAAGACGGCGTCGCATCCCGCATTGGTCATATCTTGGGCTTCCTCAAGGTCTCCGCCAATCACGGCGACGACCGGGAGACGGCCTCGCTCGCCATCGAGGGCCCGAATAGCCCGGGCGCAGGCGACGCCGTCCATAACCGGCATACGGCCGTCGAGCATGACGAGATCCACCTCAGTGACCTTGAGGAGTTCAAGCGCGCGCCGCCCATCCTGAGCGAGAAGTACGCGGTGGCCGAGCTGCTCAAGCACGGCGCGAAGCATGGCGGCATTGAGGGTGTCGTCTTCGGCGACCAACACACGCAACGCGGGCGCCGAGGTCTCCATCGGTGCTTCAGTGGCGGGCTCGGCCGGTGCGGAAGCATTGGAGTCGAACGGCAACTCGACCTGGAACCGGCTTCCCACGCCCGGCGCGCTCTCCGCGCTCAGGACGCCCCCCATCAGACTGGCGAGACTCCTGGACAGCGAGAGGCCGAGACCGGCGCCCGGCGTGCCGGCTCCCGTGCGCGAGACCCTCGTGAACGGCTCGAAGGCAAGGGCCAATTCGTCGGCGGACAGGCCGGGGCCCGTGTCAGCAACCTCGAAACGGATCCGATCCGGCGCGGCCAGGAGCGCGCGCACCTCGATCCGACCACGAAGGGTATACTTGACGGCGTTCCCCACAAGATTGTTGAGGATCTGACGTAGTCGGGCGCTATCAGCCATCACTGCACCCTGCATGGCGGCTGGCTCGACCTGGGCGACCAGCTCGAGCCCCCTTGCCGACGCTGTCTGGCGATGCAGGAGGACCATGTCCTGGACCAGCCGGTCCGCGTCCACCGGTCGGGCGGTGACCACCAGGCGACCGGTGTCAGCCGTTTCGGAGTCGAGGGTAGCGTCCAGCACGTCGACGAGGTCCCGGGCCGCGTGCAGGGCGGCCTTCAGCTGTTCGCGGGACGGCGCGCCTCTGGATCCTGCGCCGAGCGCGCCTGCCAGGACGTGAGCCACGCCCGAAAGCCCGTTGCGGATCTCGTGCGACAGGGTGGCCACGATGTCCGACTTCGACTTGGCCAGGCGGTGGGCTTCCTTGAGAGCCCGTTCGCGGTCCTCGATCAGCCCGTCCCGTTCGAGGTTGAGCATGAAGTGCTCGCGCAGATGTCGGTTCAGGATCAAGGCCAGCGCCAGGGCCAGAGCGGATCCGCAAAGGACCAGCAGACCCGTCCAGGCGGTCTCGGGATTGCTGCGCAAGCCAATGATGGGCCCGGCCGCCGCAATAGGCCCGACCAGCAACAGGCTCGGCAGGGAAGGGGACGAAAAGAAGATCACGCCAGCGGCGGCGCCAGCGCATAGCACAAGCAGCGTCTCGGCAAGGGGCCCTGCCGCGAGGGCGAAGTAGGACGTTTCCAGGACAGCGATCGCCCAGAGCAGTCCACCTCCGATCTGCATCGCCGTCCGGCGCTTGAGCTCGCCGGCCGCTTCGGGATCGCGCTTGAGCCAGTCGACGATGCCGTAGAAGACCGCCCAATTGAAGCCGTACACGCCGAGCGAAATGAGCAGCTGGACGGCGTTGGGCGCATAGGCAGCTGTGGCCGCGAAGATGGGCAGGCAAAGGCCGAAGAAGGCCAGCGCGTACGGCAGCATCCGGACCTGGGCGTCCAGCGCCTGACGCGACACCGCCCGCTCAATCTCGGCCAGAGTGCGTAGCTTTGACGGCGAGGCGCTGGAATCTGACATGGCGGCAGTCTACGTCGCGCAGGGTTGCCGCAGGGTTACGCCCCGTAAGCCTTTTTCCGACCCCGGAAGGTAAAGCTTCATTAGGGTTGATGAAGGATGTTTGCGGTTCAGTACCCAGCCCTGCGAGATCCTTGGAATGAGCGTGACGCGCGCCCGGCTGACCGAAGCCGACATCCGCCGCCTTGTGAAGGGCGATAGCGCGGACGACCGTGCTGCAGCGGCCCACAAGCTCTGCCGCTCGATCGAGAAGGTGGCGCTTACGGCCGAAGAACGTGAAGCTGCTCAGGACATCATTCGCGTGCTGGCTGCTGACGCCACCGAACTGGTGCGCCGCGCCCTCGCGGTGACGCTCAAGGCCTCACCCCTTCTTCCGCGTGATACTGCCCTGAAGCTGGCCCGCGACGTCGAGGCCGTGGCCCTACCGATCGTCAATTTCTCCCCGGCCTTCACTGACGATGATCTCGCGGAGATCGTGCGGGCCGGATCGGTAGCCAAGCAGATCGCCGTGGCGAGCCGCGATATCCTGTCCCCGGCCGTTACCTCCGTGATCGCCGAGGTCGGAGCCAAGCCTGCGGTCGAGATCGCCTGCGCCAACGACAATGCACTCTTCAGCGAGCGGGCGCTTGACCTGGTGGTCGACCGTTTCGCGGACTCTGAAGACATAACGAAAGCGCTGGCCTATCGCGCCGTCCTTCCGGTCTCCATTTCGGAACGCCTGGTCAAGCTGGTCAGCGACACGGTTCGTGAACATCTCGTCGCGCGCCATTCACTTCGGCCCGAGACGGCTATGGAGCTGGCGGCGGCTGCGCGGGAGCGCGCCACTGTCGATCTGGTTGAACAAGCCGCAGTCAGCACTGACATCGCCGAATTTGTCCGCCACCTCGCGCGCAATCGGCGACTGACGCCATCCCTGCTGCTGAGGGCGTTGGGGCGCGGGCAGATGCCGTTCTTCGAACATGCCGTCGCGGAACTGGCCGGGGTCGCACACCAGCGGACCTGGCTGATGATCCATGACGCCGGCCCGCTCGGCCTGCGGGCCATCTACGACCGCGCCGGCCTGCCTTCGCGGTTGTTTGCCGCGTTCCGAGCGGGGGTCGACGCCTACAGGTCGCTGCAGTTCGATGGCGGCCATCGCGACCGCGAGCGCTTCCAGGAGCGCATGATCCAGCGCTTCCTGACTGCCCAGCCTTACGCCGCCAAGGATGACATCAACTACCTCCTGGAGCGACTGGACCGGGCGCCCGATGTTGCGGCCCAGGCAAATGCGGCCTGACGGACGTCGAACACAAAACTAGAGCCGGCAGCCTTGGGCCGCCGGCTCCTCTGCATTTCTGCTTCTGGGACCTAGAGGCTGGCGAGGTGGGCGGCGACCTTGCGCTCCAGTTCGCCAGCCAAGGCGGTTCCCACAGGGTGGGCCTCATCCTTGATCTGATCGCGGATGATCGCCTTGATCGCATCGATATGGGCGTCGATCAGGAACAGCGGGGCCTTCATGCGCACAGCTTCCTCGTCGGTCAGCTTGCACAGTGAAGCCGCCACGCGGGTAATGAGGGGGTAGCCGTAGGTCCCGCCCAACCCCTTCATGTCGTGCGCGCGCAGGTAGAGGGTCTCCGCCGTCGCAACAGTGTAGCCGTGGGCCTGGATTTCAGCGCGCGCGCCGTCCAGCTTGCGCATCTCGTCCGCGAGCCATTCCTCGAACTGCGACGACAGATTGGCGAGAGCAGCCTCGGCCTTGGCGAGCGCGGCCGGGTCGATGCCGCCGAAACGGCTGCCTCCAACCTTGAGGCGCAGGGTGTTCGGCGGCTGAATGAATTGGGCGCCCGACGGCTTGCTCACGACCTTCTCCTCCGGCGCGGCCCGGCAGAGCTCGCGCAGAAGGAAAGTCTGCTCCACAAGCCGCTTATGAAGTCCTAACGGTCAGACGGAAAATTGCTCGACGAGGACCCGTTCTTCGAAGCTGTGGTCGGCATCGAACAGCATGGTGAGGGACCTCTCCCGGTCCTCGACCACGGAGACGTGAGTCACGTCTCGAACCTCCTGGTTGTCGGCGGTCGCGCTGACAGGCCGCTTGTCCGCCTCGAGGATTTCCATTGCGACCTCCGCCGTGTGGGGCAGGAGCGCACCGCGCCACCGCCTCGGACGAAATGCGCTGATCGGTGTGAGGGCAAGCACCTGGGCGCCGAAGGGGATGATCGGTCCATGCGCCGAAAGGTTGTAGGCTGTGGATCCCGCGGGGGTCGCCACCAGGACACCGTCGCAGAAGAGTTCGGGCAGTCGGACCTTGCCGTCCACCGAGATCCTCAGCTTTGCAGTCTGACGGGTCTGCCGCAGCAGTGAGACTTCATTGATGGCCAACGCCTCGGTGATTTCGCCGTTCACGGTCCGCGCTGTCATGCGCAGGGGGTGAATCACGGCCTTCTGGGCCCCGGCGATCCGCTCGAGGAGGTCGTCCTCGATATAGTCATTCATGAGGAAGCCGACCGAGCCGCGGTTCATGCCGTATATCGGCTTGTCCCTGTCCAGGTGGAGGTGCAGGGTTTCCAGCATCAGCCCGTCCCCACCCAGAGCGACCACGACATCGCAGTCCGCCGCGGAATGATCGCCGTAGCGTCGGGCGAGAGTCTCGCGCGCCTGCAGTGCCTGCGGCCTGTCGCTGGAGGTGAAGCAGAGGCGAAGGGGTTGGCGGGTCATGGCGTCTGGTTCCAACGTCGAACCGGACGGAAAGTCAAACCCCGTTATCCGGCGTTATGCCCGGCGCGCACAGGGGCGCGCTGGCTG
Source organism: Caulobacteraceae bacterium (assembly GCA_019695035.1). Lineage (GTDB taxonomy): Bacteria > Pseudomonadota > Alphaproteobacteria > Caulobacterales > Caulobacteraceae > JAEZEZ01. The sequence goes on along the minus strand of JAIBAU010000016.1, from coordinate 18,388 downwards.
ATTGTCTCGCGGAAGTGCGACGCGGCGATTACGCCCGGCGCATTGAATGCGCTCGCTATCGAACGCCCCGCCTCGCTGCCGTACGGCCTCCCGCCGTTCAGTTCGCGAACCAGCCCGAGGAGCGTCGGGAACACGATCCTGTCGATGCCCACGGCGGCGCAGGCCAAGGCAAGGGGCTCAGGGGAGGGCGCATCGATCGCGGCCCGCACGTCGGCTACCGAAAAGCCGCCCAGGGCCGCTAGCGCGTTCTCGAACAGAGTGAGCTTGCGCTCCTTGAGGGCGCGGATGAGGTAGCCCGGTCGCAGCTGCCCCGCGGCCTCGAGCTTGGCAATCAGGCGTCGCTCCATTTCCTCCCGTTCGCCATCGCGGCTGAGCAAGACCTGGCGCTCCTCTGCGGGCTTGCCCCGCTGGGCGGCCTTGACCGCATCCGCGATCGCCTGATCGAGAGCCTCGGAATCGATGCGGAAGCGATCCGCGATGGCGACCCGGAGCGCCTGCCCCACCCAGCCGTAAAGTTGTTCGGCCAGCATCTTGGTAAGCTTGGGATGGCGAGCGAGGGGTGATCGAAGGGCTGCGATCCGGCGGGACGATTCTACCAGGCGCTGCATGCTCGTCTCGGTGATCGCGGCCGTGGAGTTGCCGACCAGCGCCGTAAGCACGGCCGGTTCGCCCCGGTCGATCACTGCATCGACGACCCGCGCGCTCAGTTCGGGACGGCGAGCGACCTCTATCTGATGTTCGATGGTGCTCTCGATGAGCAGACGGATAAGGTCCTGATCCTGCAGCAGCGGGCTGCGGGCGATAATCGGCCGCGCGATATCGATCTCGTCCAGCGCCAAGACGTTGACCAAGGCCTTGGGCGCCCAGTCCGCGGACGCGAGGCGCTCCGCCAAAGCGCGGCGGATATCGCGCTCGGCCTCGACCACCAAGGCCATGAAGACGTTGTCCAGAAGGGACTGAATCTCGGGCCGGCGGCTGTCAGGGGAGCCGTCGCAAAGGTCGGCGACCGCCAACAGCAGGCGCTCGCGGTCACCCGTGTCACGGCTGCGCGCCAAGTTGATCAGATCGTGCGCCGCGACTGCGGTGGACAAGGGGAGCCCCCTCCCGACTGGAAAGCCTGGCTCCAACCTCTCCCGCGTCGATGAAAACAAGCTTAACGAGGTGTGAAACTTGACGCCGTTCACCAGCGGCGCGACGGTTCGGCCTCTTCGACGGGAGGCTGTGATGGCCGATGGAAGTCTGATTTCGCTGAAGGATAAGGTCAGCGAGGGCGAATGGAAGGCGCGGGTGGATCTCGCGGCCCTGTATCGCGCGGTCGCCCTGAACGGCTGGGACGACATGATCTTCACGCATATCTCGGCCCGGGTCCCCGGTCCGGAGCATCACTTCCTGATCAATCCATATGGCTGGTTTTTCGAGGAAATCACGGCTTCGTCCCTGGTGAAGGTCGATCTGGATGGCAAGATCGTCCAGGAGACCACGAATTTCATCAATCCGGCGGGCTTCACGATCCACTCTGCAATCCACGCGGCGCGGGAAGACGCTCACTATGTCATCCACCTGCATACGGATCAGGGGGTGGCCGTCTCGGCGCAGAAGGAGGGCTTGCTGCCGTTGACCCAGCACGCGCTCCTGGCCCTGCCGATGCTCGCCTACCATGACTACGAGGGGATTGCCCTGAACCTCGACGAGCGAGCCCGGATCGTGGCTGATATGGGTGATAAGCGTCTGATGCTGTTGCGCAATCATGGAACGCTAGCGGTCGGATCGACGGCTGCCGAGGCCTGGCTTGGGATGTTTTTCCTGGAACGCGCCTGCCAGCAGCAGACGATGGCTCTCGGTTGTGGGCGGGGCAACGTCCTCATCGCTCCAGAGGCGGCCCAGGAAGAGGTCAAGGCCGTGGCGACGGGCGGGCTGTCCTTTGCCGCCCAACTGGCCTGGCCGGGGGTGCTGCGTCGCCTCGACCGGCGGCTTCCTGGCTACGACGCCTGACGATCCGAGTAGGGTAAGGGGGACGGCAGACAAGTACTGGACGATGGGCCGCTCAGGGGGGCATTCGGGCGCGGAGTCTGCGACGGATGTTCGGGCTCCGTCCGTTCAATTGCCTGTTCAATGTGAACTATCTGTGGTTGGACGGCGCGCCGAATGGGTAGGCGGCTGTGGGAAATTTTCGCGTGACTGAACGGACGACCGCCAAGCGACACTTTTTCCTGGTTGCGGCTATCGCCGTCGTCATGCTCATGGCGCTTGCCGCTGGGCTGAAGCTGGCGTTCGGGAAAGACGAGAAGGGCGACGCCGGGCCGGGAGGTCGAGGGGGCCCTGGCGGCGGCCGCGCCCAGCAGGTCTCCGAGATAGTCGTGGCGGTCCGTCCCTTCACCGACAGCATCGAGGTCCTTGGCGTCGCCAAGGGGCGGGAGTCCCTCGTCGTCACCTCGTCAACGACGGAGTTGATCACTCGCGTGTTGTTCCAGGACGGCCAGTATGTCCGCCAGGGCCAGCCGCTGGTGGAACTGCAGGCCCGGGAAGAGGACGCCGGCATCATCGCCGCCCGCGCCACGGTAACCCAGGCGCGCAAGGACAGGGACCGCTGGAAGACCCTGTCCGACAAAGGCATCGCGCCGCGTGTGAAGTACGAACAAGCCCAGACCGCACTTGAGACTGCACAGGCCGAGTTGCGCGCCGCCGAGGCCCGCCGCGGGGACCGGGTCATCCGGGCGCCGTTTTCGGGTGTGGTCGGGCTGTCCGACGTGACTCCGGGAACCTTGATAAACCCCGGAGCAGCCATCGCGACCCTGGACGATGTGAGCGTCATGCGGGTCGATTTTCCGGTGCCCGAGCGTTACCTGGCGACGCTTCGCCCAGGCATGACGATCGAGGCGACATCAGACGCCTTCCCCGGCCAGACCTTCGCCGGGCGGATCGTGCTGCTCGACAGCCGCATCGACGAACGGACGCGCGCGATCACGGTCCGTGCGGAAATTCCCAACGGCTCCAGTGTCATCAAGCCAGGCATGATGATGCGCGTCGTCATCCAGCGTGGCCTGCGCACGGCGGCCGCGGCGCCAGAGGCCGCCGTGCAGTTCGAGGGTGACACCGCCTACGCCTTCAAGATCGTCAACCAGCCCGGCAAGGGGCTGGTGGCGCAGCGGACCACAGTGCGTCGCGGAGCCAATCAGGACGGGTTCGTCGAAATCCTCGAGGGCCTCCGGCCCGGCGATCGCATCGTCGCGTCGGGCCTCAATCGCATCCAGCCCAACGCCCCCGTGAAATTGGGCGGGGGCAAGGGCGGGCGCGGAGGCCGGCCCGGCGCCCAGACAGGGTCCGCCCCCCGATGATGATTTCCGACCTCGCGGTCCGGCGGCCGGTCTTCGCGGCGGTGTCGGCCATTCTGCTATGCGTGATCGGCATCGCGGCCTTTTTCCTGCTGCCGATCCGCGAGTTGCCCAATGTCGATCCGCCGGTGGTGTCTGTTTCCACGACCTACACCGGTGCGTCCGCAGAGGTGATCGAGAGCCGCGTCACAGAGGTCATTGAACGCCAGATCGCCGGTATTCAGGGCGTGGACCGGATCACCTCGACCAGTCGCGACGGCCAGTCGCGGATCTCGATCGAGTTCAGCCTGGATCGGAACATCGACGACGCAGCCAACGATGTCCGCGACGCAGTCAGCCGGGTCTCCAACAATCTGCCGGATGAGGCTGAAGCGCCGCAGGTGGCCAAGGCGGATGCGGACTCCTCGCCGGTGATCATCCTGAACTTGTCGTCGACCACGCTGAACCGTCTTCAGCTCACCGACTATGCGGACCGTTACCTCGTGGAACGGTTTTCAACGGTTCCGGGTGTGGCGCAGGCCAACATCTTCGGCGAAGCGACCTACGCCATGCGCATATGGCTGGACGCCGACGCCCTCGCTGCGCGCGGACTGACGGTGTCCGACGTCCAGAGCGCGCTGCAACGCCAGAATGCCGAACTGCCGGCCGGCTTCCTGGAGTCCAAGGACAAGGACTTCACCATTCGTGTTGAGCGCGGCTACGCGACACCCGAGGATTTCGCCAACCTCCCGATCACGGCCACGGGCGCGGCGGGCTCGACCGTTTCGCCTTCCACGGCCACGACAACGGCGAGCACGGCCTCTCCCCTGCGCTCGACCTACGTCACCCGCCTCGGCGATGTAGCCCGCATCGAGGAGGGCGCGGAAGAGCGACGGCGTCTATTTCGAGGGAACGGTCACGACCAGGTCGCGATCGGCATAACGCGTCAGTCGCAGGCCAATGACCTTCAGATTTCCAAGGGCGTGCGGGCGGTGGTGGACGAGATGCGCTCCAACCTGCCCGAGGGGACCCAGCTGGTCGTCGCCGTCGACAATTCAGAGTTCACCTCGGAAGCCATTCGGGAAGTGTGGATCACCATCGGCATCGCCATCGCCTTGGTGTCGCTGGTGAACTTCATATTCCTCGGGACGATGCGGGCGGCGTTCATACCCTCAATCGTGGCTCCGATCTGCCTGCTGTCGACCTTCATCGTGCTGGCCCCGCTTGGTTTTTCCATCAATCTTTTGACCCTGCTGGGTCTCGTGCTGGCCATCGGTCTGGTCGTCGACGACGCCATCGTGGTGACCGAGAACATCCAGCGTCGCATCGACAAGGGGGAGCCGCCGGTGGTGGCTGCCGAACGCGGGACGCGGCAGGTCTTCTTCGCCGTCGTCGCCACCACCATCGTCCTTCTCTCGGTGTTTGCGCCGTTGCTGTTCCTGCCCGGCCAGATTGGCCGGTTGTTCGTCGAACTGGCGGCGGCGATCGCTTCAGCAGTGGCGTTCTCCGCTTTCCTGGCCTTCACCCTTTCCCCGATGCTGGCGTCGAAGATTCTCCGGCCGGCCAAGACCGAGGGGTGGCTGGCCCGTCGGGTCGACGCGGCTATGGACGGCTTGCGGGAGTCCTACCGGGCGTCGCTCGACGCCCTGCTGGGCACTCGGGTCGCCGCCGTCACCGCCGGAAGCGTGGTGCTGGTGATCGGTCTCGCGGCCGGGTTGCTGTTCCTGAAACTGCCGCAGGAACTCGTGCCCAACGAAGACCGCGGGCGAGTGGACGTGTCGGTGCAGGGCCCGGTAGGCGCCGGCTTCGACTACACCGCTGCGCAGGCGCTCAAGCTGGAGCCTGTCTTCCAGAGGCTGCGGGACGCCGGGGAAGTGGAACGCTACCTCGTGCTGGCGCCTTCCTTCGGCGGCGGCCAGTTCAACTCTGCCTCGGGCGTTCTCATCCTGAGTCCGTGGGGAGACCGCACCCGGTCGGCCGATGACATCGCCTCCGCCTTGAACAAACAGCTGGGGTTTATCACTGGCGCCCGGGTCACCGCCTCGGTGCGGGGACCGTTCCAGCGGGGCGGCGGCGGCGGCGCCGGCGGGTCCAATGTCGATTTCATCGTCACCGGGCCGGAGTACGCCGACCTGGCCGCCTGGATGGCCCCGGTCCTCACCGCGGCCCGTGCGAACCCAGGCTTCGAACGCCCTCGACTCGACTACGAGCCCACTTCGCCTCGAATGGTGGTGGACGTCGACCGGGAGAAGGCGGCCGCGCTCGGCGTCAGCGCCACGGACGTGGGCGCCGCGCTCGAGACCATGTTCGGATCGCGTCGGGCCACGACCTACATTCGCGGCGGTCAGGAGTACGACGTGGTGCTGCAGACGGACATCGCACGTCGCCGAAACCAGTCGGACCTCGAAACCCTCTATGTCCGGTCCGGGTCCGGCGCCCTCGTGCCATTGTCGGCGGTGGTCGAGACCCATGTGCAAGGCGACACGCCCGATCGTCGCCGTCTGAACAGGCAACGGGCCATCACCCTCACCACGCAACTCACACCCGGCTATACTGTGAAGGACGCCATTGAGTGGTTCAGGGCCGAAGCCGCAAAGCAGCCCAGCGGTCCTGTAATCCAGTGGGGCGGACAGGCGCGGGATCTGCTGGAGTCTTCCGGCGCGGTCGGCGTGGCCTTCGGACTGGCCCTGCTGCTGGTGTTCCTTGTCCTGGCCGCCCAGTTCGAGAGCTGGATATCCCCGGCGGTGATAATGCTGACCGTCCCGCTGGCCGCGGCTGGCGGCCTGTTCGGTCTGTTCATGGCCAGCTCGACTCTGAACATCTACAGCCAGATCGGCCTGATCATCCTGATCGGCGTCGCGGCGAAGAACGGCATCCTGATCGTCGAATTCGCCAACCAGCTGCGGGACGAAGGCCGCTCGATCCGTGACGCCGTGATCGAGGCAGCGTCCCTGCGCCTGCGCCCGATCATCATGACCTCGATCGCCACAGCCTTCGGCGCGCTGCCCCTCGTCCTATGGGCCGGAGCGGGGGCGGGGAGTCGCAAGACCATCGGCGTGGTGATCTTCGCCGGTGCGATGTTCGCCACGCTGCTGACGCTCTTCATCGTGCCGGTGTTCTACAACCTCCTCGGCCGGTTCACGCGCTCGCCGCAGTGGACCGCGCGGATGATCAAGCAGTTCGAGGAAGACGAGCAGGTCGCCAACGACTCCCTGCCCCGCGCGGCGGAATAGGGTCTATCCCGGCTTGTAGCCCGTCTCGGTCATCAGGTAGGCGATCAGGTCCCGGCGGTCCTCGGCGTCCTTCAGGCCGGCGAACGCCATCTTGGTGCCGGGGTGCGCCGCCCTGGGGTTCTCGATCCATGCGTCGAGATGGGTCGCGTCCCAGGGATGATGCTCGCCTTCCTTCAGCGCGTCCGAATAGTTGTAGCCGGGCTTGGACGCCATCGGCCGGTTCAGGAACCCGTGGAGGTTGGGGCCGGTCATGTCAGCCTGTCCTTCTCCCAACGTGTGACAGGAGCGGCACCGCGCGAACTGCTTCTTTCCGTTGGCCCAGTCGGCGGCGTTGTAGGGCGCGGGCAAAGAGGCGAGCGTCGCTTGCGCCGCCGCGTCCGCGGCCGCTCCCGTATCAGCCGGCGCGGCGTCGTCGCTGGCCGTGGTCGGGGCTCCGTCGGCGGACGGCGCGGGCGTTTCGGACTTTCCGCAAGCCGCCAGCAGGGAGGTCACGGCGAGGACGACAACGAGGGCGGATGAAGAACGCATGGCGAAGCTCCAGCTGAAATCGGCCGCAAAGCTACGCCTGCTTTTCAGAACCGCAACCGTCCGCGTCACAGGAATGGCGCATTACGGCGACTTAACTGGCGAACCCGACGGCGCAGGTCCATCTGTGCCGCACGTGACCCTGGAGCCCCGTCCCCATGAAGTTCATCTCCGACCTGCTGATGGCGGCCCTGGCCGTCTCCGCCGCCCTGGTGGCGCTGTCGTCTCCCGCGGCGGCGCAGACTGCTCCTGACGCGTCCACACTGCCCACGGAGCAACCGGCGGGTCCGGACCCGGCGGCGATCGCCGCCCATGAACGAATTCTGCGCAAGGTCATTGCCGACCTGATGGCCAAGACGCCTGACTACGATTCCATGGTCCCCCAACTCGCCGACATCGTGCGCGCCAATCTCGACCCGATCGCGGAGAAGCTGAACCAGGGCGGACGCCTGAAGACCCTGACCTTCGCGGGTTCGCAACAGGGCGCCCTGAAGTTCGTCGCCCAGTCCGAACGGGGATCGACGGTATGGTTCATCGCCCTGACGCCGGAAGGCAAGATCGCCGGGCTGGTCTTCCGTGACGCCGTGACGCCGACACCCGCCAACTAGCTCTGACCTACACGACGAAACCAAGCCGCCGCGGAGCGATCTGCGGCGGCTTTTTCGCGCGCGGAACGCCGGCCCTAGAGGTTTTCGATCTCGAATCCGGCGCGTTCGTGCAGTTCGTCAGCCAAGATGGAGCGGTGACAGCCAAGGTGGTCGTCTTCGTAGCAAAGCAGGGCTGCCTTGCGCCGGCGTGCGAGCTCCAGCGCTTCCGCCAACTGCATCTGGGGCTCCGGGTCGCTCATGTGGGCATTGAAGATGTCGTGCATCCGCTGGATGTCACCGTTGCGGGCGGCGTCACGGCCGGGTTTGGGCGTGCCCAGCTTCTGAAGGTGCACATAGTCGATGCCCGCAGCCTTCAGGCTGTTGGCCAGGAGCGTCTTGGAGAACCCGGCCTTGCGCGAGGCGGCCACCGCCCGGACGTCGATCACCACCTCCACGCCGGCATCCTTCAGGCGCTGGATCACTAGGGGCTGGGTGGCCGTTTCATACCCGATGGTGGCGAGCTTCATCCCCGGACCTGATCGCAATTCGCGGTTTCGCCGGAGTCCACGTCAACGCGCAGGCAATGCTCGGTCCCGGTTTCGCAGTCCGTGACGACGAGCGTCACTTCGCCGTTGGAATCGCCTTGCGGGCTCCAGGCGTCGAGGAACTCCAGGGCGGCCTCCTCGAAGCTGAGCGCTTCGACCGAGTGTCCGGCTGCGCGCGGCTCACTGGCGGCGTGAACCGAAAACCGGCGGCCGGGGCGGGAAAGGGCGACGGGCTTGAGGCCCGTCGGCTCGGAAGGGGCGATTGCGGCGGCGGGGTCAATCTTGTGAAGCGGCGACTGGCGCATGGGATCCTCTGGCGGGTCAAAACAAAACGCGTCCCGCCGGGAAAGGATTCCATGAGTCGGCACGAAGCGTCCCCTCGGGCGTTTAGTCCCGCACAATTGGCCGCAAGGGATAAGACCAATGTTCCGTTCGCACCTGCTCAATCTGGCGGCCGCCGCAGCCGTAGTGAGTGTGATGACCGCCGACGCTGCGGCGGCTGGCGCGACCGGCCTCGACGCCGCCTTCGGCAACACAGTGGTTTCGACCTATCCCGACGGGCGAACAGCCCTGTTGTGGCTCAAGCCTGATGGCACCTATGACGCCATGGGGCGGCGCCGTACGCCGTCCAGCGGAACCTGGGCGCTGAAGGGGGACAAGGTGTGCCTCAAGCAGAAGAAGCCCCGCGCGGTCCCGTTCACCTACTGCACGGCTGTTCCGACGGGCGGGGTCGGGGCCAGCTGGACGGGAAAGGCTGTCACCGGCGAGAAGATCCGCATCAAGCTCGTGGCCGGCCGGATCCGCTAGAGCCGCAGATCGAGCCGTGTTGGTCCTGGGAGCCCGCGGCCACGCAATTCCCGAACCAGGGCGCGGGCCAGGTTCTCCAATTGAGCATCGGTCAGCCGCTCCGACAGCGCAACCATCCGGTCGCACAATAGTCGGGCGTCCGCGTCCCGCAGGGTCGAGTGTCCGCCGACGTCAGCCATCCGTCGCCTCCTCCACACATCCCCGACAGGTCATCCTACCAGCGCGCGCCCCGGTTGTCGGTTACCTGACAGGGTAAACAAGCGCGAGTGCGTAATCGCGATCGGTTGCGCGCCTGCAAGCTTGACGTGCTGCATCAAGGCAATGAATCTTGTGACGGGGTTACAAGGGGTTATGACCATGCGCACGTCCGTGCTGGCCGCCGTCGCGGCCGCCACCCTGTTTGCGGCTTCGGCCGCCGATGCTCGCAGCGGGCAATACGGGGCGCTCGCCATCGACAGCAACGCGGGCTCCGCCTACGGCTGGAGCGTGAACGCCAATACCCAGAAGGAAGCGGACTGGGGCGCGCTCAACAAGTGCGGGCGCAACTGTCACGTCGTGCTCCGCTTCTACACCGGCTGTGGCGCCTACGCCGTTTCGGACCGCGACACCTCCATCTACGGCTGGGCCAAGGCTCCCGACGCCGCGACGGCCAAGGCGAGGGCGCAGCAGGAAGTGCGCAATCGCGGCGGCGGCAAGAGCATCACCATCCGCGTTTGGGGCTGCAACGGCCGCTAGCCTGCGCCGAGCCTCCGTGCGCGTTCCCTGCTAGTCTCCCCGGCGTCGTCCGAGGGCCGCCGCCATGCCGCATCTGCTGATCCTCCTCGCAATCGCGATCCTGGGAGGATGCGAGGTGCGCGCAGGCCACGGCGCGGAGGCTCCGCCCCCGCCGCCGCCCTCGCCGACGCGCCCCGCCCATCCGCTCGCGGCGCGCATCCAGGCCCTGGGCGCCGGGTTCGACGGCGACGTGGGCATCGCCGTCTTGGACTTGCAGACCGGCTGGACCACGTCCTGGCCGGGCGCGAAGGCCATGCCCCAGCAGAGCGTGGCCAAGCTCTGGGCCGCTCTGGCCCTGCTGGACGCTGCCGACCGGGGCGGCGTGAGGCTCAATGAGCCCGTTGTGGTTACGCGCGACGATCTCTCTATCTTCCATCAGCCGATCCGGCCTGAAGTGATGAAGCCCGGCGGTCTGCACACCACCCTGGATCAACTGCTTCGGGGCGCGCTCACGCAAAGCGACAACGCGGCCAACCAGTTCATCGTGGGCCGGGTCGGGGGGCCCCAGGCGGTTCAGGCCGTGCTCGATGCCAAGGGCTTGAAAGGAATTCGCTTCGGTCCGGGCGAACGGGTCTTGCAGCCGGCAATCGCCGGGCTGACCTGGCGGCGCGAATACTCGTACGGCAAGTGGTTCTGGCGGGCGCGCGCCTTCGTCCCCAAGGCGGAACGCCAGGCGGCCCTTGATCGATATCTCAAGGATCCGATGGACGGCGCCACGCCCCTCTCCATCGTCCGCGCCCTTGCAAGGCTGCAGAAGGGCGAGCTCCTCAGCCCGGGCTCCACCCGCCTGATGCTTGCCGTCATGGCCATGAGCGAGACGGGGCCCAACCGCCTTCGCGCAGGTTTGGAACCTGGTTGGTCGATGGCCCACAAGACCGGCACGGGCCAGGTGCTGGACGCCGTCTCGACGGGCTACAACGATGTGGCCCTGATTACCGCGCCGAACGGCCGGGTTTACGCCGTTGCGGTCATGATCGCCTCCACCGAACGATCCATTCCGGAGCGACAGGCGCTGATGGCCGCCGTTTCGCGCGCCGTGGTGGACTGGCACGACGGCCGGGATCCAAACGTGCTTCAGGATCCATCGCTTCCGTCTCCGTCAGGCCCCGTGCTACCCCCCGCCTCATGAGCAAGGCCCCGAACGTCCTCGTGACCGGATCCACCCGCGGCATCGGCGCGGCGGCGGTTGAAGCCCTCAGGGCCGGGGGCGCCCGCGTCGTCGGGCACGGCCGCGTCGGGGGCGAAGGTGTCGTGGGCGTGGACCTGGAGGACCCGGCAGCCCCGGATGTGCTGTGGGAAGCGGCGCTGGAACGGCTGGGCGGCCGCATCGACATATTGGTCAATAACGCCGGCGTCTTCGAACCGGTTGATCTGTCGGCTTCCCTCGATGTCTGGCAAGCGGGGTGGAGCCGGACCCTTCAGATCAATCTCCAGGCGGCGGCGGACCTGTGCCGCCGCGCGGTCCTCCACTATCAACAGCGGGGCGGCGGTGGCCGCATCGTCAATGTCGCCAGCCGGGCCGCCTATCGCGGGGACAGTCCCCGGCACTGGCACTACGCCGCCTCGAAGGCCGGCATGATCGGTATGACCAAGTCCATCGCCCGCGGCTACGCAGGGGAGGGGATCCTGTGCTTCGGTGTCTGCCCCGGCTTCGTCATGACCGGAATGGCCGAGGACTATCTGGAGAGCCGCGGCGGCGAGAAGCTGCTGGCGGACATTCCCCTCGGCCGGGTCGCCTCGGCGGAGGAGATTGGCGCGGTAATCCGCTGGTTGTCGCTGGATGCGCCGGCGTCGATGACAGGCGCCGTGATCGACGCCAACGGCGCCAGCTTCGTGCGCTGAAGCTACTGCAGCGGGATGGCGGCGGTGTCAGGGACCGCGAAGTTCCATACCGGCAAGGCGCATTCGTCATGAAAAACGCCGCTCAGGCCCTGTTCGCCGGACGGATCCTCGGCGACGTACAGGCGCGTGCGAAGCTCACCGTCACGGAACCAACTCCCGCAGCGCTGACAACGATCTCTTTTCCTAGCGTCGTTCATGCTGTTTCCCGTGTCGTTCGCAGACGATATCGCTATTTTTCGACGGAGGTAATCTGCACGTGATGACGCAGGCCTCATGGGCGGGGTCCGGCCGCTGTCCGAGACAATGCAGGGGAGAAGACCAATGACGAACCGGTTCCAGATCGCCACGGCGGTGTTGGCGGCGACCACGATCCTGGCGGCTTGCAAGCCTGCGTCGGAGCCGGCCGCCTCGCCCGCAGTCGCTGCGGCTCCTGCTGCGGCCGCGGCCGCCGAGGATGGGCCGATGGAATGCCTCGCTTACATCGATCTGCTGCGCGCGGCGGTCAAAGAGGGCAAGGCATCCGGGGACGAGGCGGCGCTGAAGGCCGCGTCGGATGCGGCTCGCGCTGAAGCCGGCAAGGGAATGACCGCCGACGAGGTCGCCCAGTATTACGCCTCCAGCGTCGCCGTGTTCGACGATCTGTCGCCCGAGGACCTTAAGCGGAAGGCAGAGGCGTGCATCGCGCACCCGCCGGCGCAGCCTGCGAACCCGTGATGGTCGGCTAGAGTCCTAACAGGCAAACGCGTCATGCAGCGCGAGCGCAACCTCGTCGGCTGCGGCGTAATGCAGGTCAGCGGGGTGAGCTGTCAGGTAGCCGACCGTCACTTCGACGATCCGGCCGGCTGACACGCCTGCCGGAAGGCAGAAGAATTTCACCATGTCGGGTGCGGCGGCCTGCAGCGACATGTGGCCGTCCGCAACACCGAGCACATACGCCATGCAGAATGACTTCTCCTCTTCGGGGTCAGCCTGGCAGGCGCGCAGGAGCTGCTGGGCGCTGACGTGCCCGGCCGCTCGCGCAGGTGTCGCCGCCGAAGCCATCAGCAGAGCCGCTACAGCGATCGGTGTGCAAATCCACTTCGACATGGTCACCCCCCGGTGTTGCCGGGACAATATCCGCCCTCCGGTGAGTGGAGTCCAACGGGGGCCCGGGATCGGGTGGTGCCGGCAGAGGGACTCGAACCCCCGACCTTCGGTTTACAAAACCGCTGCTCTACCAGCTGAGCTATGCCGGCCGACACGAAAGAAGCCGGGCGGGTTATGCCGCCCGGCTTGCCGACACGCAACGCGCCCGTTTGTCGTCAGGCCGACTTCTTGCCGAAGCGAAGCGCGCCGATGATGGCGCCCCCGACGGCGTAGCCGACCAGGATGTACCCGACGTCGATCATCAGCAGGGTGTTGCTATCCCCGCCGTAGATGGCGCCCTGCCACTGGTTTGTCGCCGCGAAGAAAATCCCCCCCAGCAAGCCGGCCTTGACCCCGGCCATCAGCCCGTCCCCCAGTCGGGGGACCAGCAGCCCCAAACCCAGGCACATGACCAGGGTGTTCAGGGCGCCGAGGAAGAGGGGCGTCATGCCGCCCGCCATGGCCTGCTCTTCGGTCATGTGCATCTCGCGCAGCCAGGCTGCGCCGAACAGCATGTCGTACCAGACGTAGCCGACCAGCCAGACGACGACAGCGGCGACGACGACGCCGGCCCAGTTCACGCCCTTCATGATTTCCTCCCCAAGTCTGCGCGGACTTCGGTGGATACGCGGGCGCCGCGTCCTTACCCGGCGCGCACGCTAGGGCGAGTCCGGCGAACCGTGAAGCTTGCCGCCGCTTGGCGGGGAGGGCGTCGGCTTCTATATCGGACGCCCCTCCCGCCCGGATTCCCCATGGCCCGCTACCTGATCACCTCGGCCCTGCCGTACATCAACGGCATCAAGCATCTGGGCAACCTGGCCGGGTCGATGCTGCCGGCCGATGTGCACGCGCGCTTCCGTCGGGCCCAGGGCCACGAGGTGCTCTACATCTGCGCCACCGACGAGCACGGCACGCCCGCCGAATTGGCCGCCGCCGAGGCCGGCCAGGACGTGCGCGCCTACTGCGACGAGCAGCACATCATTCAGAAGACCGCGGGCGAGAGGTTCGGCCTCAGCTGGGACTGGTTCGGCCGCAGTTCGAACGCCCCCAATCACCGCCTGACCCAGCACTTCTGCGAGGTGTTGGAGAAGAACGACCTGATCGAGGAGCGGGTAGACAAGATGGTCTACTCCGTGGACGACCGGCGCTTCCTGCCCGACCGCTACGTGCAGGGGGTCTGTCCCTATTGCGGCTTTGAGCACGCGCGGGGCGACCAGTGCGACAACTGCGGCAACCTGCTGGATCCGACCGACCTGAAGGAGCCCTATTCGGTCATCTCCGGCTCCCGCAACATCGAGGTGCGCGACACGCGCCACCTCTATCTGCTGCAGTCCAAGGTGCAGGACAGGATTCGAGCATGGGTCGACGCCCACGCCGGCCACTGGCCCGCCCTGACGAAGGGCATCGCCTACAAGTTCCTCGACGAGGGCCTGGTCGACCGGGGCATCACCCGCGACCTGAGCTGGGGCATTCCCGTGACCCGGGACGGCGCTCCGCGGCCTGGTTTCGAGGAGAAGGTGTTCTACGTCTGGTTCGACGCGCCGATCGAATACATCGGCGCCACCGTCGAATGGGCCGAGGCGACAGGCGCCGACTGGAAGCGCTGGTGGCGGCTGGACGAGGGGGCTTCGGACGTCCGCTACGTGCAGGTGATGGGCAAGGACAACGTGGCTTTCCACACCGTCAGCTTCCCGGCCACCATCCTAGGGTCCGAGGAGCCATGGAAGACGGTCGATGACCTCAAGGCCTTCAACTGGCTGAACTGGTACGGAGGCAAGTTCTCGACCTCGAACAAGCGCGGCGTCTTCATGGACCAGGCTCTGGAGCTTCTGCCTCCGGACTACTGGCGCTGGTACCTGACGGCGTATGGACCGGAGGGTTCGGACGCGGCTTTCACCTGGGAGCAGTTCCAGTCCGCCATCAACACCGACCTGGCCAACGTGCTGGGCAACGGCCTCAACCGGATCCTCAAGTTCACGGCGTCGCGCTTCGACGGACGGGTTCCCGAGGGGGGCGAGGATACGCCTCTGGAGCAGAAGCTGCAGGTCGAAGTGGCGGAAGCGGTCGCGGAAGCCACGGCGCAGTTCGAGGCGATGGAGTTTCGCAAGGCCGCCCAGGCGGTGCGCCGGCTGTGGGTGCTGGCCAACGAGTACCTGCAGGAATCCGCGCCCTGGACGGCCTTCAAGACCGATCCCGAACGCGCCGGCGTGGCCGTGCGAGCTGGCCTCAACCTTATGGCTGTCATCGCCGCAGTCAGCGCGCCGATCCTGCCCTTTACGGCGGAAAGGATTGCGGCGGCCCTGGGTCTGGAAGGGCCGCTGCCCTGGCCCGACGCCGATGGCCAGGCCGCGCTGCGCCGCCTTGTCCCCGGCTCCACCGTGACCGTGCCGGACGTCCTGTTCGCCAAGATCGAGGACGAACAGGTCGCCGAATGGACCGAGCGGTTCGGCGGGGCGGGCTAGGGCCTAGTTCTTCTGCGGGGCCGGCGCGGGCGCTCCGGTCACCTCGACCGGCAATTGATCCGCGATCTCGTCGGGAATGGGCGGCAGGTCCCTGGCCTCGTGCTGGTACTTGGCCGCCTCCGTCTTGCTGATGTCGAGGAAGGTCCCGGGCAGCATGGCGTTGTGCTCGGGCATGTATCCCTGGCGGACCACGACCGAACGGTAGCCTTCCCAGCACATGTGCAGGGCGACGTAGAGGACGATGAACAGACCGAGGAAGCCGATCCAGCGGAACTTGTGCAGGAGCTTGGCGATCCAGGTTGCGGCGACGCCCATGAGGGCGATCGACAGCACCAGGCCGAACAGCAGGATGACGGGGTGCTCGCGAGCCGCCCCGGCCACGGCCAGAACATTGTCCAGCGACATCGACAGGTCGGCGATGAAAATCTGCAGGAACGCCTGGGCGAAGGTCTTGCGCTTGACCGGGATGGCCGCTGCGCCCACGGCGCCGGACCCGTCCACATTGATGCCGGTGGCGTCCTCGAGCCCGACCTCGGCATGTGCCGTGGCCTCGCGGCCCTGTTCGCGCAGGTCGCGCCACATCTTCCAGCACACCCAGAGCAGCAGGACGCCGCCGGCCAGCAGAAGGCCCACGAACATGAGGAGCTGGGCCGTGATGAGGGCGAACACGATGCGCAGCACCACCGCCGCACCAAGGCCATAGAAGATCACCTTGCGCCGCTGGTCGGCGGGCAGGCCAGCGGCCGCCAGCCCCACGGCGACGGCATTATCGCCCGCCAGCACGAGATCGATCATCAGGACCTGGAAGAAGGCCGAGATCTGGCTGGCCAGCTGGTCGCCGCCCAGGCCGAGGGTCGCAAGCAAATCGGTCATGCGCCGTTCCTAGGGGGCGGAACGGTCACGCGGCAAGCGAACACACCAAAAATCAGGCGTGGGCCTGACCGTGGTCGCCGCCGCTGGCTTCCGGCGGAGCCTGGTGCCCGGAATAGGCAGGCCGGCGCTGGCGGGGCCGGTTGGCCACGAACAGCGCGATCAGAAGCGCCAGCACAATGAGGCCGACGATGCCCCACATCATGGGGGTCATGGGCGGGAAGCCCGCGCGGGCCGGGTCGGTGACGTTGACGGCCGGCTCTGCGGCCTGCGGGATCGGACGGACGCCCGGGCCGGTGGTGGGTGTCGAGGCGACCGTGACGGGCGCGGCGGTGTCGGCTGCCGGCGCGGCCGTCGTGGCGGGGGCGGAGGATGCCGCACCCGAGGCCGCTGTTGCGGCGGACCCGGCCGCGGCGCTTGCGACCGGATGGCCGGCGCTGTTCGAGGCCCAGCTGCCGCCCATGGCGCCGCGACGGGCGCGATGATTGTTGGCCGCGTAGCGATAGTGCGGGCCGCCCCGAAGGACGGGATTCTGGATCGGGCGGTTGAACACGACCAGGACGGTCTTGCCCGTGGCGGGGTCGATGCGCCGCTCCGCCATCAGTCCCTTGGCTTCCAGGCGAGCCATGTAGGCGTCGTCGGCGGCCTGATTGGCGGCCTGGCGGGTGTCAGGGGCGGGGGCTCCGGCGAGGGGCGCGACCTGGGTGGTCTCGGCCGGCGGCGGGGCGGCTTCGGCGTAGGCTTCGGCGTCAGGCTCCTTCTGGCAGGCGCCGAGAAGGGCGAGCGAAGCGATCAAACCGGCTGCGAGGCTGAGGCGGGCGCGCATGGTCTTTCCCCCGTTTGCGCCCCGCGGAACGGCGTTCAGCGGAGCGGACCCTGAACCAAACGCCTATGGTTAACGAAAATCAACCCTGTTCAGCCTTGCGGACCGTTTCGTAGAGGGCCACGGCGGCGGCGTTGGAGACGTTCAGGCTCTCGAAACCACCGGGCATCGGGATGCGCCCGAGAGCATCGCAGTGCTCGGAAACGAGGCGACGAATCCCTTCTCCCTCAGAGCCCAGCACCAGGACGGTGGGCCTCCGGTCCAGAGCCTGCGCCAGGGTCTGTTCGGCCTCGCCGGCGAGACCGACCGAGCGCCAGCCCATGGCCGACAGTTTTTCCAGGGCGCGGCTCAGATTGGTCACACGCGCGACCGGGATGCGGTCGACCGCCCCGGCGGCCGCCTTGGCCAAGGCGCCGGCCAGCACCGGGGCGTTGCGGTCCTGCAGGACCACGCCGCGGGCGCCAAAGGCGGCGGCCGAACGCAGGATCGCCCCGACGTTCTGGGGATCGGTGACCTGGTCCAGCATCAGGATGACGCCGGCGGCGTCCGCGCCGAGCTCCTCGACCGCAACCGGCTCGAGCGGAGCGACGCGGAGGGCCACCCCCTGGTGCACGGCGCCGGTGGGCAGCCGGTCGGTCAGCTGCTTCGACTCGACGATCTCCGGCCGCAGGTCGCGACGGTGCCTGGACAGGATGGGCTGCAGTTCGCGGGCCCGATCGGCGGTGGCCAGGAGCCGCATCTCGCGGGCCCGGGCCGGGTTGGCCAGGGCCGCCTCGACGGCATGACGCCCCCAGACCCACCCGGAACCCTCTTCCTTCTTGGGTTTGAAGCGTGGCCGGGTCGGGTCCCAGCCGGGCTTGCCGCCTCGCTGGCGGCCGTCGCGCGGCCCCCCGGAAGACCCTTGTTCTCCACGGGATTTCCGGTCGTTGCGTTCCCGAAAAGTCGACACTATAAGACGCGCTCCGATTTGGGGCCTTGGGGCCTTCGGTCCGGCGCTCCTATATCAGGCGGAGCCGCGATCGCAGGCCTTTTGTTCTTGAACACCCGTTCTTGAACGGCTTCGTCGGTTCCGACGCGCGCGAGGGGGAATGTCCCGAGCGGCAAAGGGGGCGGACTGTAAATCCGCTGCGAAAGCTTCGTAGGTTCGAGTCCTACTTCCCCCACCACGCGCCGCCGGAATCCCGACGACCACGGCCCCCGATCCAACGAGGAGATGACGCGCCAAATCCGCGACCGAGCGCGGGTATAGCACAATGGTAGTGCAGCAGCCTTCCAAGCTGAGGATGCGGGTTCGATTCCCGCTACCCGCTCCATCCTCGGGAAACACCAACCACCGCCGTCCCAGAAGGTAGAACCGATGGCCAAGGAAAAGTTCGAACGTACGAAGCCGCACTGCAACATCGGCACCATTGGTCACGTTGACCATGGCAAGACGACGCTGACGGCGGCGATCACGATGACGCTTGCGAAGAGCGGCGGCGCGA
>JAIBAU010000003.1 GCA_019695035.1 Caulobacteraceae bacterium | reverse complement strand
GGGAGGGAAAGCGCCGGGCGGGCGCGGATGTTCCCCGGCCGACCTGACAGGCCCGCCTGAATCCGCTAACAGGCGCCCCCATGAGCGTCTCCCCCGCCCCCACGAAGTCCATGGCCGATCTGGCCGCCGAGTTCGGCCTCAAGCCCGCCGAGTACCAGGTCATCCTCGACCGGTTGGGCCGCGAACCCAACGAGGTGGAGCTGGGGGTGTTCTCGGTGATGTGGTCGGA
Source organism: Caulobacteraceae bacterium (assembly GCA_019695035.1). Lineage (GTDB taxonomy): Bacteria > Pseudomonadota > Alphaproteobacteria > Caulobacterales > Caulobacteraceae > JAEZEZ01. The sequence continues at coordinate 199,871 of JAIBAU010000003.1, read as the reverse complement.
GCACTGCTCGTACAAGTCATCCCGCCTGCACCTGAAGAAGTTCCCGGTCACCGGACCGAAGGTGATCTGCGGCCCCGGCGAGAACGCCGGTGTCATCGACATCGGCGACGGCCAGGCCTGCATCTTCAAGATGGAGTCGCACAACCACCCGTCCTACATCGAACCCTATCAGGGCGCGGCCACGGGCGTAGGCGGCATCATGCGCGACGTCTTCACCATGGGCGCGCGGCCGGTCGCGCTGCTGAACGCGCTGCGCTTCGGCGACCCCAGCCACCCCAAGACCCGCCGCCTCGTTTCGGGCGTGGTTTCCGGCATCGGCGGCTACGGCAACTGCGTCGGCGTGCCCACCGTCGGCGGCGAGACCAATTTCCACCGCGGCTACGACGGCAACATCCTGGTCAACGCCATGTGCGTGGGTCTCGCCGACGCAGACAAGATCTTCTACTCGGCCGCGCCGGCGCCGGGCCTGACCGTCGTCTATTTCGGCTCCAAGACCGGCCGGGACGGCATCCACGGCGCGACCATGGCCTCGGCCGAGTTTGACGAGGACTCCGAAGAAAAGCGCCCCACCGTCCAGGTCGGCGACCCGTTCGCCGAGAAGCTCTTGATCGAGGCGACGCTCGAGCTGATGGCCACCGGCGCGGTCGCCGCCATCCAGGACATGGGCGCCGCGGGACTGACCTCGTCATCGGTCGAGATGGCCGGCAAGGGCGGGGTCGGCATCGAACTTGACCTCGACGCCGTGCCCCAGCGCGAAGAGGGCATGACCGCCTATGAGATGATGCTGTCGGAGAGCCAGGAGCGCATGCTGGCGATCCTGAAGCCAGGGCGAGAGCGGGACGGCCACGCCATCTTCGAGAAGTGGGGCCTGGACGCCGCCATCATCGGCCGAACCACCGACACCGGACGGATCGTGCTGAAGCACCACGGCGAGGTCGTGTGCGACCTGCCGCTGGCTCCGCTCAGCGACGACGCCCCCCTGTACGACCGCCCCTGGACCGAGCCTCCGAAGCATCCCCGGCTGGAGCCCGGCCAGGTCCCCGCGCCGCAGGACTGGAACGAGGCGGTGCTGAAGGTGATGAGCTGTCCGGACGTCGCCTCCAAACGCTGGCTCTGGGAGCAGTACGACCGCCACGTCATGGCCGACACCCTGGCCGACAGCGCCACGGGCCACGACGCCGGGATGGTGCGCGTGCACGGCACAAGGAAGGCCCTGGCGGTGACCAGCGACTGCACCCCTCGCTACGTCCAGAACGACCCCTACGAGGGCGGCAAGCAGGCGGTGGCCGAGGCCTGGCGCAACCTGACCGCCGTGGGCGCCGAGCCGATCGCCATCACCGACAACCTGAACTTCGGCAATCCCGAGCGACCCGAGATCATGGGCCAGATCGTGCGCGCCATCGACGGCATGGCCGAGGCCTGTCGTGCGCTCGACTTCCCGGTCGTGAGCGGCAACGTCAGCCTGTACAACGAGACCAATGGGGCGGCCATTCCGCCGACCCCGACCGTGGGCGCCGTCGGCCTGCTCCAGGACTACGGGGCGCGCGCGGGCTTCGGGCGGGTGCAGGCCGGAGACACGCTGATCCTGATCGGGGACACCCACGGCGAACTGGGCGCCAGCCTGTACATGCGCGAACTGTTCGGATCGGAGGACGGAGCCCCGCCGCCGGTCGATCTGGCCGCCGAAAAGAAGCACGGCGACTTCGTACGCAGTCTGATCGCCGACGGCGTCCTGTCGGGCGTTCATGACCTTTCCGATGGCGGGCTCGTGGTGGCGGCGGCCGAGATGGCGCTCGCCTCGAACGTGGGCGTGACCCTGAACGCCTCGAGTCCTGACAACGCCCACCCCTACCTGTTCGGCGAGGACCAGGCCCGTTACCTGCTGGCCGCCCGGGATCCGGACACGGTGCTGGAAAAGGCGCGAGCGGCCGAGGTGCACGCCTTCGTGGCCGGGACCTGTGGTGGAGATGACTTCGCCAGTCGGGAGCTGTTCAGCTTGCCCCTGCCACAACTTCGCCAGGCCCATGAGGGCTGGATGCCGAAGTTCATGAAGGGATGAAGTCCATGCGTACCCTCCTCGTCGCCGCCGCTCTCGCCCTGACCGCCGGTTCGGCCCTGCCGGCCGCCGCCGTCACCACCCAGGGCGGTCGCGCCTCGATCGCCCCCGGCGACGAGAACTGCAGCGTCACTGTCGTGTTCGGCAGCTACGCCATGGGCATCGACCAGCAGAGCTTCCAGAAGGTCGAACGCTATCTGAAGCGTCGGGCTCCCGCCGTCCGTTACACGGCCACAAGCTGGGGCCGGGAGGGCGAGAAGACGGTGTGCGTGACCACCCGCTCCGCCAAGTCCGCCCGCCGGGTGTTCAACGACATCCGGAACCTGCTGCCCCAGTGGTCGCAACGCGGACCCGTGGAGCTGCGCTCGAACCAGGGCCAGGCCTACCAGACCCGCAACCCGGCCGAACGCCCGCGTCGGGGCTAGCGACAGCAGCGCGAGCCTCCGCGCTCGCGCATTGCATCGCCGGCGCTTATGAATGGGCGGACCTGAACCCCCGGGGGCCGCCGATGAAGATCGACATCCAGAAGACCGGACTGAACGCGGCGCGCCTGGAACGAATCGGAGCCCATCTCGACGCCTACGTGGAATCGGGAAAGCTGCCCAACTATGATGTGGCGGTGCTGAGGCGCGGGCGACTGGCCTACCGGCGCCTGGCGGGGCTGGCCAATGTTGAGACCGGCGCCGCGCTGAAGGAAGATACGATCTTCCGCATCTACTCCATGACCAAGCCGATCACCTCGGTGGCGCTCATGCAGCTGTTCGAACAGGGCCGGTTCCAGCTGGACGAGCCCGTCGCCCGCTTCCTGCCCGAGTGGAAGGCCGGTCACCAGGTCTGGACCGGCAGCCACGGCGACGCCTTCTCCACGACCCCCGCGCAGCGGCCGATCAGCTTCCGGGACCTGCTCTCCCACACTTCGGGCCTGACCTATGGCGCGGGGCTCGCAGAACTCGGCGTCCCGCCCGAGAGCCCGGTCGATCAGGTCTATATCGAGCGCAAGATCGGCAGCGACCTGACGCTGGACCTGGACGGGCTGGTGGAGCGCCTGGCGGACGTCCCCCTGCGGTATCAGCCGGGCGAGCGCTGGATGTACTCCATCGCCACCGATGTCTGCGGCGCGCTGGTCCAGCGCATCAGCGGCATGCCGTTCGACGCCTATCTGAAGGCGCACATCTTCGACCCCCTGGGCATGGTCGACACCGACTTCTTCGTGCCCGCCGACAAGGCCCATCGGCTGGCCGCCAACTATATCAAGACGCCCTCGCGGGCGATGTTTCCCATCGAGTTCCCGCTCAAGGCCGACTACCTCAAGCCGCCCGCCTTGCTGGGCGGCGGCGGCGGGCTGGTGGGGACGATGGCGGACTACATCCGGTTCGCTGACTGCCTGCGGGCCGGCGGCGCGCTCGGCGGGGCGCGCATTATCGGATCGCGCACCCTCGAGCTGATGGGCGCCAATCACCTGAAGGACGGCAAGACGCTGAACGAGATGGCCATCGGCCTGTTCTCCGAGGCGACGACCGTGGGCGCGGGCTTCGGGCTCGGCCTGGCCTCGACCATCGATCCGGTCGCCGCGGGATCGCTGGCCAGCGGCGACCGCTACTGGGGCGGCGCCGCCTCAACCTACTTCTGGTTCGACCCGGACGACGACCTCACGGTCGTCTTCATGACCCAGCTGATGCCGTCCTCCAGCTACGACATCCGCCGCCAGCTCAAGAATCTGGTCTATGGCGCGATCGAGGACTAACCGGACCCCCTGAACCCTGCAGGCCCGGAAAGCGGATCGCGGCGCCCTACTTCTTCCCGTCGCGCACCCAGTAGAGGGTGGTGATCCCGTCAGGCTCCGTGATGCCGAGGGAACGGCTCGCCGCATTGCGGACCGCCGCCTGGTCGCGAGGCGTGCACATGCCGTCATGCACGGTCAGCCCCTCGAACGGTTCTCGCGTCACCGTGTCGGCGATCGCGGCCTCCATCGAGCGCTGGATCTCGTCCTCGGTCATGTCCGCCAGCGGCTTGTCCTCCGCAGGCTTGGCGGCGGGGTCGGGCTTTGGCGGCATGGGCCCGCACTGGGCCAGCCAGAGCCGCGCCTCGACGATGCGACCCTTGTCGTCCAGCCGCAATGGCTCCACCCCCATGAACAGGTAGAGCACCTTGCCCTTGTCGTCCCCCCGGAACTCGAACTGCATCACCCGCGGCTCCCCGCCCGCCAGGACGTAGGCGCTGTCCTTCTCCTTGCCGTCACGGTCGACCAGCCGGTCCCGCGTCAGCACGCCGCCGCCCGCGCACTCGGGCCAGTCCTTCAGCGGCTTGGCGGCGTCGAAGGCGCAGTCGGGCTTGCGCGAGGCCCAGACGCCCGGCCGGAACTGGGTCGAGCCGACCGCGTCCCGCGCCGCGAACATCGGGTGTTCCGAGACCACCAGATTACATCCCCCCAGCATAAGGGCGGCGACAACGAGCAACAGCAGACGCAGCATGCGAAACCCTCCAACGACCGCCGTCACGCTACACCAGAGCTTGACCTGCGTCGCGGGTCGTGACCTTCACCCCGCGCCATGTTGCTCAGCGATTTCGATTTCGACCTGCCCGAGGAGGCCATCGCCCTGCGCCCGGCGCCGCGGGGCTCCGCGCGGCTTCTGGTGGTGCGGCCGGGCCAGGGGCTGGAGGACCGCCGGGTCGGCGACCTCGCCGCCCTGCTGCGGCCGGGCGACGCCCTGGTCTTCAACGACACCCGGGTGATCCCCGCCCGCCTGGCCGGCCTGCGCTTCCGCGAGGGCTCCACAGTCCGGGTCGAGGCGACGCTGCTGAAGCGGCTCGACGCCGACCGCTGGAGCGCCCTGATGCGCCCAGGCAAGCGTCTGAAGCCCGGCGACCGGATCCGGTTCGGCGCTTCGGCCGAAACCTGCGAGCGGACCGGATTCGACGCCGAAGTGGCGGGCAAGGGCGAGGACGGCGAGATCGAGCTGAAGTTCGCCCTCAGCGGTCCGGCTCTGGACGAGGCGATACGGGATCTGGGCGACATGCCCCTGCCGCCGTACATCGCCTCGAAGCGCGCCGAGGACGAGGCCGACCGACGGGACTACCAGACGGTCTATGCCCGCGATGAAGGTTCGGTCGCAGCCCCGACGGCGGGTCTGCACTTCACGCCCGAACTGATTGACGCGCTGCGGCAGAAGGGCGTGTCGACCCACTTCGTCACCCTGCACGTGGGTGCCGGCACCTTCCTGCCGGTCAAGGTCGCTAACGTCTCGGAGCACCGCATGCACGCCGAGTGGGGCGTGGTGCCCGACGCGGTGGCGCAAGCCCTCAACGCGGTGAAGGCCAACGGCGGGCGTATCGTCTGCGTCGGCACCACTTCGCTGCGCTTGCTCGAAAGCGCCACGAACGAGGCCGGCCGGATCCACGCCTTCTCCGGCGAGACGGCCATCTTCATCACGCCGGGCTACCGTTTCCGTGCGGCGGACGTGCTGATGACCAACTTCCACCTGCCCAGGTCGACGCTGTTCATGCTGGTCTCGGCCTTCGCGGGCGTGGAGTCGATGAAGGCGGCCTACGCTCACGCCGTCAGCCGAGGTTACCGCTTCTATTCCTACGGCGACTCCAGCCTGCTATTCCGCGCCGCCTGATGGCCGCCTTTCCCTTCCAGATCTCCGCTACCGACGGCAAGGCCCGGACCGGGGTCCTCCGCACTCCCCGTGGAGACATCCGCACGCCTGCCTTCATGCCGGTGGGCACCGCCGCGACGGTCAAGGCCCTGACCGTGGACCAGGTGAGGCAGACCGGCGCCGACATCATCCTGGGCAACACCTACCACCTGATGCTGCGGCCCGGAGCGGAGCGCGTGAAGCGGCTGGGCGGCCTGCACAGGTTCATGCGCTGGGACGGGCCCATCCTGACCGACAGCGGTGGCTTCCAGGTGATGAGCCTGTCGGCCATTTCGAAGGTCCGGGAGGAGGCCGTCACCTTCCAGAGTCACATCGACGGCTCGAAGCACGTGCTCTCTCCCGAGCGCTCGATGGAAATTCAGGCTGACCTCCTGGGTTCGGACATCGTCATGCAGCTCGACGAGTGCGTTTCCTGGCCCGCGGACGAAAGACGAGCGCAGGAGGCCCTGCAGCTCTCGGCCCGCTGGGGCCAACGCTGCAAGGCGTGGTTCGGCGAGCGGGAATCCCAGGCTCTCTTCGGCATCCAGCAGGGATCGACCATTGAGGCCCTGCGCCGGGAATCGAGCGAACGGCTGATCGATATCGGCTTCGACGGCTACGCCATTGGCGGCCTGGCGGTCGGAGAAGGTCACGATCTGATGGTCGACACCCTCTACTACGCGGCCGACCTGCTGCCCGCCGACCGACCCCGGTATCTGATGGGCGTGGGCAAGCCGCTGGACCTGGTCGAGGCCATCGCGCGAGGCGTCGACATGTTCGACTGCGTGCTGCCGACGCGCTCGGGGCGCCATGGCCAGGCCTGGACCTCCGAAGGCTCGATCAACCTGAAGAACGCCCGCTTCGCGGAAGACGACGAGCCGCTCGACCCCGCCTCCGATTGTCCGGCAGGCCGTGACTACTCCCGGGCCTACCTGCACCACCTGGTGAAGTGCGACGAGATCCTCGGTCAGGTGCTGCTGAGCTGGTGGAACATCGCCTTCTTCCAGCAGACCATGCGGGGCGCGCGCGAGGCCATCGCCGAGGGTCGCTTCGACGCCTGGCGGAAGACCTTCGCCGAAGGTCAGCGCCGCCGGAGCGGCGAGGAGCGCGACGCGGGCTGATTGCGCGTCGGGGCCGCGGCCGGACGGAACCAACTGGGCGCAGCCGGCGGGTTGCAGTTGCGTTGCATGCCCACCCCCTTGAGGTAGCTGCGCCGCATGGTCCCGGCGCGGATCGCATGCTGGACATGGGCGGAATGCTGCTGCGCGCCGGTCAGGCGGCGCACCCATCCCCGCATGGGAATGATGTCCGTGGTCGTGTCCCGGATGACATTGAGCGTGGCGTTGGCGCCCTCGTCGGCGACCACCTGGCTTCGCGTCCGGTGCGGGGGAGGCGGTTCGTCCATGTCGGGCCCGAGCGCGTCGTCCAGCTTGCCCACTTCAGCGGCGATCGCCTCGCAGCTCGACATGCCCGCCAGATCGTAAGGGTTCTGTTCGGCGTGGAGGAGGATCGGAGGGATCAGCTTGCGCTTCAGGTTCAGGTCTTCCAGCGGCGCCGTAACGGCGTCGCCGATGCCGTCACGGACATGGACCCCGCCCCGCACCACCGTGTCCCGGGTGACCTGGTAGCCCCGGGCCGTGGTCTGACAGCCCGACACGGCCGCCGACGCCGCAATCGCCGCGGCCAGGAGAGTGAAACGAACCGAACGCATGCTCCTCCCCGCGAAGCCGCGGCTGTCTCAGCACGAATCCACAAGCTCGGCAATTCAACAACCCCTGCGCGCGACCCGCGTCCCCCGCTTGCCCCGGCGGCGCGGCTCAAGTATGCCCCGGCTCCTGTCCGCGTGACCCGCAGACGAGCCCCTAGCTCAGCCGGTTAGAGCATCTGACTTTTAATCAGAGGGTCCTGGGTTCGAGTCCCAGGGGGCTCACCAACCTTTTCTTCAGGCCGTTCCCCGTTCCGCTTCGATTTCTTCGGGCTCGCGCTGGTCGATGTGGGTCAGGCCGTTCCGCGCGCCTTGCTGGCTGCGGATCAGTTCATCGATCTTGGCGTGCATGGCCTGGGTGTCGCGGTGCTCGGCGCGCTGGATGAACAGGGTCATCATCCAGGTGGCCATTGTCGCCACCTCATGGAAGCCGACGTCCTGTGGACGCAGGCCGAACCACACGACGGCATAGGCCCCGGCCAGCAGGAAAGCCGTGGGCCGTGAGGTCTGAACCCCAAGCCAGGTGAGGATTTTTCCGAGCATCTCCGGCAACGCCCGGCGAGCACACGGGGTTCCTCTCGGCGCGCGTCCGCCGGAGGCCATGAGGAAACTCCGGCCCCGACTCGCCGCCGCCTGATTTTCGCCTCGCCCCTCCGCCATCCCGGAGGGCGATTTTCGAAGCCACATCGGCGATACTGGCGTTAAGTCCCTCGTAGGGCGGGCGGACTACTGACGGGAGTCCGCGTGCATTTTGGGGAAGGGTAGCGTGAGACGCATTCGGTTCGTCCTCGCCGGCCTGGCGGCCCTCACGGCCGCCCTCGCCGCTGCGCCCGCATGGGCGGAACCGAAGGCCCGCGTCGAAGGCGTCGAGGACGAGGAACTGAAAGCCCGCATCGAGCGCGCCATCGGCGAAAGCAAGGACGCGCCGGAAACCCGAATGCAGGCGCGTCGCCGCGCCGCCGACGCCGCCCAGGACGCCATCGCGGCCCTGCGCTCCGAGGGCTACTACGGCTACACGGTCGAACCGGACGTCTCTGACGGCGAGCCACCGGTTCCGGTGGTGCGCGTCACCCCCGGGCCGCAGTTCACCATCGCCAACCCCACCGTCACCTTCCAGCCGCTGGAACCGTCCCCCGACGCGGCGGCGATTTCCCGTGACGCCATGGGCCTGCAGCCCGGCCAGGCGGGCCGCGCCGCCGACGTCATCGCCGCCGAAGGGCGCGCCGTCGCGGCCCTGACCATGCGGGGTTACGCCGACGCCGCCCCCGGAGAGCGCCAGGTGCTGGTCGACCACTCCGACCAGACCGTGCGACCCAACTTCATGATCGATCCGGGCGGGCTGGTGCGCATGGACGGCCTGCGCGTGACCACGGAGGGCCGCACCAACCCCCGCTGGGTCGCCCAGCTGGCGCCCTGGGACACCGGCGATGTCTATGACCCCGAGGATGTCGCCGAACTCGAGCGTCGTCTCCTCGACACCGGGGTCTACGATTCCGTCACGGTGGCCCTGGCGCCGCGCAACCAGACGACGCCCGAAGGCTATCGCCCGGTCGTCATCAGCCTGGCCGACCGGCCGAAGTCCACCCTCGAGGCGGGCGCCAGCTACTCCACCAGCGAGGGGGCGGGCGTCGACCTGATCTGGAACCGCTACAATCGCCTGGGCCGGGCCGACACCCTGACCTTCGAGGCGCACTACGCCGAAATCCTCTCCCGCGTGCTGGCCCGACTGTCCTTGCCGCACTTCGAGCGCCCGGCCCAGACGCTGTCGCTTTCGCTCGAAGGCGTGCAGGAGCTGACCGACGCCTACGACCGCACCGCCCTACTGCTGCGCGGCGACTTCAAGCAGCGCTTCGAGAAGACCTCGTTCTACACCTACGGCCTGCTCATCGACGTCGGCCGATCGGCCGAGCGCGTCATCGACCCCAACACCAACCAGGCGGTGAAGCTGTCCCGCGACCTGGCCGTGCTGTCCGCGCCGGTCGGCCTGACCCTCGACCGGTCGGACGATCCGCTCGACCCGCACCGCGGCTGGCGGGTGCAGGTCGAACTGCAGCCGGCGGCCACCTTCGGCGACGAGCAGCTCTGGTTCTTCCGGGCCCAGGCCCAGGGCACGATGTACGTGCCCCTGGGTGAAAGCGGCCGCACCGTGGTCGCGGGGCGGCTGCGGCTGGGTTCGATCGTCAACGGCTCGGTGCCCGACGTGCCCCCCGCCTATCGGTTCTATGCCGGCGGCGGCGGTTCGGTGCGCGGCTACGAGTACCAGGGCATCGGCCCCCGCCTCCCCGACAGCGACAAGCCGCTGGGCGGCCCCTCTCTGGTCGAGGCGTCGATCGAGCTGCGCCAGCAGCTCTGGGGAGATTGGGGCGGCGTGCTGTTCTTCGACGCCGGATCGGTGGGGGACAACCCCACTCCGGACTTCTCGATCGTCAACACCTCGGTCGGCGCCGGAGTCCGTTACAAGCTGCCGTTCGGTCCCATCCGCGCCGACTTCGCCGTGCCCCTCGACCGGAGTCACGGCCAGCCCTCGTTCCAGGTCTACGTCTCGCTCGGACAGGCGTTTTGAACGAGCGGCCCCCCAGACCCCGCCGTGGCCGGTCGGCGCGTCCCCCGGCCCCCGATCCCTCCGCCGGAATCATCGAGAACGCCGGCATCGAGGCCGAGGTCCGCGCCGAACGGGCCGCGGAGCGCCGCCGCACCCTGGCCGAATGGATCGTCCTCGGCCTCGTGGTGTTCGGCCTGCTGGCGGTCACCCTGTTCGGCTTTGGGCGCTGGGGGGTGTTGACGCCCGCCGGACGGGACCTCGTCTCCACCTTCGTCAACGGCAAGCAGATCAGCCGCTACGGGCGCATCAACGTCTACGGCCTGCGCGGCGACCTCTGGGACGACTTCACCCTCTCCCGCGTCACAGTCACGGATGAGAAAGGCGTCTGGCTCGAGGCCCGCGACGTCCGCGTCGACTGGACCTGGTGGCGCCTGATCGGCCGCAGCTTCGAGGCCGACCAGATCTCGGCGCGCACCATCCGCCTCATCCGGCGCCCGGTGCTCACCGCCCCGGAACCGCCCCAGCCGCTCCCCCTGTCGGTGACCATCGACCGCTTCTTCGCGCAGGTCGAACTCGAGGAGGCCTTCGCCAAGGAATACGGTCGCTGGGCCATCGCGGGTGACGCAGACGTGCAGCGCGAAGGCCGCAAGGCCGTACGTCTCAAGGCCATCAGCATGACTCGCGTCGGCGACTACCTGTCCGCCGACGCCGTGCTGGAACCGCGCCGCGGTCCGCGCATCAGCCTGATCGCGGTCGAGCGCCAGGGCGGGCCGCTCGCCGGCGCGATGGGCTATTCCGCCGACCGTCCCTTCGTGGCCGCGATCCGCTCGGGGGCCCAGCCCGGTCGGGACGGGGTCGGCCACTTCGGAGCCGTGCTCCGTTCCGGCGACTTCACGCCGCTGAACGCCGCGGGCGACTGGAACAGGCAGCAGGTCCGCGCCTGCGGCTACCTGGCCTTCACCGGATCGGATCTCCTCAAGCCGCTGGCGGATCGCCTGGGTCCAAAGGCCGTCTTCGGCCTGGCCGGCCGCTCGACCTCCGGCGACCGCATTGGCATCGGCCTGGTCCTGCGCACGGACAATCTTCGCGCCGTGGCCAAGGGCCGCGTCAATCGCAAGACCCTGAAATCCATCGGGCCTGTGGGCGTGGAGTTCAGCACCCCGTCGGTGACGCGCCTCGCCGGGTTCAAGGTGGCTGGCGCGGGTCAGTTCGAGGGCTTCTGGCAGGGAACGCCGGACGCCTGGCGTCTGCGCGGGCGCACCGTCGTGAGCCAGGGCGACTGGCTGGACCTGCGCCTGGCCCGGCTCGGCGGCGACGTCGAGCTGAGCCACGACCGCGGCCGCTGGGGCGTGCGGGGCGAGGTGGCCGGCTCCGGTGGGAGCGGCGGCAACTGGATCGCGCGCCTGCTGGGGCCCCAACCGAAGGCGGTCTTCGACATCGCCCGCCTGACCGATGGCCGCTGGCTTTTCCAGAGGCTGAAGGTGGACGGGGTCGCAGGGCGCGTGGACGGCTCCGGGTCGATGGGGCTGCGAGGCGGCCTCAGCTTCCGCGGCAAGGCCGAGATCTTCAACGCGCGGGTCCTCCATCCGGGCGCCCGCGGAGCGATCAGCGGAACCTTCGAAGCCTCCGAGAACCGCCTGCACGAGCCCTGGTCGCTGTCCTTCGACGCCCGCGGCCGGGGCTTCGCGTCCGGTCTGGGTGAGCTGGACCGGGTGCTGGGCGGGGAACCCCGCCTGCGCGCCCGCGGACTGATCGGCGCGGACCACGTCGCCATCACCGAGGCGGTGCTCTCCGGCCGACTTGGACAGGCCACGGCCAAGGGCCTGATCGAGCACGGCGATCAGATGCGCCTGGCCCTGACCTGGGACGCCAAGGGCCCGTTCGCCGCCGGGCCGGTCGAGATTGCGGGCAACGCGTCGGGCACCGGCGCCCTGACCGGCACTTTCTCGGAGCCGCGCGCAGACCTCAAGGCGCGGTTCGACCAGATTGACCTGGGCCAGATGGTTCTCACCAACGCGGACGTCATCCTGGCCTTCCACAAGGAGGCGAGGGCCTACGACGGCCGCATCGCCGTCACCGCGGGCTCGAACTACGGCCCCGCCGAAGGTCGCGCCGCGTTCCGGTTCGTCGGCGACGGCGTCCGCCTCGACGAGATGTTCGTCAACGCCGGCGGTCTGACCGCCCAGGGGTCCCTGGCCCTGAGGGGGCGCAATCCCTCCAGCGCAGACATCCTGTTCCGCGCCCAGCCCGGCGCCTTCATCGAGAGCGGTTTCGCGGCCGGTCGCATCAAGCTGACCGACGGTCCCGCCGACGCGTCCGCCATCATCGACGTCACCGGCGAGAACCTGCGCCTGAAGGGGTCGGGCTACCGCTTCCGCGCCCTGCGCCTGTCGGGCAAGGGGACACTGGCCCGCCTGCCTTTCCTGGTGTCCGCAGACGTAGCGGGGGCCCCGCCGATCAAGTTCGAGGGTGAAGGCGTCTACATGCGGACCGGCGCGACCCAGAGCTTCACCCTGGAGGGCCAGGGCCGGGTCCGGCGCGCGGACTTCCGGACCCTGTCTCCCATGCAGTTCACCTTCAACGGGCCCGATCGTCTGGCGCGGCTGGACCTCGGGTTCGCCAACGGACGCTTGCTGGCCACGGCGCATCAGACGGGAGGCGGCTTCGACGCCCGGGCGGACCTGACCGGGGTCGACCTGGCCGCCATCGGCGAAGACCTGGGCGGCAAGATCAACGGGGTGCTGATCCTCAACGGCCGCGGCGCGACCCTGGGCGGCAGCCTCGACGCCACCATTGACGACGCGCGCTCCACCGACGGCCCGCGCAACCTCGCGGTCGACGGCGCGATCAAGGCCCAGCTTACGGATTCCCGCCTGCGCCTGCAGGCCTCGGCCTTCGACGAGGGCGGCCTGCGCGCCGAGACCAATCTGGATCTGCCGGTCGTCGCCTCCGCGGCGCCGCTCCACCTGGCCATCAACCGCACCGAGCCGATGAGCGGCAGCTTCTCCATCAAGGGCCAGGTCAAGCCGGTCTGGGACCTGCTGCTGGGCGGGGACCGTTCCCTGGGCGGCAACGTCGACGCCTCGGGAACCCTGGCGGGGACGCTGAAGGACCCCCTCATCAACGGGCGGGGCGCGATCACCGAGGGCCGCTTCGACGACGTCGCTTCGGGACTGACACTGCGCGGGCTCACCGCCAACATGGTGTTCGATCGCCAGGCGGCGATCATCTCGGGCTTCTCGGCCAACGACGGCCGCGCTGACGAGCCGGGCACGGTCACGGGCGAGGGCCGGATCGAATTCCGCTCTGGCGGGGCCTCGTCCTTCACATTGCAGCTGAAGGGCTTCGAGGTCGTCGACAACGACATGGCCACCGCGCGCGCCTCGGGCCCCATCAAGCTGGAGCGCGCCTCCAACGGGCAATTGCGCGTCACCGGCGACCTGACCGTCACCCGCGCGGAGATCGCTCCCAATCCGCCCACGCCCTCGGGCGTGGTCCGGATGGAGGTCACCGAGATCAACCGTCCCATCCGTGAGGCCGACATCGACCAGCCCCGCGTCACCCGCGGCCCCGGCGTCCTGCTGGACGTCAAGCTGAAGGCGCGCCGGAATGTGATCCTGCAGGGCCGCGGCCTCGACGTGGAGTTTTCCCTCAACGCCCAGGTGACCGGCTCGTCCGCCGATCCGCTGATTGTCGGCGAGGCGCGCATCATCCGGGGCACCTACGAGTTCGCAGGCAAGCGCTTCACCTTCGACGAGCGCGGCTATGTCACCTTGTCGACGAAGCCCGAGAACATCCGCCTCGACCTGCGCGCCATACGCGAGGACCCAGCCCTGACCGCGGTGATCCGCATCACGGGAACGGCGGCCAAGCCGGTGCTGTCGCTGACCTCCTCGCCCGTGCTGCCGCAGGACGAGATCCTGGCCCAGATCCTGTTCGGCCGGTCGGCCTCCCAACTGTCGGGCGTCGAGGCGGCCCAGCTCGCCTCTTCGGTAGCCAGCCTCGCCGGCGGCGGGGGCCTCGACGTCATCGGCAATATCCGCCAGTTGGCCGGTCTCGACCGCCTTGCCTTCGGTTCGGACCAGTACGGAATGACCGTGGCCGGAGGCAAGTACATCAATGATAACATTTACTTCGAGGTCATCGGCGGCGGTCGCGAGAGCCAGGCTGTGCAGGTGGAGTGGCGGGTGCGCCGCAATCTCGCGGTGGTCAGCCGCATCGGCGGCCAGGGCGACGCCAAGCTCTCCATCCGCTGGCGGCGCGAGGAGCGCCGCGACGATCGGCGCGGGGACCGCCGTAACGAAGGTCGCCAGAAGCGATAGGCTTGATGAACCAGACCGCGATCGACCTCATCCTTCTGGCCGCCGCCGCCCTGTTCGGGGCCGCATCGGCCCGCACCCTGTTGAAGGCCTGGCGCAGCGGATCGATCAAGGCCAGCGGGGACCGGGTCTACCACCGCGCGGACCAGCCGGGCGCTTTCTGGGGACACGTCGCCTTCGAGGCGGTGATCCTGGCGGTCGCCTTGGCCGCCGTGGTCGTCGTGGGCCTGCGCGCGGTTTCGCCCGGATAGCGCTGCTCGCCTTGAGACGCCCTGCCCGCCCGGCTACGGTCGCCGCATGCGGATTCTGCCGGAAGACCAGACCGTCCTCGACGCCATCGCCGACCGGGACGCAGCCATCGTGGATCGCGCCGTGGCCTGGTGCGCGATCAATTCCGGCAGCCGGAATCTCGACGGCCTGAAGGCCATGGCCGCGGTGTTGGAGCCGGTGCTGGAGGCCTTCCCCGGCGTCGTCGAGAGCCTTCCGCTCGAGGGGGCGCGGGCGGTCGCCGACAATGGCGATATCCGCATTGATCCGCACGGCGACGCCCTGCAGCTGACGGTTCGCCCGGACGCTCCCGTTCAGGTCATCCTGACCGGCCACTACGACACCGTCTTTCCCAGGTCCCACAGCTTCCAGACTGTCGTCACCCGCGCCGACGGCGCCCTCAATGGGCCCGGCATCGCCGACATGAAGGGCGGCATTTCCGCCTTCCTGGCCGCCCTCGAGGCCTTCGAGGCCCACCCCCGCAAGGATCAGGTCGGCTACCGGGTCCTGCTCTCGCCTGACGAGGAGATCGGGTCCCAGGGCTCCGCGCCCCTGCTGGCGGAACTGGGCAAGCTTGGCCATGTCGGACTGACCTACGAACCCGCCCTGTCCGACGGCACCCTGGCGGGCGAACGCAAGGGATCCGGCAATTTCCATGTGCTGGTGAAGGGCAAGGCCGCCCATGCCGGGCGCGACTTCGCCTCAGGCCGAAACGCCGTGGTCGGCGCCGCGGACATCGCCCGCGCCCTGCACGCCCTGAACGGTCAGTACGAGGGAGTCACCGTCAACGTCGCCGCCATCGCCGGCGGCTCGCCGCTGAACGTCGTCCCGGATAACGCCGTGGTCCGCTTCAATGTCCGCGTTCCCAGCCGGGCCGGCGCCGACTGGGTCAAGAACCAGATCGAGAAGATCGTCGTGGCCGAGCCCCTGACCGGCCAGCACGGACTCGAGGTGTCGCTGCACGGCGGCTTCACCCGTCCGCCCAAACCGATGGACGCCTCGCAACAGGCGCTCTTCGCCGCGGTCAAGGAAGTCGGGGACCTGCTGGGCCAGCCGATCCGCTGGCAGCCTTCCGGGGGCGTCTGCGAGGGCAACAACCTTCACGCCGCGGGGTTGCCGAATATCGATACCCTTGGCGTACGGGGGGGAGACATCCACTCCGACAACGAATATGCGTGGCCCGAAAGCTTCGTGGAGCGCGCACAGCTGTCGGCGCTGATCCTGATGAAGCTGGCCAGCGGGGAAATTGACGGCCCCGCGCTCAAGCAACTGCGGACCGGAGCCTGACATGCTGGTAGTGCGCCCTGCGAGGGCTGGCGACTACGACGCCCTGATGACCCTGGCGCAGGAGTCCGGCCCCGGCTTCACCAGCCTGCCCGAGGATGAGCCCACCCTGCGCAAGCGCCTCGAGGTCGCCGAAGGCAGCTTCGCCGGGACCCTGCCGACGCAGGACTGCTGGTACACCCTGATGATGGAGGACACCGAGACCGGCGAGATCAACGGTATCGCCGGGGTGAAGGCGGCGGTGGGCGTCAAGCGCCCGTTCGCCTCGTTCCGCCGGGTCACCTTCTCGCACTACCACGTCTCCGACGTCCTGACCGAACGCGTCGACCAGCCCGCCCTGCTGTGGGTCAACGAGTGCCGCGGCTGGTCCGAGGTGGGCTCGCTGTTCCTCAAGCCGCACAAGCGCGCGGACGGGGCGGGATCGCTGCTGGCCCGCTCGCGCTATCTGCTCATCGCCGCCGAACCGCATCGATTCTCGGAGTGGGTCCTGGCCGAGCTGCGCGGCGTAGTCGACGACAACAACAATTCGCCCTTCTGGGAGCACGTGACGTCCAAGTTCTTCCCGCTCACCTTCGCGCGGGCCGACGAGCTGTCGGGATCGACCGACGGACAGTTCATCTTCGACCTCTGCCCCCACCATCCGCTCTACGAGAACCTGCTGCACGAGGACGCCCGCAAGGTCATCGGCCACGTCCAGAAGGAGACCGTGCCGGCCAAGATGCTGCTGGAGAAGGAAGGCTTCCGCGAGATCGGTCTGGTCGACGTCTTCGACGCCGGGCCGACGGTCGCCTGCCACCGCGACGCCATCCGCACCGTGAAGGACAGCCGCGCCGTCCCGGTCTCCATCGAAACCGACCCGGAGGGGCACAGCACCCTCATCTCCGCCAACCGCATCAACGGCTTCCTGGCTACCCGCGCGGTGGTCGAACTGGCCGCCGAACACGCCTACATCAGCGCCGAAACCGCCGACGCCCTGAAGGTCAGGGACGGCGACATGGTGAGGGTGATGCCGTGATCGGGCGTATCTTTGTCGACGGACGCTGGCGCGACGGGGCCGGTGAGACGTTCCAGTCCATCGACCCGGCCACCGGAGACGCGGTCTGGGAGGGACGCTCCGCCACTGAGGAGGACGCCGCCGACGCCGTGACCGCGGCCCGCCGGGCGTTCGAGGACTGGTCCCGGCGACCGCGCGCGGACCGCATCGACGTGGTCACCCGCTACAAGGCGGCCCTGTCCGCGCGCGCCGACGACTACGCCCGCGCCATCAGCCGCGAGACCGGCAAGGCGCTGTGGGAGACCCGGCAGGAGCTGGCCTCCATGCAGGGCAAGATCGACATCTCGATCCGGGCCTACGCCGAACGCACCGGCGAACGGGAGGCTGCGACCGGCTTCGGCCGCGCCGTGTTGCGCCACAAGCCGCACGGCGTCGCCGCCGTGCTCGGCCCCTACAACTTCCCTGGCCACCTGCCCAACGGGCACATCGTCCCGGCTCTGCTGGCCGGCGACACCATCGTCTTCAAGCCCTCGGAAGAAACGCCGATGGCCGGTCAGCTGCTGGTCGAGTGCCTGGAAGAGGCCGGCGCGCCGCACGGCGTGGTCAACCTGCTGCAGGGAGCCCAGCCGACGGGCGCGGCCCTGCTGGACCAGAAAATCGACGCCCTCCTTTTCACCGGTTCGGCCGGGGCCGGCGCCTATTTCCGCCGCAAGTTCGCCGATGACCCGCACGTGATCCTGGCGCTGGAGCTGGGGGGCAACAACCCGCTGATCGCGTGGGACGGCGACCCCGAAGCCATCGCCAGCCTGGTGGTCCAGTCCTCCTACGTGACGACGGGGCAGCGATGCTCGTGCGCGCGCCGCCTGATCGTGCGCGATGGTCCGGACGGCGACGCCATTCTCGAGGCCGTTGCGGCGCTGTCCGACCGACTGCTGATCGGCAAGTGGGACTCCGACCCAGAGCCCTACATGGGTCCGCTGGTGTCGTCGGTCGCCGCCGAGCGCGCGCTGAACCAGGCCACCGTGCACGCGCGCGGCGCCCGCGTCATCCGTCCGTTCGAGCCTATCGAAGGCCCGACGGGGGCCTGGGTCCGACCCGGGCTGTTCGACATGACCCTGGTCGAGAACACCCCGGACGAGGAGATCTTCGCGCCCCTGATCCAGGCCTGGCGCGTCGCCGACTTCGACGACGCCGTCGTGCGGGCCAATGACACCCGGTTCGGCCTTTCGGCCGGACTGATCTCCGATGATCCGGCCCTGTGGGAGGCCTTCCTCGACCGCAGCCAGGCTGGTGTGGTGAACTGGAACCGTCCGACCACCGGCGCGGCCGGCGACATGCCCTTCGGCGGCCTGGGCGCCTCCGGGAACCATCGCCCCAGCGCCTACTACGCGGCGGACTACTGCGCCTACCCCGTCGCCAGCTTCGAGGCCGACGGAGTGCGTTCGATCCTGGGTGAGATGAAAGGGCTGCGGGCGTGACCGCTCCGATCGCGCACGAGGCCAACTGCGACGGCCTGGTCGGCCCGACCCACTCCTACGCCGGCCTGTCGCCGGGCAACATCGCCAGCGAGAGGAATCGGGGCGAAGCGTCCAGCCCGCGCGCCGCGGTGTTGCAGGGCCTGGCCAAGATGAAGCGGCTGGCAGACCTGGGCGTGCCGCAGTTCGTGCTGCCTCCACAGGAACGCCCGGACATCCCGTTCCTACGCCAATTGGGCTTCGCCGGCTCGGATGGCGAGGTTCTGGCCGCGGCCTGGGCGCAGCAGCCCGCCATCGCCGCAGCGGCCTGTTCGGCCAGCGCCATGTGGGCCGCCAACGCCGCCACCGTAACCCCCAGCGCGGATTCGGCCGACGGTCGAGTGCACCTCTCGGCCGCCAATCTGGTCACCAACCTTCACCGCAGCCTCGAGGGGGAGCAATCGGCCCGCATGCTGCGGGTCCTGTTTCCGGACCGGGAAAAGTTCGCCGTCCATGATCCCCTCCCGCGCGTTGAGCATTTCGGCGACGAGGGCGCCGCCAACCACGTGCGGCTCTGCGCTGAACATGGCGCGCCCGGCGTCAACCTGATGGTCTACGGGCGCGAGGCCTGGGAAGGCTGGTGGGAAGGCGAGGACGCCCGATACCCGGCCCGCCAGACCCTGCAGGCGTCCGAAGCCATCGTGCGACGCCACGGCGCCGCGCGGCCGGTGTTCGCCCGACAGGCTCGCAGCGCCATCATGGAAGGCGTCTTCCACAACGACGTGGTCTGCGTCGGCACCCGCACCGCCCTGCTGTTCCATGAACGCTCGTTCGAGGACCGCGCGGGAACGCTTCAGGCCATCGAGGCGGCCGCCGCTGGCCTGTTCCGGCCGGAGTTTGTCGAGATCGCAGAAGCGGACCTGCCGCTGGCAGATGCGGTGAAGTCCTATCTCTTCAATTCCCAGCTGCTGGTGCTGCCGGGCGAGGACCGGCTGGTGCTGCTGGCGCCGACCGAGACCGAAGAGAACCCGCGCGCCCACGCCGCCGCCCAGGCCCTGGTCACGTCCAATGGACCGATCGGTCGCGTGGAGTACGTCGATGTGCGCCAGTCCATGCGCAACGGAGGCGGCCCCGCCTGCCTGCGCCTGCGCGTGGTGCTGAATGAGGACGAGCTCGCGGCGGCCAACCCGTTCCAGCGCATGAACGATGCAGTCTACGACCTGCTGGTGGATTGGGCCGGGCGCCATTATCGCGAAAGCCTCTCGCCTGCCGATCTGGCCGATCCAGGCCTCATCGAGGAGACTCGAGCTGCCCTGGACGACCTGACGTCGCTGCTGCGGCTGGGCTCGGATTTCTATCCGTTCCAGCGGGACTGAACGCCTAGGCGACCGCCTTGCGCGCGAAGCGGCCGCCCCCGCGGGCATAGGCTTGGGTGCCGCGGGTGATCACCTCGTCCGCCGGCAGGATCGTCTCGATCGGCAGATCCTCCTGGCTCTTCAGACGGGCGTAGATGGGCCCGAAGTCCTTCTGGGTCTCGGCCAGCAGCTGGTCCAGGGAATCGATGACGAAGTAGACCTGCTGGAAATCGTCGATGCGGTAGAGAGTGCGCATCACCCGCTCCAGTTCGAAGCCGATCCGGTTGGGCGAAGGGTCTTCGAGGCAGAAGACGCTTTCCGTCTTGGACGACACGATGCCCGCCCCGTAGATGCGCAGGCCCTCGGGGGTGCGCATCAGGCCGAACTCGACCGTGTACCAGTAGAGCCGCGCGAGGTTCTGCAGCTGCCCCAGGCCCAGCGCGCGGCCGCCGCCCTTGCCGTAAGCCTGCATGTAGTCGGCGAAGACCGGGTCGGTCAGCATCGGCACGTGACCGAAGACGTCATGGAAGACGTCGGGCTCCTGGATGTAGTCCAGCTGGTCAGGCTTGCGGATGAACTGGCCGGACGGAAAGCGCCGGTTGGCGAGGTGATCGAAGAAGACGTCGTCCGGCACAAGTCCAGGCACGGCCACCACCGTCCAGCCGGTGAGGCGGCGCAGGGTCTCGCTCATGCGCTCGAAGTCTGGAATGCCGCTGCCGTGCAGGTCGAGCGCGTCCAGGCCCCTCATGAACTGGTCGCAGGCCCGTCCGGGAAGCACCTGCATCTGGCGCTCGTAGAGGGTCACCCACGTCTGGTGCTCCTCGGCCGTATAGGCCGCCCAGTCCTGCGGGATGGTCCAGTCGGCGGCGGCCCCCGGCGGGGGCGCATCGAAGACGTGTTCGAAATCGGCCATGGCTGGGGCCTCGGCGAAAGGGTTGCGCGCACCCTTATGTAGTGCGCGCCGCCGCCGAAGTCTCTCCCGGTGAATCCCTTAGTGGGCCTTGCGGGGCTTGGGCCGGTAGCGACCCTGGTCGAAACCCGAGAACACCAGGTCGGTCTGGGGGTGTGCGACCGGCTTGCCGCTGTCGTCGGGCTGCAGGTTCTGCTCCGAGACATAGGCGACGTAGGCGCCCTCCTCGCTCTCGGCCAGCAGGTGGTAGTAGGGTTGGTCCTTGGCGGGACGGACGTCCTCGGGAATGGACAGCCACCACTCCTCGGTTTCACAGAACTCCGGGTCGACGTCGAACACGACGCCGCGGAACGGGAAGGCCTTGTGGCGGACCACTTCGCCGATGCCATATTTTGCGGTTCGAGCGTTCATGGCCGTCATGTTGGCGCCCCTCACCTGACTCTTACCTGAACGAGCCTATGGGGTTTCGATCATGAGGTCTTTCGCCCTCCCCCGCCGGTTGTTAGGGTTCCCCTGAAAGGGGCCGGATGAACGGATCCGCGCCCGGTGGAAAGGTCGAGCCATGCCTCAGGCTCCCGCTCCCGACCGCGGCGCGCCCGCGGAACGGGGTCAGATGGAACGTCCGCGCTGCTACGGCGCCCTGGACCTCGGCACCAATAATTGCCGCCTGCTGATCGCCACGCCCGCCGGCGCCGGTTTCCGTGTTGTCGAGGCGTTTTCGCGCATCGTCCGACTGGGTGAGGGCCTGACCCACACGGGCCGATTGCAGGAGCCCGCCATGGAGCGGGCCATCGCCGCCCTGCGGATCTGCGCCGAAAAGGTGGGCCGCCGCCGCGTGGTCAAGCTGCGCGCCGTGGCCACCCAGGCCTGCCGCTCGGCCGAGAACGGCCCCGACTTCATCGCCCGGGTGAAGCAGGAGACGGGCCTCGACCTGACCATCATCGAACCCGAGGAGGAAGCCCGCCTGTCCGTGGCAGGCTGCTCCAACCTGATGGACCGCGAGGCGGACGCCGCACTGGTGGTGGACGTCGGCGGCGGCTCCACCGAATTGAGCTGGGTGGCCTTCTCCGGTGAACGCGGCGACCGGCGGCCGCGCCTGATTTCCTGGCTGTCGATCCCGGTAGGGGTGGTGTCCCTGGCCGAACGCTACCCCGAACCTGAGGACGCGCCCGACAGCTGGTGGAACGCCATGGTCGGCGCGGTGCGCACCGAGATCGCCGCCTTTGGCGCCGCAGACCCGCTGCGCAGCCACTTCCTCGAGGGCCGCGCCCACCTCATTGGCACCTCCGGCGCCATCACCAGCCTGGCCGGGCTGCACCTGGGCCTGCGGCGCTACGACCGGTCGCGGGTCGACGGACTGTGGATGACGCGGTCGGATTGCGATGAGGCGGCCCAACGCCTGCGGGTCCTGGGACGCCAGGGACGGGCGGCCGAGCCCTGCATCGGTCCCGACCGGGCCGATCTGGTGCTGGCCGGCGCCGCGATCCTGGAGGCGGTCCAGCAACTCTGGCCCTGCGAGCGCGTGCGCGTCGCCGACCGCGGCCTGCGCGAAGGCATGCTGCTGGCGTTGATGCGCGAAAGCGAAAACCGCCCCAAGCGACGCCGGCGCCGCCGGCGAGGACGTGGCGCGCCGGCCGTCAACTAGGCCGCCCGTCAGCGCACCCGGGCCGCGATTTCGACGTCGCAGAGCGAGAACGGGCGGTAGGCCTTCTCGGCCGCCTTGCGTCGGACCTCCACCATGGCGCGGAAGCCGGGGCTCGCGGTGTCCGCGATCTCGACCGTCGGCCGCTCCGCCTCCGCGAGGTCCGCGGCGACCCGGACGCGGGTGATGACCACCGGCGCGGCCGGGGGCTGGCCCGGCTCCAGCCCGCGCACGATGTCGAGACCTGCGACCACCCGTCCCCAGACGGTAAAGGTCTTCTCCAGCGAATCCCCAGCCTCGCGCATGAGGAAGAACTGGGCGTTGGCCGTGTCGGGATCGTCGTAGTGGGCGAAGGACGCCGTGCCCGGGCAGAAGCGGGCGAAGGTGGTTCCATCCGACAGCCGCCGCAGCGGCGAGGCCCCCAACCAGTCGGTCGTGGCCGGCACGCCGGCGACGGTGAACTCGCCCTTCAGGTTGGGCTTGTCGGAGTCGAACGGGCCCGCCACCGACTTCGCCCCACCCTGCGCCATGAAGCGGTCCACGACCCGGTAGAACTGGGAGCCGTCGTACCAGCCCTCACGCGCCAGTTCGCGCACCCGGGCCACGTGCCGGGGCGCCAGGTCCGGTCGCAACTCGATCAGGATGCGCCCGCGGCCGGTCTCGATGACCAGCAGATCCTGCGGCGCGATCGTGATCCAGGAGACAGCCGGCGGCGGCGGGGCCGCGCGGACCGCCGGGGCCAAGGCCAGCACGGCCGCCGCAGTTAGGGCGGCGCGGCGGATCACTGAGCCGCCCTCGCCGCCAGCTTCACGCTGCAGATGTCGAAGGCGGGACCCTCATCCTTCTTCAGCTTGTCGACCATGGCGCGGAATGCGCCGCCGCGCGGATCCATGACCTGCAGGCGGGGCTGTTCGGCCGGCGGGAGGTCGGCGGCGATGCGAACCGTGATCATCTTGTCCGGCTGACGCGGCGGCTCGCCCAGGTTCAGCTTGTAGACGACGTCCAGGCCCTGAACGACGTAGCCCAGCGGGGTGTACAGATGGTCCAGCGCCCGCTCCGTGCCGCGCATGATGTAGAACTGGCTGTTGGCCGTGTTCGGCTCGCCCTGCCGGGCCATGCCCATGACGCCCGGGCAGAACGCGCCCCAGCCCGGCACGGCCTGGTCGGCCGTGAACATCATCATGTCGTCGGTCGAGGTGACCACCGGAAGGGCGTTGAGGTAGCCCGTGGACTGGCCGCCGGAGTCGGTGACCGCCCCATAGGCCATGTCGCCGTTGCGCCGGAAGGCGAACTCGCCGGGCACGTCCGGCAAGGTCGAGCCGCCCTGGCCCGTGCCCTGCGGGTCCCCGGTCTGGGCCATGAAGTCGGCGATGACCCGATGGAAGACGATGCCGTCGTAGAAGTGCTGGCGCGTCAGGGTCTTGATGCGCTCGACGTTCTGGGGCGCGGTGGCTGGCGAAAGCTCCACCACGATCCGGCCCTTGCTGGTGTCGATGACCAGGGTGTTCTCGAGATCAAGCGGACGCCAGTCGGGCGCAGCCTGGGCCAGCGCGGCTCCGCCGGCGGCGGCCAGGGTCAGGGCGAGCGCCGCCGCGGTCAGGTACGGTTTCATGCGGTCCTCAGGCCGGCTTGGTCGGGATGTCGATGTCGCAGACCGAGAAGTCCGCGCCCTTGGCCTTGCGGGCCGCCTCGATCTTCTGCCGGAAAGCGGGCGAGCGTGTGTCGGCGATCAGCAGATGCGGCTGGTCCTGGGCCGGCATGTCGGCCATCACCCGCACCCGCAGCATCTTGTCGGGGTTGTCCGGCGGTTCGCCCACGGCCATGGCGCGCACCACCTCGAGCCCCACCACGACGCGGCCCCAGACAGTGTAGCGCTTCTCCAGCGACGGATAGGGCTGCCGCATCAGGAAGAACTGGCTGTTGGCGCTGTTCTCGGGTTCGCCGCGCGCCATGCCGGCCACGCCCGGGCAATAGAGCCCCCAGGCCCGCACCTTGCCGGTGCCGGTCAGCGCCATAAGGCTGTCGGGCTGGGTTTGCACGGGCAGGGCGCCGATGAAGCCGACCAGGGCGCCCGAGGGCGAGGCGGCGGTGGTGAAGGGCATCGCGGCGTCGCGCTGGAAGGTGAATTCGGCCTCCAGGTCCGGATAGGGCGATTGGCCCTCGCCGGTGCCCAGCGGATCGCCGGTCTGGCTCATGAACCAGTCGATCACCCGGTGGAACTTCTGGCCGTCGAAGAAGCCCGACTGGGCCAACATCTTGATGCGGGCCACGTGCTCGGGCGCCGCCTCGGGATGCATCTCGACGATGATCCGGCCCTTGGTCGTGTCGATGACCAGCGCGTTGGCGGCGTCGAGCACGCGCCACTCGCCGACGGCGCCGGGCAGGATCGGCGCCTGGTTGGGCGCCGTCGGAGCGGCGGGCGGAGTCGGATTGAGCGGCGTGGTCGGCCGCGCCACCTGCGCCTGGGCCGGCGGCGGCGGCGCGGGCGGAGTCTGGGCGGGCGCGGGCGCGGTCTGGGCCAGGGCCGGGACGGCGAGGGCCAGAGCGGCGGCGGACAGCAGCAGGCGTTTCATCCAGGACCTCTTCCCGTGAATCTCCGCGCCGACTTTGGCCATCCTGGCGCGGCTGTCCAGCAGGCGCGCCGAAATGCGGCGATCGGCGCGGCCACTATCGCCCGAACTTGGCCTTGACCCGAGCTTCGATGGTCGGCGGGACGAATCCCGAGATGTCGCCCTCCAGCCGGGCGATCTCCTTCACCAGGCGCGACGCGATGGCCTGATGCCGTGGGTCGGCCATCAGGAACACGGTCTCGATCTCGCGATTGAGCTGCTGGTTCATGGCCGTCATCTGGAACTCGTATTCGAAATCGGCCACGGCCCGCAGGCCGCGCACGATGATGCCCGCGCCGCATTCCTCGGCGAAGCGCATCAGCAGGGTGTCGAAGGGCTTGACCACCACCTGGGCGCCGTCCGTGACCTTGGAGGCTTCCTCGGTCACCATGGCGACCCGTTCATCCAGCGAGAACAGCGGGTGCTTGTCGGCGTTGATGGCGACGCCGACCACCAGCTTGTCCACCAGCTTCACCGCCCGACCGATGATGTCCAGGTGGCCGTTGGTGATCGGATCGAAGGTTCCGGGATAGAGCCCGACCCGCATGGCAAACCTCCCTCCGGGCCTCAGCCCTCGGTTCCGTCCGTCGCGCCGTCGCCCGTCCCGGCTTCGCCGCCGTCCTCTTCACCGTCCCCGGCCGCGTCATCCTCGCCGGATTCGGCCAGGCGCTCGACCGAGACCACCTTTTCGTCCTCGGAGGTGCGGAAGATCATCACGCCCTGGGTGTTGCGTCCAGCGATGCGCACCTGGTTCACCGGCGTGCGGATCAGCTGTCCGCCGTCGGTCATCAGCAGGATGCCGTCGCCCGTCTCGACCGGGAAGGAGGCCACCAGCTTGCCGCCGCGGCGTGACAGGTCGTGGGCCATCAGGCCCTGCCCGCCCCGGCCCGTGCGCCGGTAGTCGTAGCTGGAGGTGCGCTTGCCCAGTCCGTTGTCGGCGACGGTCAGGATAAACTGCTCGGCGGCGCCCAGTTCGATGATCCGCTCGGGCGTCAGGGCCGCGTCCTCGGCGCCCTCCTCGGCGTCTTCCTCGACCGCCGTCACCGCGTCCTCGTCCGCCTCGCCGGTGGCGCGCCGCAGGGCGTTGGCGTGCTTGAGATAGGCCTGGCGTTCGCCCGGCGTCGCGTCCACGCGTCGCAGCACGGCCATCGAGATCACCGCATCGCCTTCCTTCAGCCGGATGCCGCGCACGCCGGTGGAGTCCCGCCCCTTGAACACCCGTACGTCGTCAGCCTTGAAGCGGATGCAGCGTGCGTCGCCGGTGGTCAGCAGGATGTCGTCGTCCTCGGTGCAGAGCGCGACGCCGACCATGGAGTCGCCCTCCTCCAGCTTCATGGCGATCTTGCCGGCCCGGTTCACGTTGGCGAAGTCGGAGAGCTTGTTGCGGCGCACGTCGCCCGAGCGGGTGGCGAACATGATGTCCAGCCGGTCCCAGGTGGCCTCGTCCTCCGGCAGCGGCAGGACGTTCATGATCGACTCGCCCGGCTCGATCGGCAGCAGGTTGACGAAGGCCTTGCCCTTGGAGGTCGGCCCCCCCACCGGCAGGCGCCAGACCTTGAGCTTGTAGGCCTTGCCGTTGGAGGCGAAGAACAGCACCGGCGCGTGGGTCGAGGCCGCGAAGACGCCGACCACGGCGTCCTCGTCCTTCATCGCCATGCCGGAGCGGCCTTTGCCGCCGCGGTGCTGCGAGCGGTACATGGCCAGGGGCGTGCGCTTGACGTAGCCCGAGTGGGTGACGGTGACGACCATGTCCTCGCGCGGGATCAGGTCCTCGTCCTCGAGTTCGAAGTCGCCCTCGACGATCTGGGTGCGCCGCGGCACGGCGAACTGGTCGCGGACCTCCTGCAGCTCCACGCGGATCACCTCGATGACCGCCTCGCGGGACGCCAGCAGGGCCAGGTGGCCCTGGATGGTGCCGACCAGGGAGCGGGCTTCGTCGAAGATCTCTTCCCTGCCCAGGCCGGTGAGGCGCGAGAGGGTCAGGGCCAGGATGGCGCGCGCCTGCTCGTCGGTGAGGCGAAGCTTGTCGCCGTCAATGACGATGGAGCGCGGATCGGCGATCAGCTCGACCAGCGAGATCATGTCGCCGGCGGGCCAGTCCCGGCCTTGCAGCCGTTCGCGGGCCTCGGCCGGATCGGCCGAAGAGCGGATCACATGGATGAACTCGTCGATGTTGGCCACGGCGATGGCCAGGCCGACCAGCACGTGGCCCCGGTCGCGGGCCTTGCCGAGTTCGAACTTGGTGCGGCGGACGACGACCTCTTCGCGGTGCTCCAGGAAGACGTCGATCAGGTCGCGCAGGTTCATCTGCCGGGGCCGACCGCGGTCCAGGGCCAGGGTGTTCACCGCGAACGAGCTCTGCAGCGGGGTGAAGCGGTAGAGCTGGTTGAGAATGACGTCGCCGGGGGCGTCCTTCTTGAGCTCGACCACGACGCGCATGCCGTCGCGATCGCTCTCGTCGCGGATGTCGCTGATGCCTTCGACGCGCTTCTCGCGCACGAGGTCGGCGATGCGCTCGATCATCGACGCCTTGTTCACCTGATACGGAATCTCAGTGATGACGATGGCCTCGCGGTCCTTGCGGATGGTCTCGACCGAGGCCTTGCCGCGCACCACGACCGAGCCGCGGCCGGTCATCAGGGCGGTGCGGGCCGCCGTGCGGCCGATGATCTCGGCGCCGGTCGGGAAGTCCGGGCCCGGGACGATGTCCAGGAGCTCGTCCATGCCGATGTCGCGGTTGCCCAGCACCGCCAGGCAGGCGTCGACCACCTCGCCCAGGTTATGGGGCGGGATGTTGGTGGCCATGCCCACGGCGATGCCGCCGGCGCCGTTGACCAGCAGGTTGGGGATGCGCGCGGGCAGCACCGACGGCTCCTGTTCGGTGCCGTCGTAGTTCTCGCGGAAGTCGACCGTGTCCTTGTCCAGGTCGGCGAGCAGGGCCTCGGCCGGCCGGGCCATGCGGACTTCGGTGTAGCGCTGGGCGGCGGGCGGGTCCCCGTCGACCGACCCGAAGTTGCCCTGGCCGTCCAGGAGGACCAGCCCCATCGAGAAGTCCTGCGCCATGCGCACCAGGGCGTCGTAGATCGCCTGGTCGCCGTGCGGGTGGTACTTGCCCATCACGTCGCCGGTGACGCGGGCCGACTTACGGTAAGGCCCGGACGGGCCGTAGCCCTGTTCGTGCATCGAGAACAGGATCCGCCGGTGGACCGGCTTCAGACCGTCGCGCGCGTCGGGCAGCGCCCGGCTCACGATCACGCTCATGGCGTAGTCGAGATACGAGCGCTTCAGCTCGTCTTCGATGGCGATGGGCGCGATGCCCCCGTGCCCCTCGGCGGGCAGGTTCGGTGTGGTGTCGTCGGTCAAGGGAAACTATGAAGAATCGGAACGAAAAGCCGTTCGGACTCTGTTAGCATTCGGGGTGCGCGGGGGCAAAGAATCCCGGGCCGAAACAGGGAGTATTGACGTGAAAATCGCCGCCGCCGCCGCCCTCGCCCTCCTGGCCGTTTCCGGGGCCGCCGTCGCCGCCGATCCGGCGCCCCAGTCGCCCCCGCCTCCGGCGCCCGCCCAGCCCCGCACCCAGTCCATCGCGCAGCCCGGATCGCTGAGCCCCGCCGCCGTCGCGGACCTCAAGGATGCGACCGGCAAACTGGTGGGGCGAGCCTTCTTCTACGAGGGGCCCCGGGGCATGCTGATGCGCATCGAGGTAGGCGGTCTCACCCCCGGCTGGCACGGCGTGCACATCCACGAGAAGGGCGTCTGCACCGCCCCCGATTTCGCCTCCGCCGGCGCGCACCTGAACCCCGGCCGCAAGAGCCACGGCCTGTTGCACGCCCAGGGCGCCGAAGCCGGCGACCTGCCCAGCTTCTTTGCCGACGCCAGCGGCGTGGCCCGCACCTCGCTGTTTTCCGACCTGATTTCGGCCAAGGGTTCCGGCGGCCGCGCCGCGCTGCTCGACGCCGATGGATCGGCCGTGGTCGTCCACGCCGGACCGGACGATCAATCGACCCAGCCGACGGGCGGCTCGGGCGCGCGCGTCGTCTGTGGGGTGATCAACGCGCCGGCTCCCCCCGCGGCCCGCTAGGACCTCGCCTGCCTGCAGGCGTGTTAGAATTCGAGTCGGATCGACACGCCGGGGGGCGGGACATGACACGCGTCGGAAGGGCCCGGAGCCTGGGTCATCGGCTGGCCGGCCTCAACCTGGCGGCGATGCTGATGCTGTCCATGGCCGTGGCGGGCTGCGCCACCGTGGAGCGCTGGACGCATCCCCGGGCGGCGGCGCCCGCCGCCCCGACTCACCCCACCGACATCAGTTCGCCCTATCGGGCCGCGCCGCCGCCCGGTCAGGTGGTGGAGGCCTGGAGCGGACCGGTGCAGGAAGTCCGCACGGACCGGGCGATGACCATGTACCGGGTGTTCGGGGGCGACGCGCGCCAACTGGGGGCCTGGCTGTCGCCCGACCGGCCGACCTCGCGGGCCCAGGTCCGCGCCGACCTGGCCCTGCCGCCCCAGAACACGGCCGAATTGGTCAGCGTGGTCAATGTGCCGGCCGGCACCTTGATGCGCCGGGGCACGGCCGCCCCCGCTTTCGGCCAGCCCGGAGGCGGCGAGCAGGTTCAGCTCATGGAAATCATCCCGGCCTCCAGCTTCCAGGCGCCCGAGCCGCTCGATCCGGGCTAAGCCTGCAAACATGTCCGACCTGCCCCCGCGCGCCCGCCTCGACCTCGTTGGCGGCGACGTCCTCGAACTGACGGATTACGAGACGGGCGATCCGCCCGGCGTGGTGCGGCGGCTGACGCCGTGGGGATCGGTGCGGTGGAGCGTGGCGGGAACGCCGGATGATCCCTTCATCGACCTCAGCCTTCAGGGCGACGAGGTGCTGGCGGTCAGCTGGCAGGGGCGGCTGCACCGGATCGGCGTCGACGACGGCGGGGTGCGTTCGGTGTCCTTCGTGAAATAGGGCTAGCCGGCCAGGCTGAGCCAGATCATGGCCGCCACGGCCGCGGCCATGACCAGGGTGGCGGCCCAGCCGAAAATCCGCTGCGGCAGGGTGGCGACGAAGCTACCCATCTCGTGACGCCGCGAGCCCACCACCATCATGGCGGCCATGATCGGCACCGAGATCACCCCGTTCAGCACGGCGCTCCAGAACAGGGTCTTGATGGGATCGAGCGGCGAGAACACCACCGCCAGGGCCAGCACCATGGCGGCCGTGATCACGGCGTAGAAGCCCTTGGCCTGCCCCGGCTTCAACTCCAGCCCCGAGGGCCAGCCGCGCAATTCCGCCACGGCGTAGCCGACCGAGCCCGCCAGCACAGGCGCGGCCAGGAAGCCGGTGCCGATGATGCCGAGGCTGAAGAGGGCGAACGCCAGGGGTCCGGCGATGGGCTTCAAGGCGCGGGCCGCGTCGGCCGAGGTCTGGATGTCGGTCACGCCCTGGGCGTGCAGGGTCACCCCTGCGGTCAGAATGACGAAGAAGGCGACCAGGTTGGAGAAACCCATCCCCACGAAGGTGTCGAGACGGATGCGCCGCAGCTCTTCCCGGGCGTGGCGCGCCTGGTCATGCAGCAGGTCCGGCTCGCGGTTGACCTCCATGTCCTCGACCTCCTCCGAGGCCTGCCAGAAGAACAGGTAGGGACTGATGGTTGTGCCGAAGATGGCCACGATGGTGGTGACGGTGACGGCGTCGAAACTGAATTGCGGCCGCACGGTGTGGTCCAGCACCGCCGGCCAGTCGATCTGCACCGTGAACACCACCCCGACATAGGCGAACAGGGCCAGGGTCAGCCATTTCAGGAAGCTGACGTAACGGTGGTAGGGCACGTAGAGCTGCAGCAGCAGCGAAGCCAGGGCGAAGACCACGGTGAACAGCTTGTCGCCCCAGCCCAGCACCAGGCCGGCGGCCGCCCCCATGGCCGCCACGTCGGCCCCGATATTGATGGTGTTAGCCACGAACAGCAGCCCGACCAGACCCAGGACCAGGGGCCGGGGGAAGACGCTGGCCAGGTTGGCCGCCAGGCCGCGTCCGGTCACCCGGCCGATCCGCGCGCTGATGAGCTGGATGGCGACCATCAGCGGATAGGTGAAGACCACCGTCCACAGAAGGTTCAGGCCGTGCTGCGCGCCCGCCTGCGAATAGGTGGCGATGCCGGACGGGTCGTCGTCGGCCGCGCCGGTGACGAGGCCCGGGCCGAGGCGATTCAGGAGACCCTTGCGCCCTGGCGCCGGCGTGCCGCTATCGCTCACGGAAGGCTCCTGACCCGGTCTGTCGGCTTGCACACATTGCGATAATGCGAGCTTGGCAGGAATCGATCCCGCCTTCGAGCGTGCAAACCGCTATGGTGGTCCTCCGATTCCAGTTCCAGTGAGCTCCCCATGTCCCGCCGCGCCTCTAATCCCTGGTTGAAGCTCGGCTTCGACACGCTGCAGCTCGGGATGGAGGCGTCGATGGTCATCGGACTGCGCACTCTCAGGATCGCCGCCGGAGGCCCGGCGGGCGAGGCCGAGGTGCGGCGCATGATCGGCGAGAAGATCGGGGCGGGTCTGGAGCTGCAGGCGCTGGCGCTGCGCGGCGCGGTCGGGCCGGCGCCCGATCGGATGGCCGCCGCCTCGCTCGCGCACGTGCGCCGCAAGGTCCGGGCGAACCACCGGCGGCTGGTGGCCGGGGGCTAGCTGCTCTCGCCGACGCTCTCGATGGCCACGGTCTTGCGCGGCCAGCGTTCGGCCAGGGCGACCAGACCCACGCCGCTGATGCAGGCGATGGCGCCGACGATGATCTGGGCGTCGACCACATCGCCCATGAAGACGACGCCGATGAGTCCCGAAACCACCGGCGTGACCAGCAGGTAAGCCGTCACCCGCCCGGCTTCCCGGCGCTGCACCAGCCAGAACAGCAGGCCGGTGGCCACCACCGTGGAGACCAGGGCGGCGAACACCACGCAGGCCCAGACCAGGGGCGTGGCGCGTTGCATGGCGCCGATCGGGTCCGGCTCGAACAGGGCCGAGCCCAGCGCCAGCACGGGGAAGGCGACGAGGGCGATGAGCCCCTGCATCTTGATCGGGGCGACCGCCTGGGTGCGCCGCGCGATGACGGTGGCGAGCGCCCAGGCGGCGCTGGCCACGGCGCAGACCGCGATCGCGTCCCAGTCGCGGAAGGCCCGGGGATCGGCGGTCATGAACACCACGCCCGCGAAGGCCACCACCAGCCCGATGGCGATGGCCGCCGACAGTTTTTCGCCCAGCACCAGCCAGGCGAAGATGGCGGTGAAGGGGATCCACAGCTGCAGGCTGACCGCCAGAGGCGTCAGGTCCTCGGCCATGGAGAAGCCCCAGTAGATCAGGCCGAAGTGCACCGGCCCGCCCACCAGCGCCAGCATCAGCAGGCTTTTCCAGTTGGGAAACGGCGGCCGCACGAAGGGCGCCAGCACCACCGCCGCCATCCCGAATCTCAGCGCCCCCATCAGCATGGGCGGCAGATATTCGGTGGCCAGCTTGGCGGCGGCGTTGTTCACCCCCCAAACGACCACGATGAAGGCCAGGGCGGCGTATTCCAGCAGGGTCAGGCGGGCGGGCAGCGACATGGGACGAGGCTGACTAGACCGGTTGCGCCGGCCTTGCGAGGGGCGCCGCCCTCACGTTCGGTTTCGCCGTGTCAGTCCGGCTCCGGTTCGACCGGCGTCAGCCAGCCGCGGTAGTGCACGATCAGCCCGGCCAGGGGCATGCTGACGCGGTCGTCGAAGACGAAACGGCCCCGGGCGTCCACGGTCTCGAAGGTCTCGAGCCGGGGGCGGAGGAAGCCGGGCAGCGGAACGCCCAGGAAGGTCGCACGCCGGATGTGCAGGTTGAGACGGCCGTCCTCGACAGTCACCGCCATGGCGATGCCGATGGCTCCGAAGCGCTCGACCACCAGGCCCTCGGATCGACCCCGCCCCAGGCTCTGGCGACTGGAGAACGACTGGTCCGCGAAGGTGCGGCGCCAGACCTCGATCCCGTCGGCTTCCGTGAAGCGCACCTCGACCGGCACGTCGGCCCCGGCGCGCGGCATGCCCATGATCGCTCCGATCAGGCGTGAGAGCAGACCCCCGCCGCGTTCCACCTCGGCGCGCCCGCGCACCAGGCGCTCGCCCCGGACCGTATGCATGCGCCGGACCGGTTCGGGGAGGGTCTCCCAGGCCGGGCCCAGCGCCCGGCGATACAGTGGCCAGTCCGCGGCGGGCGCATCCCACACCCCGGTGCGGATGTGCAGCTGGGCGAAGGCCGCCTCGTAGTCCGCCAGACTGACGGCGCCGGCGGCCGACCGGGCTCCGGGCTGCGGACGGCGGCCGTCGGCCAGGGCGCGGATCACGACCGCAGCGCCAATGGAGGGGATGAAGGGGCCGTCGTCGCCCTCGGCGACCAGATGCCAGGCCCGCCTCGCCGGACCGGCGGGGCCTTCGCCCTCGACCTCGACGAACATGCCGCCGCGGTGCTCGCCCCAGGTGAAGGTGCGGGACCCCCAGTGCAACACCTCGGCCAGCGGGATCAGGTCGGGCAGCAGTCGCCATCGGGGCAGCCACGCCAGGCCGCTCAGCATCCGGTGCAGCAGCTCCGGGCGCGGACCGGCGCCCGTCCACAGGTCCTGCAGGTCCTCAGTCCGCTCCCATCCCGGCGCCAGCTTGAGGTCCGGCGTCTCCGCCAGGGTGAAGAGGGTGTTCTGCAGGGGCAGGCCGCCGGGCGCGGCGATGGTGCGCCGCAGGCTGTCGATGATGGCGGGCCGCTGGACCCGCTCGCCGCCCCGCAGCACCGGCAGCGGCTTTCCTGCATAGGAGGCGATGGCGCGCACAACATTGGCCCCCACGCCGGCCCGCGGCGACGGCGCGACCCCCGCCCGGATGGCGGTGATCCGGTCCAGGCCGGTGGCGAGGGCCGCGACCACCGCGCTCGAAAGGGCCGGAAAGGTGCTGAGCCCCGACAGCGCGCAGCGCCCCTTCTCCCGCGCGAGCGGATCCAGTTCGGCGACGCCGGCCACGAAATCGGCCGCGTCGGCGAGATCGAGGTAGTCGGCGCCCGCCGAAAGGGCCGCGCGGGCCAGGCGGTAGGGGTCGTCGCCGTAGGTCTGGAAAGGGCCGGCCGCGTCGACCACGACCTGGGGGCGCTCCCTCATCAGGAAGGCGGAGAGGTCCGCCGAACGGTCCAGCACGCAGGGAATTCGCTCGGCGGCTCCGTCCAGCCGGTCGCAGAGGGCCTGGGCGCGCTTGAGCGAGCGGCCCGCGATGATCAGCGTCAGTCGCCCGTCACGCGCCAGCAGCCGCGCCAGCCGCGCGCCGAAGGTGCCGTAACCGCCGACGATGAGAACCTTCACGGGTGGAGCCGCTCCGCCTGGCCGCCGTCAGTCCCGGGCGGCCCTGGACCGGAATCCTAGAACGGGATCTCGTCGTCCAGCTCGAAGCTTTCCTTGGGGCCGGAGGCCTTGGCGGGCGCCGACGAGCCAGAGAAGCCGTAGTCGTCGCCGCCCTGGAACTGACCGCCGCCCTCGCGGTCGTTGCGGCCGCCGAGCATGGTCAGCTCGCCGCGGAAGCGCTGCAGCACGATCTCGGTCGAGTACTTCTCGACCCCGTTCTGGTCGGTCCACTTGCGGGTCTGCAGGGCGCCCTCGACGTAGACCGTCGAGCCCTTGCGCAGGTAATTCTCGGCCACCTTCACGATGTTCTCGTTGAAGATCACCACCGAGTGCCACTCGGTCTTCTCCTTGCGCTCGCCCGTCGCCTTGTCGCGCCAGGTCTCCGAGGTGGCGATGCGCAGGTTGGCGACGCGGTCGCCCGAGCCCAGGGTGCGGATCTCCGGGTCGCGGCCCAGATTGCCGATGAGAATGACCTTGTTCACGCTGCCCGCCATCGGACCCGTCCTTTTTTCGTTATGTCGTCCACCGCCGCCATTCTACGTCGCGAGAACGGCGGTCGGCAAGAAAATGTTCTACTTCTGTTCCGGGCCTTCGGCCGGCGGGGCGGTGTCGCCCGGTCCCGCGCCGGGGGCCGGCTGGTTCACCACATTGGGCAGCGCCAGCTCGCCGGTCGGGGAGCGGGTGAAGGCGTAGAAGCGCCCCGACTTCAGCCCGTCGGCGATGGCCACGCCCGAGGCGTCGATGAACAGGTATTTGCCCTGGTAGGCCCCGATCAGGTCGCGGTGCGAGCCGCCCATGCGCAGGAACTTGATGCGCAGCTCCTCCAGCCGGGCGATGCAGGCCTCCAGCGTGGGCTGGTTCTCGGCCACCTTGTTGAACTTGACCTTGCCGTCGCGCAGCAGGCCCACCGAATAGCAGATCCCCTTGTCCGTCGGAGCCTTCGGCGTGGTGTCGCAGGCGCCCAGCGCCAGGACCGCGCCCAGCGCGGCCATCACGGTCAGGGGCTTCAGCATGAAGGTCTCCGTTCCACGGTGCGGAAGCGGCGGTTGTCGCTGGACTGTTCGATCCGCCCGGGCACCAGTCGCAGGGTGGTGTCGCCCCAGCGGCCGTAGTTGGCCTCGCCCGGGCGCACGCACTGGCCCTCGAACAGCAGCCGCTTGCAGGTCTCCAGCGAGGTGCCCGGCGACAGCTGGCGCCAGTCAGAGCCGGTGAAGCGCAGGCACGCCGATCCCGACGCCGGGGTGGGCGCCAGGTCGAAGTCGCTGGTGGTGTTGTTCTCGGCCACGGTCGAGGGGCGCTGTTCCTCGGCGGGCGGCGTGTCGGCGTCGGGCGCCGTCTCCATCTCGGTCGGGGGCGGCAGGACCGGCGGCGGGGCCAGCGAGGCGGTCTGGGCCGCCACCAGGGCGCCGCTCTCGTCCAAGCCGACGTCCAGCGACTGGGCCGAGACGCCGTTCTTGCGGGCGCAATCGGCCAGGCTGGTCTCGCCCACGAACTGGCCGTTCACGTAGCAGCGCAGCTTGCGGGTGGGATCCAGCGTCGGGGCCTCGGCCACCGAGACGCTCAGCGAACCCTTGTCCGCGGGCGGGGCCGCGTCGCCCTTGTCCTTGCCGAACACCATCACCGCCAGGATGACGCCGGCCAGGACCGCCACGCCTGCGCCGATGGCGAGGACCGTATTGCGATTTCCGAAATCCATGACCCTCGCCTACGGCGCTGCGCCGCTGAGCGCAATAAGGCGCTCGCGGTTGTCCACGTCAACCGGCGCCGGCGAGGCGTATCGCCGCCCGCGCTAACCGCCGAGGCGGTCGAGCGCGGCCTGGTAGTTGGCGATCTGGTTGGTCAGGTAGGCGGGGACCTTTCCCGACGCGGCCGCGCTGGCGGGCGGAGGGTTCAGCTGATCGACCAGGTTGCGGTAGGCGGTGCGCACCGTGGTCAGCGCCTTGGACAGGGTGTCCATGGTGGTCTTCAGCGCCTCCTTCGAGTCCAGGCGCAGGTCCTTCGGCACGCCCAGGCCGTAGAGCCGCGGCGCGCTTGTGTCCCCGACCGGCGGCGAGGGGCGCACGATGGTGTCTTCGATGCCCAGCCCCGCCAGCGCGTCCATGCCGGCGGTGCCCGCAGAGATCTCGACGCGGGACCGCGCGTCCTTGGGCTCGATCTTCAGCCGCTCCAGAGCCCCATAGACGGTGGTGCTTTCGTCGGCCCCCGCCTTGGCCGCCGTGACCACGTCCTTGGCGACCGTCACCTTGGCGGCGAAGTTGGAGGCGCGCTCGATCTTGCGCGCCAGGGTGGCCAGGGTGTCGCTGGCCTCGATGGTGACCTTCTTCCGGCCTGCGGAGCCCTGCACATAGAAGGTGTCGCCCGCGCGCACCGAGGTCCCGGCCACGACCCGGGCGGAGTCGGCCCAGTCGAGCGCCCCCGAGGGCAGGCCCAGGCGGTCCAGCACGCTCGCGCCGCCCTGCGCCACCGCGATGGCGCTCGGGGCGGCGGTATTGCCGTCGGCGTTGAAGCGCTTCTCGTATTCCACCGCCCCCGTCAGGGGATCGATGCGGGCCAGGAAACCCTCGGTGTTCCGCACCGTTCCGGTCGGCGAAACGACCGAGGGGTTGGGATCGGGACGGGTCGAGGGCGCGGTTCCCGCGATCCACACCTTGCCGTTCACGACCGTCGCCGCGGAGGCGTTGTCGTCGCCGGCCCCGCCGAAATAGCTGACGCGGTCATTGGCCGAGGCCGCGAGACTGGTCTCCAGAGCCGCGACGAAGGCGTCCGTCCCGCCGGAATGGCTGTTGTTGGCCGTCCCGGCGTCCAGCGCCGCATTGCCGGTCGCGCCGGTGACGATGACCCGCCCCCCGTCGACCGCCAGGCCGGTGATGCGTCCACCGTTGATCGGGCCGAGGTCTCGCGTCGCCGCCAGCACCGGCGGGCCGGAGGGCTGCAGGTCGAAGCGCCGCACCACTGCGTGGCCGTCCTCGACGCCCGCCACCAGCACCGAGCCGCCGTCCATGGCCATGGCCTGGGCGCGGTCTTCGCCCGTGGTTCCGAACTGGGCGCCGAACAGGGCCACGCCGCCGGGGCTCGAGACCGTCGGCGGGCCGAAGCCCTGCAGATAGGAGTCGTAGCCGCCGATCTCGACGCCGCCGACCACCGCCGCACGCGCCCGGCCCGCGACATAGACGTTTCCGTCGGCTCCCCAGGTCACGGCCAGCGCCTGGTCCTCGTCGCGCGAGCCGCGGCGCTGGGTCCACAATTCGTCGCCGCCGGCGTCGAACACGGTGACGAAGCTGTCGGTCTTCTTGCCGTCGAGGCCGTCGTCGCCCCGGTCCAGGGCCCCGGTGACCGACCCGGCCACCGCCACCTTGCCGTCCGCGTTGACCGAAAGGGCGTACCCGCTGGCGGTCTCCGCCGCGCCCAGGGTGCGCGCGTAGATGAGGCGCCCCGCCGGATCGTACTTCAGCAGGGCCACGTCCCGCGCCCCCTTCAGGGTCTGGCCGGCCACCGCGCCGTCGACGTCGGCCAGCACATAGACCGAGCCGTCGGGCCCTGTGGCGGTCGCCCGCGCCGCCCGCACCGACGCGCCCAGCTCGGCCTGGAACACCCGCCCGTCCACGCCGTAGGTCTCGCCCACGCGGCCCTGGGCCGGGTCGGGGCTGCCCGCGGCCGCACCGTCGGACTGGAACTTCAGCAGCTGGGCGTGAGCCGCGGCGCCGTAGTTGGCTTGCTGGACGACATAGGCCGCATCGGCCCGGTCGGGGGCGGAGAAGGTCACCGTCTCGCCGGTCAGGCCCTTGATCTTGAGCGCATAGCGATCGGCCGTGGGCGACAGCTTGATGGTCTTGCCGCCGACCTCGACGGTCTTGGCCTCGCCGGGAGTCCGCTCGGTGGCGAGGCGCGTGCCCACGTTCGCAGCCGCCAGCTTGCCGTTCACGAACTCCATCACGCTGGACAGGGTGCGCGGCGTCGCGCCCATCTCGGACAGGTCGATGTCGACGCTGATCGGGGCGCCCACCTGGATCACCTCGCCGGTCGACAGGGTCGTGGACTTCTGGACGTTGATGTTGAACCGCACCGCGCCCTGGAAGGCGGTCACCGGTTCGGTCGAGGCCCCCTCGTGGATCGTCGCGCCCACGTATTCGGCGGTGGTGCGCTTCATTCCCACACCCGCCTTCAGGGTCGAGGCGGTGGCGCCGCGGGCGATGTCGAGGTGGTCGAGGTCGAGGCCCTCGAGGTAGCTCGAAACCTCGCTCAGGCCGCTGCTGAAACGGCGCATGATCTGCGCCTGCTCGAGCTGCGAGACGTTGCGCGCGTCCATCCGCTCGGCGAGGCCGTGCAGGGCGTTGAGCCCCTGATAGAGGGCGAAGAGCTTGCGGTAGTCCTGGCTGGCGCCCTTGACGTCCAGGAGGGCGGCGCTCTCGTTGATCAGCTTGCGTCCGCTCAGCGCCGCCTGCACCAGGGCGCTCGACTGGGGAGCCCGCGACGAGGTCGACCAGGGCGGCGTGGGGTCCTTCTTCGCCTTCGCGCCGCCCGACCCCGCCGCCGAAGTCGCGGTCAGCGAGGCGATCGTGTCGGAGGACACGCCGTACAGGCCGAGCAGGCTGGAGTTGATCGTGGTCACGCCCCGGCCATGCAGGAACCCCGCCACGGACCGTGAATCGGCGCGCCCGCGCGAGGGCGCGCGTGAAACCCCTTGCAGCACAGGGCCTCGGGCCGCATCCGCGGAGGCCGCTCCGGACGGCCCGCCGCCCCGGCTCCGACCTTCGGAACGCCCGCGACGCGCGCCGGCCGTCGCGGCGGCAGTTCCTGCCCATGGCGCCCGGCAACTTCTGCCGTACCGGTCGCGCGCCCGGCAAATCCTGCCGGGGCCGGACCATGGTTAAGGCAAACTAACAGCGTTTTTTCAAGGAATTAGCCGTTCGATCCAGATTGGCCCGAGTGGCCCCCGGATTGCTTCTTCCAGCCTCGGACAAAATGTCCCCGGCAGCCAAAACGGCGTCGGACATCCAGAAGAAGGACCCGTTCACATGAACTCTGTGAACACGAACATCGGCGCCATGGTTGCGCTGCAAAACCTCAACGTCACCAACAACCAGCTCGCTCAAGTCCAGGACCGCATCAACACCGGCAAGAAGGTGGGAAGCGCGAAGGACAACGGCGCCATCTGGGCCATCGCCCAGTCGCAGCGCGCGGAAATCGGCGCCCTGAACGCGGTGAAGGACTCCCTTCAGCGCGGCCAGTCGGTCGCTGACGTTTCGATCGCCGCCGGTGAAACTGTTTCCGATCTGCTCGTGCAGATGAAGGAAAAGGCTCTCGCCGCCGCCGACACCTCGCTGAGCTCCACCAGCCGCTCGGCCCTCAACGAAGACTTCAAGGCCCTGCGTGACCAGCTGGCCAAGGTCGTCACCAACGCCACCTTCAACGGCAAGAACCTCCTGAACACCGGCGCGACCTCGGTCGAGGCCCTGGCCAACTCGGCCGGTTCCTCGAAGCTGACCGTGCGGGCGGAAATCATGGCTCTGGGCGGCTCTGTCGTCACCCTGGCCGCGACCGCCTCGTTCAACACGGCCACCATCGCCCTGACCCTCGCGGGTACGGTCGACACCTCGATCGCCAACGTCTCGGCTTCGCTGTCGCGCCTCGGCACGGCCTCGAAGTCGCTCGAGACCCACCTGAACTTCATCACGAAGCTGCAGGACAGCCTCGACGCCGGCGTGGGCAACCTCGTCGACGCCGACCTGGCGAAGGAAAGCGCCCGCCTGCAGGCTCTGCAGACCAAGCAGCAACTGGGCATCCAGGCCCTCTCGATCGCCAACTCGTCGGCGTCGAGCCTGCTCGGCCTGTTCCGCTAAGGCGACCGAACGGACGGAGGCGGACCTCGCGGTCCGCCTCCAGCCGGCGCGTCCGGCATCCCGACTTTAGGAGACGCGGCCTCGTGACGCCGCGTTTGGAGAGATGGCAACAAATGTCGAAAGGATCTCGTCCCTTCCCACGGCGCTGAGCCAGTCCGGCCCGCAAGGGTCTCCGGCTGCTTCCGCCAATTCCCGCAAGACCCCGGCCCCCGTCGACCGCGCAGCCGACGACTACCGCCTGGTGATCGAGCAGGACGCCCACACGGGCAGCTACGTCTACAAGACGTTGGACCGGACGACCGGTGAAGTGGTCGCCCAGTTCCCTCGCGAAGAGGTGCTGAAGCTCCGTGACAACCCCGCCTACGAGGCGGGCCGGGTGATCGTGACGAAGGCCTGACGAGCCACTGCAGCGGCGCTGCGGCGCCACCGTCTTCCCTCCCGCGCAGGCCGTCGGCCGCGCGGCAGAATGCGTTTGTGCGGCGTTAACCATACGCACACCAACGCGGTCCTAGGGTGATGTCCTGAGTTTCGCCCTCGGGAGACAGACGACCATGACGGTCAGCGTTCACACCAACACGTCCGCCATGATCGCGTTGCAGCAGCTCAACAAGACGAACCAGGAGCTGACCGACGTCCAGACCCGGATCAATTCCGGCTTCAAGGTCAACGGGGCCAAGGACAATGCGTCGATCTGGGCGGTGGCCCAGAACCAGCGCGCCGACGTCGGCGCCCTCTCGGCGGTGAAGATGAGCC
Organism: Caulobacteraceae bacterium; assembly: GCA_019695035.1. GTDB lineage: Bacteria > Pseudomonadota > Alphaproteobacteria > Caulobacterales > Caulobacteraceae > JAEZEZ01. The sequence goes on along the minus strand of JAIBAU010000003.1, from coordinate 159,127 downwards.
TGGACCGGGCGACCTCCATCGCCGACGTCTCGCTCTCGGCCGGCGAATCGGTCTCGGACCTGCTCACCCAGATCAAGGAGAAGGTCGTCGCGGCGATGGACCCGTCCATCAGCACGGAATCGCGCACCGTCCTCAACGCCGACTACAAGGCCCTGCTGCGCCAGATCGCCTCCATCGTGGACAACGCCGAGTTCGACGGCGCCAACATCCTGAACGGCTCGCTGACCGCTTCCATCCAGTTCCTGGCCAACGCCGACGCCGACGCCTACGTCACCCTGGGCGTGAAGAACCTGTCGCTGGGCGGGGCGATCCTGACCATGGCGGCGACCTCCTCGATCAACACCGCCACCAACGCCACCGCGGTGCTGGCCCAGCTCGACACCTCGATCACCAACCTGAACACGGCGATGGGCGACATCGGCGCCCAGGCCAAGCAGATCGAGAACCACAACACCTTCGTCTCCAAGCTGACCGACGTGCTGCAGAGCGGCATCGGCAACCTGGTGGACGCCGACCTCGCCAAGGAGAGCGCGCGCCTGCAGGCCCTGCAGGTGCAGCAGCAGCTGGGCGCCCAGGCCCTCAACATCGCCAACACCGCGCCGCAGGTGATCCTGTCGCTGTTCCGCTCCTAAGGGTTCGCCCCTTGAGTGAAAGGGGTTTGCCGCTCGCGGATAGGCTCCTATCCGCCACCGCCAGTAAGCGTTTTAGTCTCCGTTGCTTTGCGTACCGCCCGCCGGGTTATCCCCGGCGGGCGTTTTCTTTTCCCCCGGCCGGGCGCTTCGCCGCACTTGGCGGGCCGGGTGATTCGGGCCCAGCGTCGGTCCCATGAACGCGCAACTCCTGCAGGCCCAGATCCGCGAGGCGACCGGCGCCCAGCCCGCCGTCGATCCCTCGCATCCGGAATTCCAGTACCTGACGCTGCTGCGCGACATCCTCGACAACGGCGCGACCCGCGACGACCGCACCGGCACGGGCACCCGCGGGGTGTTCGGCCGCCAGATGCGCTTCGACCTGCAGCGCGGCTTCCCGCTGCTGACCACCAAGAAGCTTCATCTCAAGTCGATCATCTACGAATTGCTCTGGTTCCTGCGGGGCGACACCAATGTCCGCTGGCTGCAGGAGCGCGGGGTCAAGATCTGGGACGAGTGGGCCGGCGCGGACGGCGAGCTGGGTCCCGTCTACGGCAAGCAGTGGCGCTCGTGGGCCAGCCCGGACGGCTCGTCCATCGACCAGATCGAAAAGCTGGTGCACGGGCTGAAGACCAATCCCCACAGTCGCCGCCACATCGTCTCGGCCTGGAACCCGGCCGATGTCGAGGACATGGCCCTGCCGCCCTGCCACTGCCTGTTCCAGTTCTTCGTGGCCGAGGGCAAGCTGAGCTGCCAGCTCTACCAGCGCTCGGCCGACGTCTTTCTGGGGGTGCCCTTCAACATCGCCAGCTACGCCCTGCTGACCCTCATGCTGGCGCGGGTGGCGGGCCTGCAACCGGGCGAATTCATTCACACCCTGGGCGACGCCCACCTCTACCTGAACCACCTTGAGCAGGCCGAAGAGCAGCTCTCGCGCCAGCCCCGGCCGATGCCGGTGATGTACGTGGCGCACCGCGACGACCTGTTCGCCTTCGAATACGAGGACTTCGCCCTCGAAGGCTACGACCCCCACCCCCACATCAAGGCGGCGGTGGCGGTCTGACGGGTCCGGGACCGGGAGCTTCTCGCCTCAGCCGCGACCGACCGCCTGGCCGGACGCCCCATCGAAGGCCCGCCGGATTTCCTGCAGCAGGGCCTCCTGATCCACGGGTTTCGAGAAATAGGGCCTGTCCTTGAATACGGGCGGAACCTGGGTCCACGCCCGCGAACGCCAGCGCCGTGACCCCGACCAGCACGATGGCCGTGAGCACGGCTTCGCCCTGCCGGGGCAGGGGACTCAACTTGCGGACCCGCCAGGCGCCCATCACCGAGAGCGCGAGCGGTCCAGAGATCAAGAGGCCTGTTGCGTCGCCCAACCATACCAGCCCCCAGGCCGAGGCGAACTCGTGCTTGCCAATCAGGGCGTCGGTCGTGGCGATCACCGTGGCCGCACCGATCGGCGCCAGGGCGGCCAGGCCGAGAAATGCGACGACATCCCCCAGTTCGTTGAACCCAAAGGGCTGCGGTCCCCGTCGCTGAAGCAGCCAGGCGCCCGTGCAGGCCTCCAGTGCATTCGCCGAAAGGCGAGGCTAGGCGGATTGTGGAACCAGACAAGATTGCAGGTCAGCTCGGCCGCACAGCCGGCCGCCGTCCACCAGGGCCAGCGGAGCCGGGGGCTCAGGATGAGGGTCGCCAGGAAGATGCCTGCCGGCGGCCAGAAGGTGATCGAGACGCGCGGGATGATGGCCAGACTCTGGCTGAGCCCGCCGGTCGCCACGTAAAGCAGGTAGAAGACGAGCAGTTCGAGGACCGGGGGGCGCCTCACCTATCGGCGGATTGGTGAAGCCTGTCACGCGTAGGCAGAAGGCGAAGCGCATCTGGTGGATGCGAGCAAGGTTGAAGCTGAAACCCGAATCGCAGCAGTAAGCCGAAACCGGCAAGCGAAGCGTCCGAGGGTCGCCGGCCACAAGATTTTCGAAGGATTTTGCACGCCCACACCACGTATGGTGTTTTGGGGCTTGAATTCTCCGTGCTCGGCGCCTTACGAGTCCCTCCGTGACGCTTCAACCTAGAATCGAAAAGACCCGTCCGATGTGGCGTCGGACGGGCCTCTCTAGGGCGAAGCCCCCATCATGATCCTGACCGGACTATGGGGACGTCGGTAGTGACTACAAGCGCGGTTGAATCGCGCCAGCTTCCGCCTGTCAAGTCCGGTTGTTCGCCAGCCCAGGAGGCAATTATGGCGAAGCCACCGAAGAACCACGGCAAGCCGTGGACCCCCGCTGACGTCAAGCAGCTCAAGCAGGAGGTCAAGGAGAACACGCCCACGCGCGTTCTCGGCCTTCACCTTGGCCGCACGCCCGAGGCCGTTCAGGCCAAGGCGAGCGAGCTGGGCGTCTCTCTCAAGCCGACGAACCAGAGCCCCTACGGGACTCAGAACTAGTCAGCTTTGATTGGCCGTCCGCGCTTCGCTCCGAGCTTCGGCTTGGGGTGCGGCGCGGGCGGCGCTTTCAACATGTTGCCGAGGACACGGTTGAATTCGGCGTCGTCGCGCTCGTTTTCTTCGGAAGGCTTATTTGTGGACATTATCGGCCTGTTGACGGGGCGATCACGCCTCGATCCTCACTCTCCAGAAATCTACCACGAAATCGTCGGGAAGATTTCCATCGGCTGGGCGCTGCTAGAAATGGCGCTGGATCTGACCAATGAAATGGTGATGAAAACGGTTGGGCCGCCTCCTGGCGAGAACCGAATGCCCGCATCGCTCAAGACGAAGGTCAGGTTCTTTAGAAAGGCGCACGCCGGACACTCCATCCTTACGCCGCTCAGTCAGCAAGCCGACGCGCTTGCCGACCGCGTCATGGCCCTCAAAGAGCTGCGTCACGATGTGATCCACGGCATCGCGGCCAATGAGGCCACGCCGGGCATTCGGACCCTTCAGCGCTTCATCTACAACGAGACCGATCTTGGCCTTCGCGAGAAGGCTTACAGCGTCCGCGACCTAATGAAACTTTCGACCGACATAAACAGGCTCGGCAAAGATGCCTGCCTACACGGGCGGGATGTCGCTGATCTCCTCGACCCCGGTAACCCGGCGAACAATTTTGCGCGCTAGTTCGCCGTAGGTCTCGTCGCCGTCTCGGTCCCAATCGGCCAGCATGTGTTCGACAGCAATAACCGCCCCCGCGAGATCGGGGGCGGTTCGCCGCGCCCTTCAGGCCTCCGGCTTCACCATGGTTACGCCGCGCAGCCGGCGGCGAACGGCGTCGTGGTCGTCCATCCGCTCCAGCCGCACCGTATTCTTCAGGAGCCCCATGGACAGGGTGGCGCGCAGCACCACCGTCTCGCCGCCGGCGACGCTGACGGTCTGCTCGCCGGCGTTGTTCTGCGCCCCCGCCAGGCCGCCGAAGGCGGTGGTCACCGTGTGGTTGCCCGGCGCCACCGGCAGGACGACGAAGCGGGGGCTCTTCAGCTGCACCCGCACGGCCCCGTCTACCGAAACGTTCAGGCCGGCCGCCTTGCCGACGAAGCCCTCCCGGTAGACCAGGATCTGCCCCTGCCCTGCCGGCGGCCGCAGCGCCAGCGCGGCGTCCCGCTCGGCGGACGTGGCGTTGGCCGCCTTGCGGTTCCCGGCCAGGTTGGCCAGCAGGTAGAACGTCAGGGCGCCGAAGAAGGTGGGCGGGAACCAGCCGGCGAAACCCATCGGCTCCTGCGCGGCGGCGCTGACCAGGCTCATCAGGAAGCCCAGCACGAAGGCGACGAGGACGCCCCAGACCGCCGGCCAGACGTACTTGTTCATGGTCGCTTCCTTTCGCCGAACCGCGTTCGGCGGAGCCTATAGCAGACGAGCGGGACGGCCAGAAACCTCAAGCTCGCCCTTTGACCGGAAAGCAGGGTGATCTTGCCGACGAAGGTGTCGAAGGCGCCGGAGAATCGAGTGATCGGGCCGCGCTTTCGGGTCGTCTTGCCGAGTTTTTTTCCATAAAAACAATTACTTTGCGCTCCGCGTCCGGATCAGGGCAGACTTTCGGTCCCGCCTCTCGAAAACCACCCTTGCCAGCCGCTCCGGTCGCCGTCACACCCCGCCCATGCCGCTTCCCGACATCGCCCTCGTCGTCGCCCGCGCCCGCAACGGAGTGATCGGCCGCGACGGCCGGCTGCCCTGGCGGCTCCGTTCCGACCTGCAGTGGTTCAAGGCCAACACCATCGGCAAGCCCTGCATCATGGGTCGCGCCACCTGGGACAGCCTGCCTCTTCGCCCGCTTCCCGGCCGCCTGAACGTGGTGCTTTCCCGCGATCCGGAGTTTCGCCCCAAGGGAGCTCTGGTCTGCGTCGGCCTCGACGAAGCCATTGAGATCGCGCGCGAAACGGCGATCGAGGACGGCGTGTCAGAGGTCGCGGTGATCGGCGGCGCGCGCCTGTTCGAGCAGGTGCTGCCGCGCGCCACCCGAATCTACCTGACCGAGGTCGAGGCGGAACCCGAGGGCGACACCCTCATGCCGCCCTTCGACGAGACCGCCTTCCAGGAAGTGCGCCGCGAGAGCCACCCCGCCGGCGAGAAGGACGATCACCCGTTCACCTTCCGGGTTCTGGAACGGCGCCGTAAGCTCTGACGTCCTGGGGAGGGAAAACAATGCGCCTCATCGTCTGCGCCGTCGCCGCCGGCCTGCTGGCCAGTTGCGCCGCCACCGCGCCGGAGCCGGGCAAGCCGACCACCGTGGCCGCGGTCTGCGATCAGCCCGACGGCTCGCGGGTCCGGCTCGAGGGATACATCCGATATCGCCGCGGCCTGCTCAGCTTCTGCCATGCGACCAACGGCCAGACGACCGACTGCGACATGGCGCTCTACGCCGACGCCACGCCGCCGGCGGACTTCAACGTCATGGCCCCCCCTCCAACCGGGCCCGAACCGGCCCACGCCCGGCTGACCCTCAAGATCGGCCAGTCCCCGGGCCGCATGGACGACATCCCGGACCACTTCAGCGCCTCCGACATCAAGGTTCACCTCGACGGCGGGACGACGGCCGGCGAGGGGGCGCATGTCCGCATCGACGGCAAGGTCAGCATCATTCCGCCGACGCCCGGCGAGCCGGCGTCCAGCAAGAGTTGCTGGGTCGACGTGGACTGGGCCGCCCCGGTCGCCTAGGCCAGCGCCCGGGCGATCTTGAGGAAGGCCTGCGCCGTTCCGCTGTCCGGGCGGGTCGCCGTCAGCGGACGACCAGCGTCCCCGGCCTCGCGCAGGGACAGGTCGATGGGGATCTCGCCGAGGAACGGCACGCCCAGGCGCTCCGCCTCGGCCTTGGCTCCGCCACGGCCGAAGATCGGGATGGGCTCGTCGGTCCCCGGCGCGATGAAGCCGGACATGTTTTCGATGATCCCGAGCACCGGCGCGGGGGTCTGCAGCTTGCCGAACATGGCCACCGCGCGGCGTGCGTCGACAAGCGCCATCTCCTGGGGCGTCGAGACCACCACCGCTCCGTCCAGCAGCGTCTTCTGGGCCAGCTCCAGGTGCACGTCGCCGGTGCCGGGCGGCAGGTCCACCACCAGCACGTCCAGCGGTTCGGTCTCGGTTCCCCACCGGGTGCCGGTCAGCATCTGGGTCAGGGCGCGGGAGGCCATGGGACCGCGCCAGACCATGGCCTTGTCGGCGTCCACCAGCAGGCCGATCGACATCGCCTTGATGCCGAAGGCTTCGGCTGGCTGCATCTTCCGGTCTTCACCGTAGACCGGGGCCTCGTGCAGCCCCAGCATTAGGGGCGCGGACGGGCCGTAGATGTCGGCGTCCAGCAATCCGGCGCGCAGACCCAGCCTGGCGAAGGCGCAGGCCAGGTTCACCGCCACCGTGGATTTGCCCACGCCACCCTTGCCGGAGGCCACGGCGAGAACCCGTTTCACGTGCTCCGGCCGACCTTGCGGAACCGGGGCCGGGCGGGCGGGAGCAGTCGCCTGGGGCGACAGGGCGGCGCTGCGGCCCGCCGGCGTCGAGCGCGGAGACGGCCCGGGGCCCGGACCGGCTTCCGCCGTCAGTACCACCCGCGCCTCCTCAACACCCGGCAAGGCGCGCAACGCCGCCTCCGCAGCCGCGCGCACCGGCGCGTAGAGGTCCGCATCGGCCGGCGCCACCTCCAGCATGAACCCGATCCGGCCCGGGCCGATGGCCAGGCCGCGCACCATGCCGGCCTTGCGCAAACCCTGGCCCGACTTCGGGTCGGGGACCTGATCGAGCGCCGTCAGGATCGTGTCGCGGGAAGGAAAGTCGGACATCGCTTGCGCCCTCGGTAGCCGGGGCTTCATATCCGCGCGCGCCGCCCCTGACACAAGCCTGAAGCTCGATGCCGTCTCCTCCGCCCGTCCGCCTGATCGCGGGACCGACCGCCAGCGGCAAATCCGCGCACGCGCTCGACCGCGCACGCGCCGCCGGGGGGGTCATCATCAATGCCGACTCCATGCAGCTGTACCGCGACCTCAGGTTGCTGACCGCGCGCCCCTCGGAAGCCGAGGAAGCGGCTGCCGAACACCAGCTCTACGGCGTGGCCGACGCGGCGGACGGCTGGTCGGTGGGCCGTTGGCTGCGCGCGGCGACCGCCCTCCTGGCCGAGCTCGAGAATGAGGGGCGCCCGGCCTTCGTTGTGGGCGGAACCGGTCTCTACTTCCGGGCCCTGACGCGCGGGCTCGCCGACGTGCCTCCGGTGCCGGAATCGGTCCGCGACGACGCCGCGCGCCAGCTGGACAGCGAGGGAGAAGCCGCCTTCCGCGCCGCCCTCGCCGCGGTCGATCCGGCCGCCGCGGCCCGGATCGCCCCCGGCGACCGCCAGAGGCTGGTGCGCGCCTTCAGCGTCCATGCCGCCACCGGCGTGGCGCTGAGCGACTGGGCGGCCGCCACCCGCCCCGTGCTGGACCCCGGACGCTGGGAGGGCGTGGTGCTCGAACCGGACCGAGAGGTGCTTTACCGGCGTTGTGATGCACGCCTGGACCAGATGTTGGCCGCCGGCGTCCTCGCCGAGGTCGAGGCCTTGGCCGCGCGTGATCTGGACCCGAACCTGCCGGCCATGAAGGCCACCGGTCTGCGGCAGTTCCTGGCCGTCGTCGACGGGCGGTGCGCGCTGGAGGCGGCCCTCGAGGCGGCGAAGCGGGAGACCCGTCGCTACGCCAAACGCCAGCTGACATGGTTCCGAAATCAGACGCCGGACTGGCCTCGCCTGCCGGTCTGAGTTCAGGATTATGCCGTCAATCCAACCTATGGTATACGAACGCACGAGCACCCGCTGGCGCCGCGTGTGGAGACGTTCCAGACCATTGCTGGCATTGATGAAGGTTATTCGTTAGCGTGTCTGCACGCCTCTCGAAGAACGCCATAGAGACAAGGGGAGTTCCTTGCTTAGACTGCTGATGATCGCCGGCGCGGCCGGCATCCTCGCCACGGCGGCGTCGGCCCAGCCGAGCCTCCAGGGCGCCGCCCCGCCGGAGCCGATGACCAATCCGGCGACCACGGCCGACACCAGCTCGGACCATGACCCCAACAAGGTCATCTGCCGCAACGTGCGGCCGCCCACGGGCACCCGCCTGGGCAGCTCGCGCAACCGCCAGCGCATCTGCCAGACTCGCGAGCAGTGGGAACAGCAGGAGCGCGAGGCCCAGGAAGCCCTCAAGGTCCGCGACCGCGGCACCTGCTCTCCGGGTCAGTGCTCCGGCTAGGTCCGGTCGACCCAGCGAAATCCGAGGGCGCGGGCCGAAGGGTCCGCGCCCTTTTTCCTGCCCGCAACTTCAATTTTACCCGCCCCGCGCCTATATTGCGGGTGTCGGGCTTCGGCCCGACTATGGAGATAAACGCGCTCGTAATAAGCGGACCGGACCCGGGTGCGATTCCCGGCGGCTCCACCAAAATCTTCCTCCGCGTTATCGGCGGGAAGCCTGGGGCCGATCAGCATCGACGGACGTGTAAAGGTGTTGCTTTCTCTCGGCCTGACCCACCGTTCCGGGTCATTAAACTAACTGCGAACGATAACTTCGCTGGAGAAGCTCGCCTGGCTGCGTAATGCGGTCAGTCGCTTTTCAAATTAAGTCCTAGGGGTTCAGATCCCTGGGCTGGGCTCGAGGGGCGCCTGGAAACAGAAGCCCCTCACTTTTCCGCCCGCGGTCGCGGGGCCCAGCAAAAACTCGCAGCAATTGCTTCAACCCTGCAGGCATGGGGGGACAAGGCCTCGCCCGGCTCACTAGGCTTGCGCGGCAACTGTCCGAAAGGCCTGCGTCATGATCCGCACCCTGCTCACGATCAGCGCGCTCACACTTGCTTCCAGCGCCTGGGCCGCGCCGGAAGTCCCGGCGCCCAATCCGCCGGAGCCGATGACCAATCCGTCGACGACAGCGGATGCGACCGGCGCCGACCAGGACCCTGAAAAGGTCATCTGCCGCACTGTTCGTCCCCCGACAGGCACACGCGTGACCAGCGGGCGCACCCGTCAGAGAATCTGTCAGACGCGAGCCCAGTGGGATGACCAGGCTCGCGAGGCCCAGGAAGGCCTCCGGGAAGTCCGGGACCGCGGCGTCTGCTCTGGCGGCGCCGCCAACTGCAAGGGCGACTAGCCGCCGCCCGGCGCCAGATTCATCGCTCGCGCCCGTTCAGCCGCGCCAAGGCTTGGTGTAAGGTGCCCGCCGCCGTTTGGCGCTGGATGGGCTTCCGCTTGCGCGGGTGAGGCAGTGAATGACGCAAGACGCCTTTTCGACCGATGAGATGCGCTACGAGGCGCTGGCGCAGGAAGCCTTGCGCGGCGTGGTGAAAGCGGCGCTGAAGCGGGCGGCGGAACCGGCCGGCCTGCCTGGGGCCCATCATTTCTACATCACCTTCCGGGTCGGCGCGCCCGGCGTGTCGATCCCGACGGACCTGGCTTCCAAGTACCCTGACGAGATGACCATCGTGCTGCAGCACCGGTTCTGGGATCTTGCGCCAGGTGAAACCTTCTTCTCCGTCACCCTGGAGTTCGGCGGACAACCCAAGAAGCTGTCCGTTCCCTACGCCGCCATCGCCCGCTTCTACGATCCCAGCGTCCAGTTCCTGTTGCAGTTCGAACCGCCGGAAGGCGAAGAGGAGCCCTTGTCGGCCGCCCTCGAGCCCGCGGGCGGTCCCGGCGCCGGTGACGGCGAAGACGGCGAGGCGCCAAAGGTCGTCTCGCTGGACAAGTTCCGAAAGAAGTAGACCCATGCCGGGGGGCGCGAAGGGTCTTCTCCAAAGCTTGCTGGTCTGCCTGGCCCTGCTGACCTGGGCCGTGGGCGCGCGCGCCGACGCACCTGACCCGGGCTTCTCGGACTGGGCCGCCGTTGTCGTGGCGGGCGACTGGCGTGGTCACACGGGAACCACCCAGGCCTTCGACAATGCGCGGCGGGACGTCTCCGCCGCCTTCATCCGCGCCGGGTTCGACCGGCGCAATCTGCACCAATTCTCCCTGCGACCCGACAAGGCCGGCGACGACCTGTCCATCGTGGTCCAGCCGCCCGCGGTCACCGAAAGCCTGATCGAAGCGGCGCGCCAGGCAAAGGGCGGCTGCCTGTTCTACCTGACCTCCCACGGCGCCCCGGACGGCGCGGTGTTCGGGCCGGAAACCATGCTGAGCCCGGCCCAACTGGACCAGATCCTGACGCGGGCCTGCGGTCCGCGGCCCACGGTGGCGATCATCTCGGCCTGCTTCTCGGGCATCTTCGTGAATGGGGCCATGCGTCCCAACCGCATGATCATCACGGCGGCCCGACCAGACCGGACCTCGTTCGGTTGCGGCGAGCGCAATCGCTATCCCTACTTCGACGCCTGCATTCTGGAGAGCCTGCCCAAGGCCGCCACCTTCCCGGAGCTCGCCACCCTGGCCCAGGCCTGCGTGGCGCGGATGGAGACCGAGACGGGCATGGCTCCGCCATCCGAACCCCAGGTCCGGATCGGCTCCGGTGTCGCGGAAGCCATGCAGCGCCTGCACTTCAAGCACGGTCCCTGACGGGATCGGCACACGGGGGAACCATGAAGATCTCGAAGCTCCCGGCCCTGATCGCCGCGTCCGTGCTGGCGTGCGCGCCGGCCCTTGCCCAGGTCCCCGCGACCGTTCCCTCGCCGACCCGGACCGCTCCGGTCGCAAGCGTCGCCCCGGCCCCGGAAGGTCCCGTCGGCGCTCGTCCCGCGGGTCGGCTCGCGGCCGGCCAGCCGATTCCGCCTGCCGAGCTGGAGGCCTTTGTTGACGGCGTCATTCGCGACGCCATGGCGACCGACCACGTCTCGGGCGCAACGGTCGCTGTGGTGCAGGGCGGCAAGCCGATCCTCATCAAGGGTTACGGCATGGCGGCCCCGGACCGGGCCGTCGACCCCGCCCGCGACCTGTTCCGCATCGCCTCCGTCTCCAAGACCTTCACCTGGATCCTGCTGATGCGCGAGGTCGAGGCGGGGCGCATGAAGCTGGAAGATCCGATCAACCGCTATCTGCCCCCCGACATGCAGATCCCCGACCAGGGGTTCCACAAGCCGATCCGGCTGATCGACCTCATGGGTCACGCCGGAGGCTTCGAGGACAGCGCCCTGGGCCACCTGTTCGCCGCCGATCCCGGTCGGGTCACCGCTCTGGGGGAATACCTCAAGGGCCATCGCCCCAATCGCATCCGCGAGGCGGGAACCTATTCGACCTACTGCAACTGGTGCGTCGCCCTGGTCGGCTACGCCGTGGCCCGCTCGGCAGGGGCGCCCGACTTCGACACCCTGGCCGATCGCGACCTGTTCCAACCGTTGGGCATGACCTCGACCACGTACCGTCAGCCCTACCCCGCGAGGGCGGGCATCCCCGCCCCCATGCCGGCGGACCTGGCCCGCCGCCTGTCCAAGGGATTCGCCTGGACCGGCTCCGGGTTCGCGCCCGCGCCCTTCGAGTTCGGCTCCATAGACCCCGCCGGCTCCATCTCGACGACCGCACCGGACATGGCCCGCTACATGCTCATGCAGCTGGCTGGCGGAAGCCTGGACGGCAACACGGTCTATGGCCCGGCCACGGCGAAGGCGTTCCGGACGCCGGTCATGGACGTTCCTCCGGGGGTGAACGGCTGGGCTCACGGCTTCCAGCGACTGGAAATGCCGGGAGGCTTCGTCGCCTATGGGCACGGCGGGGCTCTTTCGAATTACTTCACCAACATGCTGGTGGTTCCCGAGCTGGACCTCGGCGTCTTCATTTCGACCAATACCAATACCGGTCGCCCGCTCGTGGACCGGCTGCCGAACCACATCGTGGCCCGCTTCTACGCGCCAGTGCAGGACGTGCCGCTGACGCCGGATCCCGGACTGGTCGCCCGCGCGGCGGTCTATGACGGCAGCTACCTCGGCTCGCGGCGCTCCTACACCGGGCTCGAGGGCTTCGTATACCTGTTCTTCTCGGTCGCGACGGTGAAGGTCGATCCGGCCGGATATCTGCTGGTCACCGCCGGCGACGCCACGCGCCAATACCGACCCGATGGGCGGCCGCACGGATTCGTTTCCACGGACGGGCGCAACCGCGTCACCTTCAAGGTCGAGAACGGCAAGGCGGTCAGCTTCGAGGGCGCCTCCGGAACACAGACCTTCGAGCGAGCCCCCGTCCTGAAATCCCCGGACATGCTGAACCTGGCGATGCTGCTGGGCCTGTCCGCGGCGTTCCTGACTATCTTCGGAGCGTTCACCCGCCGCGGGCAGGACGTTCGACCCTCGCCGGCGCAGCGGTCCTCGAACCTGCTGTCGCTGGGCGCCGCCACGGCCTTCCTGGGAGCCACGGCTCTGTTCGGCAAATGGGCCGAAAGCGCCTCGGGCTACGACAACAGCTACTTCTACAACTGGCCCGGTCCCTTGGTGCTCGGGGGCTCTTGGCTGGCCTTGCTGGGCGCGCTGATGACGCTGGGCATGATCGTGTTGCTGCCGCTGACGTGGAGGCCCGCTCGAGGCGCCGCCGGCGGGTGGACGATCTGGCGCAAGCTGCGCCACACCCTCGGCGTGTTCAGTTTCGCGGTATTCGCCGGCGTCCTTGCGGTCTGGGGCGCGCTACAGCCCTGGGCCGCCTGAGCCCACCCGCGGGCTTACCCGGATCAGGATTCGCTCCCGTTCGCCCTCGCGGCGCTCGACCAGCAGGCGGGCCACCTGGGCGTCGTCGTGGAAGACATATCCCTTGATCCCGTCCAGCAGCGCCTTGGCCAGGTTGTCGAGGTCCATCCACGGCGGATCCCCGACATGCTCCATGACGATCTCGACCGAGAAGTCGCCGTACGCCGGGCGGGCGCCGCGCCACTGCTTGCGGAAGAACTCGTAGATCAGCGGCTTGTAGTAGCGCGCCTGCGTGGTCAGGCCGTCGATCTGGATGTCGATCGCGCCGCCGACCTCTCGCGCTCGCACCTTGCCCGAGGCGGTCCAGCCATCCCCCTTACCCGCGTCAACCATGAAGCGTTGCCATAACTGCGTTCGGCATGATTGGCTGTGCGGACCTGGAGGGAGGACATTCCATGCGTCGCATCCTTATCACGGCCTTGGCCCTGGCGAGCGCCATGACCGCCAACACCGTCACCTTGCCCGCGCCGGCCGCCGCCGCCGAAATCTCCCGCGAGTGCAAGGTCGTCAACGTCGCGGTCCTGAACAACCGCATCCACATCCGCTGCAACGCCACCGCCGGCGGCGGGCTGACCGCGCCGCCGATCTTCTTCGCCGTCGAGTTGAACAATCCGATCGCTGACAAGGCCGTCGCCCTCGCCGCCCAGGCGCTGATCAGCAACCGGACCCTGAACATCACCTACGAAGGCCAGCCCCAGGCCAACCCGGCCGGCTGCCTGGTCGCCGATTGCCGTCGCCTGACCTCGGTCTGGCTGCAGTAGGCCTAGCCTGGCCGCGCGATCGTCGCCTTCAGGTAGGCCACCACCGGGTGGTTCGGACCGCAGTAACGCGGCGTCTGGGCGATGATCAGGGGCGTATCGTTCCATTTGTTGCGCGCGGTCGGATCGGCGCCCGATTCGACCAGTAGGCGCGCCACGCGCGTCACGCCGTCGCGGTCGTGGTGGCGGTTGCGCTCGCACACCATCATCAGATTGTGCAGGGCTGCGTTACCCTCGCTGTCGAGTTTCCAGTTCGGGTTCCAGCCCCGGCGCAGGTAGAGCCGCAGCCGCTGTTCGTCGAGCACCAGCAGCGCATCCGAAAAGTCCGCGGCGCGCAGCGGCGGGAGAACGCCGGAATCCTCGAATTGGGGCGAGCGGGCCGGGTCTGCCGGCTTGCCCGCCGCCGCCTGCGTCCAAAGGAACGGTGCGGCGATCAGCAGCAGGACCGCCGACGCGGCCGCGGCGACCCACCAGCGGGGGCTGGGCGGGCGGACCGCGGGCTGGGTCCGGACCGCCTGGCCGGCGCCGGCGGCCAAGAGCCGATAGCCGATCTTGGGCACAGTCTCGATGGTGAAAGCAGGCGGATCGGCGGCGCGCTCAATGGCGCGCACCTTGGCGATCGCGCGTGAGACGGCGTCGTCGCTGACGATGCGGCCCTGCCAGCACGACTCGACAAGGGCGTCACGGCTTACCGTCGCCCCCTGCGCCCGCGCCAGCGTCACCAGGACCGCCATGGTCAGGGCTTCGACGCGGAATTCCGCCGCGCCGAGGAAAACCCGCACGGTCGAGGGCGACACGCGAAGCTGGCCCAGTTCGAAATCCGGTTCTTCCGACAGGCGGCGGCTGAGGGACGCGTCGGTCATGGGCGAAGTCGGTCAAAGGTCGGAAAAAAGTCGTCCGGCCGCCGAAGGAAAGTCGAGCGAAGCAACGGCTCAGCCTCCCCACTACCGCCGATGTAGTCGCGTCTCCTTACACCTGAGCATGCTTTGCGCATCAGGTGAACCGTCAACACGCTGCGCCGGGGATATCCATGCAACGCTCCAACGCCGCCGCCTGCGCCGCCCTCCTGGCCGCCGCCGGTCTCATCAGCCTCGGCGGCGTCGCCGATCGGGCCCGAGCCGACGGGGAAGGCGAACCCGGTTGGGTCAAAGAAACCACCGACAAGGGGTGTTATCGGCTTATGGCCTCGATGGTCGACAGTACGACCACCACCTCCGGACACGGCTTCGTCTGGACTGGCCCCTGCACGCCCGGGCAGCCGATCAACGGCGAAGGGACGTTCTACCTTCAGGACCGCAGCGGATTCATCATGGCCTACACAGGCCGCATCGTGAACGGTTTCAACGATGGGCCAACGCAGGTGGCCGTCTACTTCCTTGGCGGCGGTCCCTTCCCGCCCTCTGGCTCGCCCGCGTCGGTGAGCACGGAATCCTTCCGGATGGGCTGCTCCTATGAAGAGTGTCAGGCGGGGGCGGTTTCGAACCTGGTCACTATACCCCCAGTGTCGCCCGCCTATTTCCCGCTACCGGGGGGCCCTTCGAGTTTCGCGGGGTCTTCCACTCCAGCGCCTTCTACGCCGCCGCCGCCTACGCGCAGCGCAGCCGACTTCGACGATACCTGCGTCACGATGGACAACAGGGGAACAGGTGGATCCGGCTGGCGGGTCGTCAACAGTTGTTCGTACACGGCGATCGGGGCGTGGTGCTACGACGACGACGGCTACTTCTCCTGCAGCACTCATCAGAAGGGCGGCTTTGGCCCGCTCGGTCCGGGGCGTTCGGAAAACGTCAGCAGCTCGCCTCGGGGAAATGCCAGCTATCGGATCGCCTGGTGCGACTACGATGACTGGAAGGCCAATCGCTGTGAAGCGAACAAGCCTTGGGAAGTGCAGCGCTAGGTCGCGAACGCTCTTCGCGGTCCCTTGGCGACCGTGGACCTGACCCGGTCCTGATTCTTGATCCCCGGGATGCGCGTGCTAAACCGCGCGCGCCTTCCAAATTCGGGGATTCCCATGACCGCGACGCGCACCGAGACCGACACCTTCGGCCCCATCGAAGTCGCCTCGGACCGCTACTGGGGAGCCCAGGCGCAGCGCTCACTCGGCAACTTCAGGATCGGCTGGGAGAAGCAGCCCGCCCCAATCGTGCGGGCCCTGGGAATCGTCAAGCGCGCCGCGGCTGAAACGAACATGGCCCTCGGCCGGCTCGACCCGACCATCGGGGAGACCATCGTCAAGGCCGCTCAGGAAGTGATCGACGGCAAGCTGAACGACCACTTCCCGTTGGTCGTCTGGCAGACCGGCTCGGGCACCCAGTCGAACATGAACGCGAACGAGGTGATCTCGAACCGGGCGATCGAGATGCTGGGCGGCGAAATGGGCTCCAAGAAGCCGGTCCACCCCAACGACCACGTCAACATGAGCCAGTCGTCCAACGACACCTACCCGACGGCCATGCACATCGCCTGCGCGGAAGAGACCGTGCACCGCCTGCTGCCGGCGCTGCGCACCCTGCACGGAGCGCTGAACGACAAGGCCCAGGCCTGGAAATCGATCATCAAGATCGGCCGCACCCACACCCAGGACGCCACGCCGCTGACCCTGGGGCAGGAGTTCTCGGGCTATGCCGCCCAGGTCGCCAACGGGATCAAGCGCATCGAGATGACGCTGCCGGCGCTCATGGAGTTGGCGCAGGGGGGCACTGCGGTCGGCACGGGACTGAACGCGCCGGTCGGCTTCGCCGAACAGGTGGCCGGACGCATCGCCGACATCACCCACCTGCCCTTCACCACGGCGCCCAACAAGTTCGAGGCCCTCGCGGCGCATGACGCCATGGTCTTTACCCACGGCGCCATCAACACCGTGGCGGCGAGCCTCTTCAAGATCGCCAACGACATCCGCTTCCTCGGCTCGGGACCCCGCTCGGGTCTCGGCGAACTGTCGCTACCGGAGAATGAGCCCGGGTCGTCTATCATGCCCGGCAAGGTCAACCCGACCCAGTGCGAGGCCCTAACCCAGGTCTGCATCCAGGTGTTCGGCAACAACGCCGCGATCAGTTTCGCCGGCAGCCAAGGCCACTTCGAGCTGAACGTCTACAACCCGGTAATGGCCTACAACTTCCTGCAGTCCGTCCGCCTGATGGCCGACGCGGCCATCAGCTTCACCGACAACCTCGTAGTCGGCATGGAAGCCCGCGAGGACAACATCAAGGCGGCGCTGGACCGTTCGCTGATGCTCGTGACGGCGCTGGCGCCCAGGATCGGCTACGACGCCGCGGCCAAGATCGCCAAGACCGCCCACAAGAACGGCACCACCCTGCGCGAGGAAGCCGTGGGCGGGGGCTATGTCACCGACGCCGAGTTCGACGAGATCGTGCGGCCGGAAAAGATGATCGCTCCCGGCTGATGACCACGACCGCGGACCTCCTGCAGCGCGCCCAGGGCGGCGACGGCGACGCCGCCGTCATGCTGTCGCGCCTGCTCGACCGCGAGGGAAAATATGACGAAGCCGTGCAGTGGCTCGCAAAGGCCGCCAACAGCGGCCACCTGCTGGCCTGCACCGTGCTGGGCGCGAGGCTGGTGGGCGCCCGGGGGGCGCCGCACGATCCGGCTCGAGGCGCCGAGTTCATCCATCGCGCAGCGAGCAAGGGCCAGGCGGACGCCGCGGCCTACGCCTCAGTGCTCGCGGCCATGGGCATCGGACGGCCGCAGGACTGGGACGATGCGATGGCGGGCCTCGCCATGGCCGCGGCCAGGGGACACGTCCGCTCCCAGCAGGCGCTGCCGGTCGCCCGGCTGCTGAGCCTCGCCGAATGGCTGACGCCGCCCGAACCAGAGCAAATCTCTGCCGAGCCGCTTCTGCTCGGGTTCAAGGGCTTCATTCCCTCCCGGGTCTGCGACTGGGTCATCGGCCAGTCCCGCGATTTCCTGCGGCCGGCGCAGGTCTACAATCCCGGCGGGACCAGCGAGGCCAACGAGGCGCGGACCAATTCGGGCACCGGCTACTCCCTGCTAGATCTGGATGTGGTCTTCGCCCTGGTGCGGGCCCGCATCGGAGCGGCCATCGGCCACCCGCTGGACGCATTCGAGACCATCAACGTCCTGCATTACGCAGTCGGTCAGAAGTTCAGTCCGCATTTCGATTTCATCGACCCCGCCACGCCCGGCCTTGCCGCCGACGTCGCCCAGCGCGGCCAGCGCGTCGGCACGTTCCTGATCTATCTGAACGACGGCTACGAGGGCGGAGACACCGATTTCCCGGTGCTCAAGCGGACCTTCAAGGGCTCCAAGGGCGACGCCCTCTATTTCCGCAATGTGGACGCCGCCGGCAGGCCCGACCCGCGGACCTGGCATGCAGGCCTGCCGCCGACCGCTGGCGCAAAGTGGCTGCTGTCCCAGTGGATTCGAAGCAAGCCCCAGCTTCAGATCTAGCCGCCGCCTATCGGTCGATCACCGTCTTGCCGATCGGGGCAAGGGCGAAGCCGGCCAGCTGCAAATCCTTGAAGGCGAAGGGCAACCCAAAGATGGTGATGGCCTCCAGAACCGCGATGATTACGTGGTGCAGCGCCAGGTACCAGCCCGCCAGCACGAACCAGAGCACGTTCATGAGGAACCCCAGCGGCCCCGTGCCGATGTCCGGACGGCCGAGCTCCTCGCGCGACACGATCTCCTTGCCGAAAGGCCAGATGACGAAGCCGGCGATCCGGAACGCCGCCCCGGCGTAGGGCAGGCCGACAATCGTGACGGCGAGCAGGACACCGGCGAAGGTCCAGAGGATCGCGGACAGCAGCCCCCCGAAGATGAACCACAATACGTTGAGGATGAAGGTCATCGAAGAACCCCGCGCCGGCGGGTGCGCCGACGCGGAGTATCTAGACCTCTGGTCCACCTGCCAAAAGGGCCGGGCGGATTAAGCTTTCGAAAGCTAGTGCTTCTCGGTCCAGCGGGCCTTCGCCTCGTCCTTGGTCAGGTTGAGGTGGACGTGCTCGTCGACGCGCTCGATCCAGCTGGTCGGGATCAGGTGGTGTTTAAGGCCCGCGCCCAGGTCCAGCTTGGCCAGTTCGATCTCATCGCCGTGGACGTGGTCGACCTTGCCGACATGGCCGCCGTCGGAGCCGAGGACTTCCATGTGTTCGCGGATGGCGCCAGTGTCTTGCTGCATCGTCAGTCTCCCGTGGATGTGTGGGAGACAAAACGGGCTGCAGCTGCGCTTCGTTCCGGGTTCTCATGGCCGAGATCATCAACCTGAACCGGGCTCGAAAGGAGCGGGCCGCCGCCGAGAAGAAGGCGCGTGCGGCGACCAATCGGCAGAAGCACGGACGCAGCAAGGCCCAGACCTCGCTCAGCGACGCTCAGGCCGAGCAGATGAAAGACAAGCTGGACGCCCACCGCATCGAGCGGGACGACGACCCCGAGCCCGCCTAGGCCTCAGACCTTGGGCGCCCGGATGAGCAGGTACTGGCCGATGACCACCAGCACCAGTCCCGCAAGCGCCTCCCAACCCCATCGCGCGCCTTCGAACATCGCCGAGATGCCCATCGCGAGGGGCGGCGTAAGGGCCGAGATATAGGAAGCGAAGCTGTAACCCGTTCGGCGCGCCAGCGCATAGTAGAGCAGGAAAGCGGCGACGGAGCCGAAAACGGCCAGATAGATCAGCGAGCCCACATACTCGACCGTCGGGGTGAACAGGAACGGTTCGCCGGTCGCGATCGCATAGAGAGCCAGTCCCGCGGTCCCGTAGAACATCGCCCAGGCGGTGGCGGGGGCGA
Source organism: Caulobacteraceae bacterium (assembly GCA_019695035.1). GTDB lineage: Bacteria > Pseudomonadota > Alphaproteobacteria > Caulobacterales > Caulobacteraceae > JAEZEZ01. Next base: position 139,884 of record JAIBAU010000003.1, on the reverse strand, counting down.
TCGGAATTTCCTCCGCCTGGGTCTTCGCTGCGAACAGGTTGCCGATGGCGGCGGTCAAGACCCCGGCCAGACCGAACCCGATACCGAGCAGGGTCTCCGGATCCATGTGGGCCCGGGCCGCTTCCCCCCAGGACAGCACGGCCACGCCTACGATCCCCACCGCCGAGCCGGCCCAGGCTAGCGGGGCCGCCTTCAGCTTGAGCACAAGTCGGAACAGGATCAGGTTCACGAAGGACAGGGAGGCGAAGATCACCGCCACCACCGCCGACACCACGTGGACCTCCGCGAGGTAGACGAAGCTGTAGTCCAGCGAGAAGACGAACACCCCCTGAGCGGCGACGATGAGGTGCTGGCGCGGCGTCAGGCGCAGCGACTTTCGCGTGACGAGACACCAGGCGAACAGCACCGCCGCCGCTAGGCCGAACCGGTAGATCACCGAAATCAGCGGCGGGACCACGCCCAACTGGTGCTTGATGGCGTACCAAGTAGTCGACCAGATCAGGCTGCAGGACGCCAGGGCGAACAGATCCGCGCCTGCGAACCCTTGTCGGGGCGGCGCTGCGGCGGCGGCGATGTTTGTCTCGTCTTCGGCAATCGACACGGCGCGGCTCGCAGGCGGGAGGAACAGGTCCGGGCGACGCCGGAACGCGCCTTCAAATTGCCTCTAGCAGGTCTGTCCCCTCACTTCGTCCGCAAACTTGCTGCGGATATGCCGCGTCCGCGCGGAGCGTTTCCCCTGACCGCGGGTTGGTCAGGCGTCCCGAGAAACGGCGATTGCCCGCCGGCGTTCAAGGGGCCATCGTGCCGCGCCGGCGAACGAGCCCCAGAGAGCCAATGTCCACTGCCCACATCGACGGTCCGGTACCGCGTCTGGTCGCCCTGGAGGTGGCTTCTCCGCCGCACATCCTCGAACAGGACGATGTGGCCCGGCGCGCCATCGCCATGTTTGCACCGGGCCCCAGCGGCTACGACCGGCTGTCTCCCATCTACCGGAACGCCGAGATCGAGACCCGCCAGTCCTGCGTTCCGATCGACTGGTACGAGCAGGCCCACAGCTTCCCCGAACGCAACGACCTGTTCCTGGAGAACGCCACCCGGCTGCTGGCGGAGGCCGTCGCTGCTGCGCTGGAGAGCGCCGGGCTGGAGGCGCAGGATATCGACTGCCTGGTCACGGTCTGCTCCACCGGTGTCGCGACCCCGGCGCTCGACGCCCGGCTGATGGAGGTGATGCCTTTCCGCCGGACGGTCCAGCGCCTGCCAATCTTCGGACTCGGCTGCGCCGGCGGCGTGCTCGGTCTGGCGCGCGCCGCCGCCATGGCCAAAGCTGAACCGCGGGCGCGTATCCTGTTGTTGGTGGTCGAGCTCTGCGCCCTCACCTTCCGCCATGCCGACCGCACCAAGTCGAACCTGATCGCCACCGCGCTCTTCGGCGACGGAGCAGCGGCGGCGGTGATCAGCTGCCGGGATGAATACGCCGGCGAACCGGCGCTCGGTCCCTTCGGCGAACACACCTGGTCGGACAGCCTCGACGTCATGGGTTGGGACGTGGCCGAAGACGGCTTGAAGGTGCTGTTCTCCCGCGACATCCCCGCCCTGGTGCGCAATGACTTTCCGGCCGTCGTCGACGCCTTCCTCGAGCGGGAAGGACTGAGCCAGGACGATCTCGCGGGCTACGTGAACCACCCGGGCGGCGCCAAGGTCCTGGACGCGCTCGAGGAGGTGTTCGGCCTTGCGCCACGCAGTCTCGAAGACGCGCGCGCCGTGCTGCGGGAGCATGGCAACATGAGCTCGGTCACGGTCCTGTTCATCCTGCGGCGGATGCTTCAGCGCGGCGTCCGGGGCCCACATCTCATGACCACCCTGGGACCCGGCTTCACCGCCGCCCTCGGCGTTGTCACGCCATGAGCCTCTGGCCGCCGCCGCCCCTCGTCTGGGTCATGAGCCTGGTGGTGTTGCAGCGACTGGCCGAGCTGGCGCTGGCGCAACACAATACGCGGCGGCTGCTGGCCCAGGGCGGCCGCGAGGTCGGGGCGGGCCACTACCCGGTGATGGTGGCGCTGCACGCCGCCTGGCTGGCGGCCATCGTCTTCACGACACCGGTTGAGAGCCAACCCAACGGGGTGCTGCTGGGAATCTATCTGGTCCTGCAGTTCCTCAGAATCTGGGTGATCGCGACACTGGGACCCTACTGGACCACCCGCGTGATCACGGTGGACGACGCCCCCCTCGTCAGCAGCGGCCCGTTCCGCTTCGTGCGTCACCCCAACTACCTCGTGGTCACCGCCGAGATCGCGGTATTGCCCCTGGCGTTCGGCAACTTCTGGGTCGCCGCCGTCTTCACCGTCCTGAACCTGTTCATGCTGCGCCACCGCATCCGTATCGAACAACAGGTGCTGGCGGAGCGTCGGGGAGCGCCCTAGTCTGGCGGCCAATGCGTCAGCTGTTCTTCGTCATTCTGCTTCTGTTCGGGCTCGGCGGGCCGGTTCAGGCCGGCCCGTCCGACGCGGACATCCGTGCGGGTGAACCGCGCCTGACGATGGACCTGCAGGCTGCAGCCGCCGAGGCGGCCCTCCCCGAGGACGCGGACAGTCGGGACACGCCCGAGCCGCTCCTGGGCGCCGAGCCCGTCAGGACGCCCGCCCGGGCCCGCCCCGGATTGCGCCGGCCGCCTTTCCTGCATGACCCTTTCGACCCCGGGCGGGCGGGATCGATCGACGTTCCACCTCCGAGGCCGCGCTAGTGTCTACCCTCCGCAAGCGATCCATCCTGCTCGCAGGACACGCCACGTCCGTGGCGCTTGAACCCGAGTTCTGGGCGGTGCTCGACAGCTGGGCGAAGACGGAGGGCCTCAGTCTCGCGGGTTTGATGCAGAAGCTGGACGCCGGGCGCGGCCGCCGTCCGCTGGCGTCGGCCTGCCGGGTCGCGGCGCTCGAGCGAACCGCCCGACACGCCGCGACCTGAGCTCTAGTTCTGAGGCGCCGGGCTGGGGGCGTCCGGCAGGGCCGGCGCTTCCGGAGCGTTGATGTTGACGTCCACGCTGTCCGGAACCTGGACCGCAGGCTGTTCGACCTGGCCGCCGGACATCATGTACCAGGCGATAATGGCGACGACGACCAGCAGGCCGCCGACCAGGAAGGCCAGCCAGGGCGCGCCCCCGGACTTCTCGGTGGTGGTGGTCGAACTGGCGGCGACGGTGGGCTGTTCAGCCATGATCTCTACTCCCTTCGATCCCGACGGGGACAGAACGGCAAGTCGCCCCGGCGGTTCCTGACCTGGGTGGCGCCGGACGTGCGCGTGCTACATATGTTCTCGAATCCATGACCGACGCTTCACCGCCCGCCCGCATCTCCGACCTCGCCCGTCCGCAGCCCCCCGCGGGGGGCGCCGGCGCGGACTATCTGCACGGCCTGAATCCTGAACAGACCGAGGCGGTGCTGGCGACCGACGGACCCGTGCTGGTGCTGGCAGGAGCAGGCACTGGTAAGACGCGGGTGCTGACTACGCGGCTTGCGCACATCCTCGCCACCGGCCGGGCGCGGCCGTGGGAGCTGCTGGCCGTAACCTTCACCAACAAGGCCGCTCGCGAGATGCGCGAGCGCATCACCCACCTGATCGGCCCCTCCGCCGAGGGGCTCCGCTGGCTCGGCACATTCCACTCGATCGCCGCCCAGATCCTTCGTCGGCATGCCGAGTTGGTGGGGCTGCGCTCGAACTTCACCATCCTCGACACCGATGACCAGGAGAGGCTGCTCAAGCAGGTGCTGGAGGCCGAGAACCTCGACACCAAGCGCTGGACGCCACGCTCCCTGGCCGGTCTGGTCGATCACTGGAAGAATCGAGGCTGGACGCCGGACAGGCTGCCGCCCTCGGAAGACTTCGCCAACGGCAAGGCCCAGAAGCTCTACGCAACCTACCAGGAGCGGCTGAAGGTCCTGAATGCCTGCGACTTCGGCGACCTCCTGCTGCACAACCTGACCATCTTCTCCCGGCATCCCGACGTGCAGGCGGACTACCACCGGCGCTTCCGCTACATCCTCGTCGACGAATACCAGGACACCAACGTCGCCCAGTACCTGTGGCTGCGGTTGCTGGCCGGCTCCGGCAACGTCTGCTGCGTCGGCGACGACGACCAGTCGATCTACGGATGGCGCGGCGCCGAGGTGGACAACATCCTGCGCTTCGAGCGCGATTTTCCCGGCGCGAAGATCGTCAGGCTGGAGCGGAACTACCGCTCGACCAGCCACATCCTCGGCGCCGCATCAGGCCTGATCGCAGCCAACAAGGGCCGGCTCGGCAAGACGCTGTGGACTGAGGCCGAGGGCGGCGAGAAGGTGCGCGTGCGTGGCGTGTGGGACGGCGAGGCCGAGAGCCGCCTGATCGCCGACGAGATCGAGGACTGGCGGCGCAAGGGCGGCCGCTACAAGGACGTCGCCGTACTGGTCCGCGCCTCCTTCCAGATGCGCGCCTTCGAAGAGCGCTTCGTGCTGCTCCAGGTTCCCTACGCCGTGATCGGGGGCCCCCGCTTCTTCGAACGGGCCGAGATCCGCGACGCCCACGCCTACCTGCGACTGATCCAGTCCGAGGATGACGACCTCGCTTTCGAGCGGATCGTCAACACGCCCAAGCGCGGCATCGGCGACACCAGCGTGCAGAAGCTGCTCACCCTGGCGCGCCTCAGCGGAGTGTCCGCCATGCGCGCGGCGCGCGACCTGATCGGCGCCGACGAGCTGCCGGCGCGCACGCGCACCGCCCTCGCCAATTTCATCCGCGACGTCGACCGCTGGCGTCACCTGGCGACGACGGTGAAGCATTACGAGCTGACGGAGACCGTGCTGGAAGAGTCGGGCTACACCGACATGCAGCGCGCCGACCGCGCCACTGGCCAGACCCGCCTCGACAACCTCAAGGAGCTGGTCCAGTCCATGCAGGCCTTCGAGACCCTGCAGGACTACCTCGAACACGTCTCCCTGGTGCTCGATCTCGACCGTGGCGCGGGCGAGGACGCTGTCCAGGTGATGACCCTGCACGGGGCCAAGGGCCTGGAGTTCCCGCTCGTCTTCCTGCCGGGTTGGGAGGAAGGCGTTTTCCCCTCGCAAAGATCCATCGACGAAAAGGGCGAGAAGGGCCTCGAGGAGGAACGTCGTCTCGCCTACGTGGGCGTCACCCGCGCTCGCGAAGAAGCGCGCATTTCCTTCGCGGCCAACCGCCAGGTCTACGGTCGCTGGACCATCCAGCTCCCGTCCCGCTTCGTCGACGAACTGCCCATCGACCACGTCGATGCCGCCTCCGACACCGGCTACTACGGCGGCGGGCCCGGGATGGCCGAGGTGAAGTCGCGCTGGGATGACGCGCCCTCCTTCGGCTCGGGCTACAACTCGCCGGGCTGGAAGCGCGCCCAGTCGCGCGGCTCCGCCTTCGCCGGCGGCGGTCACCGCCAGCCGGTGATCGAAGGCGACGGACGGCTGGTGGTGCAGTCCGGGTCCAGCACTTCCGCCTACGCCCGCGGCGAGCGCGTCTTCCACCAGAAGTTCGGCTATGGCGCGGTGAAGTCCATCGAAGGCAACAAGCTCACCGTCGCCTTCGACAAGGCCGGCGAGAAGAAGGTCATCGACTCTTTCGTCGAAAAAGCGTGACTATTGCGCCATGAGGCGCGCCCTGACCCTTGTGTTGGCGCTTACCGCCCTCTCCTCGCCGGCCGCGGCGATGGAGATCCGCTCCGATCTGCCGCTCTGGGGTGGAAGCCCGAGCCGTCAGCCGGTCTGGCCCCAGCACTTTCAGGACGAATACGGCTTCGGCTGCGTCTCCGAACTGAAGTTCGGCGACTGGCGCTTCCGCCAGGCGGACGACAATCCGGGCGGCCCGTTCGACTGGATGCGCATTTCCAACTACGGCGTCATGCACTGCGCCGCGCGGGTCAGTCAGGCTTATGAACGCACGAGCCTGCGCGGCGCCGACGCCGAGCTGGCGTTTCTGGTCGGGCTGGGAGAAGGCCGCGGGCCCGAGGGCGCGGAACAGCTTTACGCCCTGCAAGTCGGCCTGCACTCCAGCTATTATATGCTCCTCGCGGCGGCCCAGCCCGCCGCCGGGGCCGACGTCGAGCGCTACCGCATCCTTGCCGCCGACTGTCCGCGGTGGTCGGTCCGCCGCGGTCCGACAATCGAAATCTTCATCACGACCTACTGCGCCGTGAACGATCGCGGGACACTCATTGGCATGGCGCGCGAGGCCGTTCGGAAGCCCTCCGACGGGTGGCTGGAACGCGTCGGCGACTTCGATCCTCCCGAGCCGCAGTAGCACGCCCGAGCTTCCATCGGCCGCGGCCCGATTCAACGCGGCGTTAACCATAAAATCAGAGGCTGGCGACATGACGCACGCCCGCCTGTACGCCCCACATTCCAGTGTCGCCGAACCTTCCCCCGCCCTGTGGGAATGGATCGCCTGCATCGCCGTCGTGACCATGATGACGGGCGCCTTCATCATGCCGATCTTCTCGCCGGAACCAGGGGTCGAGACGCCGGAGCTCAGGCTGATCTGGTTGCCGGTCTACGCTGTCATTCTCGGTCTCGTGGGCCGCCGCGCGGCCGCGATCTTCGAGATTTGGCCGGCCGTCCTGGCCACCCTCGCGCTGGTAGGCCTCGCCTTCGTCTCAAGCCGCTGGTCTCTGGAGCCGGACACCACAGTGCGCCGCTCGATCGCACTCGGCATGAGCATGCTGTTCGCGCTCTACCTCGCCGCCGCATGGCGTGGGCCCCAGCTCCTGAGGATGCTCTGCATCGCCTTCCTGTTCATGAGCATCTGCTCCCTGGTGCTGGTCTTCGCCTGGCCTGAGATGGGCGTGTCGCAAGCGGTCAACGCCGGAACCTGGCGCGGCGTCTGGACGGAAAAGAACCAGACCGGGATGATGATGTTCACCGCCATTCTGGCGGGCCTCGCCCTTTTGATCTCCGGCGCCCGCGCGCGCTGGCTGGCGATCGCGACCATCGTCTTCGCGGCCATCGTGCTGCTCGGCTCGCAGTCCAAGACGTCCCTTCTCTGCACCTTCATCGGCGCCGGGGTGATCCTCGGCTGTCATCTGCTTCGCAAGGCCGGGCCGGCGATGGGTGTGGTGATGGTCTGGCTCGGCGTCGTGGTCGTGGTCGGCGTCGGCGCCTTCTTCCTGCTGAACCCCGAGACCTTCTTCCAACTGCTCGGCAAGGACGCGTCCTTTACGGGCCGCACCGATATCTGGGCTTCGCTGCTGCATCGCGCCGCCGAGCGTCCATGGCAGGGCTACGGTTACGCCGCTTTCTGGGGGAAGGAGTCGATGCCGGCGAACTGGGTGCGCCTGGAGACCGAATGGGCCGTTCCCTCCGCCCACCAGGGCTGGCTGGAGGTGCTCATCCAACTCGGCTACGTCGGGCTGGGGATGGTGGCGGCGACAGTCCTGACCGCGCTTCTCCTCGGCATCGTGCGGCTGCCGAGCCAGGGCGTGTACGAAGGCTACTTCGGCCTCGCCTTTCTGGCGGCCTTTATCATGCTGACCTTGTCCGAGAGCGTGATGATGCTGCATCACAACTTCTCCTGGGCCCTGTTCATGGCGATCTTCGCCTCCCGCTTCGCGCCCGTCGGCGCACCGCGCATGGTCGAACTGAACCGCCGCGCACAGCCCTTCCCGATGCAGTCGCCGGCCCTGGTTTTCCGTAGCGTGCTGCCGGTGCGAAACGGTGCGTAGCGCAATTTGACGCGACATCTGTCGGCCGCCGTCTAGAGCTTCCCTGATGTGGAGCCCTGCCGCCTTCGCCGAGGATGACCCAGCGGTCGTAGACGCCATGATCCGGGACGCGCGTCTCGGCGTCCTGGTCACCCACGGCGCCGACGGGCTCTTCGCCACTCACCTTCCGTTCCTGTGGGAGCCGGGAGAGCCGGCGAAACTCATCGGCCACGTCGCCCGCGCAAACCCCCACCGATCGCTGGCGGGAGAAGGCGAGGCGCTTGCCATCCTTCAGGGGGTCGAGGCCTATGTCTCCCCCAACTGGTACCCGTCGAAGGCGCTCGACGGACGGCAGGTGCCCACCTGGAACTACGAGGCGGTTCACCTCTACGGAACGCTGAGCTGGTTCGACGACGCCGATCGCCTGCTGGAGGTGGTCACGCGCCTCTCCGACCAGCACGAGCGCGGACGCGCCCGCCCATGGAAGGTCGCCGACGCCCCCGCCGACTACGTGGCGCGCCTCCTCAACGGCATCGTGGGTGTGGCGCTTTCCGTCACGCGCATCGAAGCCAAGCGCAAGCTGGGCCAGAACAAGCCGGCCAGCGACCGCCTCGGAGTCATCGAGGGTCTGGCGGTGTCGCCAGACCCTCGAGACCGTCTCGTCGCTGAAGCGATGAAGCCGAAGGAATAGTTCCTCCAGCGAGGGCCGCTATCAGTCCTTGTCGAAAATGCCGAAGAGCGTGGCGAAGAAGCCCTTCGGCTTTTTCTTCGCCGGCGTGCTGGCGTGGGTCGACAGCGGCTTGGACTCGCCGACCGGCGTGGAAGCTGGCGCCGAAGTCGGCGCGCTGCTCACGGGAGCAGTGGAGGCCGCCGCCGGTTTCGGCGCCTCGCTAGGCCGAGGCTTCGCGGGCTTCTTCGCCGCAGGCTTTTTCGCGGCAGGCTTCTTGGCGGCGGGCTTCTTGGCGGCCGGCGCCTTCTTCGCAGCAGCCGGCTTCGCAGCCGGCTTCTTCACAGCGGGCTTCTTGGCCGCAGGCTTCTTCGCAGCCGCGGGCTTCTTGGCGGCGGCGGCCGGCTTCTTGGCCGGAGCCGCCTTCTTAACCGCCGGCTTCTTCGCAGCGGCGGGCTTCTTCGCGGCCGCCGGCTTCTTGGCCGGAGCAGCCTTCTTCGCTGCCGGCTTTTTCGCAGCGGCGGGTTTCGCCGCGGGCTTCTTCGCAGCGGGCTTCTTCGCCGCCGCCGGCTTCTTCGCAGCAGCGGGTTTGGCCGCCGCCTTGGGTTTCGCCGCACTCTTCACTGGAGCTTTCGCCATGTATCCGAACCCCGATTTAGCGGTGCGTCGAGACGCCATCCGCGCTAGTCCCGACTCAGGAGGATAACCAACAAGATCGAAATGTCCGAACCCGCCGTTCAAATTGTTGCCCGCGGTCCACGCGACGCCTGCGAAGCCGCGGCCGCCGTGATCGATTCCGACCCCCTGCTGGAGGGCGCCACCTACTCGATCCTCGAAGAAGACGAGGACCGCGGCGTGTGGCGCATCGATGCATTTCCCAACGACGGCGATGAGGCCGACGGCGTGGAAGGCGCGCTGCGCAGTTTCGATGTTCTCACCGTCACGCGCGAGAAGCTCGCCGACGCCGACTGGCTCGCCATGTCGCTCTCGGGTCTGCCGCCGGTGCGGGAAGGCCGCTTCTTTGTCTACGGCGCCCATGACGAAGGTCGGCGGCCGCTCAACAAGGTGGCCCTGAAGATCGACGCCGGCGCGGCGTTTGGCACCGGCCATCACGGCACCACCGCGGGCTGCCTGTACGCCTACGACCGACTGCTCAAGTCACGTCGCTTCGAGCGCGTGCTCGACGTCGGCGCGGGCACCGGCGTGCTGGCCATCGCCGCCGCCAAGACCGGATCGCGCATCGCCGTCGGCACCGACATCGACGCGCCCTCGGTGCGCATCTCGAACGAGAACGCAGCGCTCAACGGGACGCACGCCCGCTTCGTTCACGCCTCGGGTCTGAACAACCGCGAGGTGGCGAGACACGGGCCGTACGACCTGGTGTTCGCCAACATCCTGGCGCCGCCCCTGGTCGCTCTCTCGCGCAACATCCACGACGCGTTGAAGCCCCGCGGCGTCGCCATCCTGTCGGGACTCCTGCGAACCCAGGAGCGGCGCGTGAAGGCGGCGTACCTGTCGAAGGGCTTTCGCGTGAAGTCGCGCATCCACCGCGACGCGTGGTGCACTCTGGTGCTGCAGCGAGCGGGTTAGACGCCGACGCCGTGGGTGAGCAGGTATCCCACGTTGGCCCAGCTCAGCAGAGCCCACAGGATGTGGTCCCAACCGTCGCGGCCATAGTTCATGCCGGTCGCCAGCAGCACGCCCGCGCCCCAGAAGGCCGAGCCGATCTTCGCGGTCGTCGCTGTGCTGGCGCGCTCGATGCGTTTCAGGGTTTCGAGAATTTCGTCGTTCATGTTCGCCTCCCTGGTCCGGCCACCATAGCAGCATCGACGGTGGCGCGGCGCGCGTCTCGGCGCTAAGTCTTGGCCATGCGCCAGACCTTCGACGAACATACCGATCCTTCCTTCGGCTCCAAACACCTGCCCCGCATGCGACAGGCGATGGCCGCCCAGGGGCTCGACGGATTCCTCGTGCCGCACGAGGACGAGCACCAGAACGAATACCTGCCTGCCGCCAATGACCGGTTGGCCTGGCTCACCGGCTTCACCGGTTCAGCCGGCGCCGCGGTGGTGCTCAAGGACAAGGCCGCCGTCTTCGTGGACGGGCGATACACCGCCCAGGTTCAGGTGCAGGTCGACAAGTCGCTGTTCGAGATTCGTGATCTGGTCGAAGGCGGCGTGCCGGCCTACCTCGAAAGCGCGCCTCAGCCCGGCGCGGTGATCGGCTACGACCCGCGGCTGCACTCTCCGGACGCGCTCCACTGGCTGCGCGAGGCGGCCGAGCGGCGCGGCGCCAGATTGAAGGCGGTGACGAGCAATCCGCTCGACGAGGCCTGGGCGTCCGAGCGACCGGCGCAGCCGGCGGCCAAGGTCGTGCCGCATCCGACCGAATACACCGGCGAGGAGTCCGCCTCGAAGCGCCATCGCCTCGGCGAGGCCATCGCTGAACTGGGGGCCGACGCAACCGTGCTGACGGCGCCGGCGTCCATCGCCTGGCTGTTCAATGTGCGCGGCGGCGACGTCATCCGCACGCCGCTTCCGATCGGTCAGGCCATCCTGAACAAGGACGGCTCGGCGCGCCTCTTCCTGGACGAGGCCAAGTGGACCCCGGAACTGGCGCAATGGCTCGGAAACAGCGTCTCGCTCGAGCCGACCGAAAATCTGCCGAACGCGCTGGACGCCATGAAGGGGCGGAAGGTGCTGGTCGATCCTGCCCAGTCTTCGGCCTGGTATTTCGATCGCCTGCAGGGCGCCGGCGCCGAGGTGATCCGGGGCATGGATCCCTGCACCCTGCCGCGCGCGACCAAGAACACGATCGAGGTGCAGGGCGCGCGTAACGCGCACGCTCGCGACGGGGCGGCGCTGACTCGCTTCCTGCACTGGGTCGCCACCGAAGCGCAGGAGACCCTGCCAGACGAGATCGAAATCGCCGCCAAGCTTGAGGGCCTGCGTGAACAGACGGGCGCACTGAAGGACCTGTCCTTCGACTCCATCGCCGCGGCCGGTCCGAACGGGGCCTATCCGCACTATCACCCGACGCATCGCACCAACCGGCGCATCGAGAAGGGCAACCTGCTGCTCGTCGACTCCGGCGGCCAGTATCTGGACGGCACAACGGACGTGACACGCACCATGGCGGTGGGCGCGCCCTCCGCCGAGATGATCCGCATGTTCACCCTCGTGCTGAAGGGCCACATCGCGCTGTCGCGCGTGCGCTTCCCGGCCGGCACCACCGGCCATGCCCTCGACGCCCTGGCGCGGGTTCCGATGTGGGCGGCCGGCCTCGACTACGACCACGGCACCGGTCACGGCGTGGGGAGTTATCTCGGCGTGCACGAGGGGCCGCACCGCATCTCCAAGGCGCCCAATTCGATCGCCCTTCAGCCCGGCATGATCGTGTCCAACGAGCCGGGCTACTATCAGGTCGGCGGCTATGGCATCCGCATCGAGAACCTGCAGGTGGTGACCCCGGCCGAGGACATTCCCGGCGGCGAGCGTCCGATGCTCGGCTTCGAGAGCCTGACGCTGGCCCCCATCGACCGCCAGCTCATCGACCGCAACCTGCTGGACGCCGACGAGCGGAACTGGCTCGACGATTATCATGCGAAGGTCGTCGCGGTGGTCGGCCCGCAGGTCGACGGCCCGACCCGGGCCTGGCTCGAAGAGGTCTGCAAGCCAATCTGAGGTCCTGCCGGAGGGAAGCGCCCATGTTCATCGGTCACTACGCCGTCGGGCTCGCGGCCAAGTCGATCGCGCCCCGCGCGCCGCTCTGGACCCTCGTCGGCGCCTCGCAGTTCCTCGACCTCGGCTTTTCGACCCTGATCATGACCGGGGCCGAGAGCTATCGGGTCGACTCCAGCCTCCCCGGCAACCCATTCGTCCTGAACATTCCCTGGACCCACAGCCTGCTGATGGCCCTGGTCTGGTCGGCGGTCGCGACCGGACTCGCGCGGGCCTTCCGCATGCCCCTGAAGGTCGCGCTGGTCGTGGGCGCGGTCGTGTTCTCTCACTGGATCCTGGACTTCATATCGCACCGCCCAGACCTCGCCTTCTATCCCGGCGGGGATCCGGTCCTCGGCCTGGGGTTCTGGAACCTGCCCGTTCCAGAGATGGCGCTCGAGGTGGGTCTGCTGGCCGTCGGCGGCGGCATCTGGGTGGCCCGCCGCGAGGATTTCCGCCAGACCTCCTGGCCGGCGATCCTCTATCTCGCCTTCCTGGTCGCGCTCGCCATCCTGTTCGCCCTGCCCGCGCCACCGCCGGAGAATGCGATCTTCACCGGCGTCAGCGGACTGATCCTGTTCCTGTTCGTCACCGGCATCGCCTGGCCCGTAGACCGGTCCTGGCGCCCGGCTTCCAAGTAGCGCGTCCTCTCCTTCGCCCTTTGCGAGACCTCCCCATGAAGACCCGCCGCCTCGGCCGCAACGGCCCCGAAGTTTCCGCCATCGGCCTCGGCTGCATGGGCATGAGCGCCTTTTACGGCGGCTGGCAGGACTCGACAGCGGAGTCGGTTCGCACCCTGCACCGGGCGATAGAGATCGGCGTCACCTTCCTCGACACGGCCGAAATCTACGGTCCTCATACCAATGAGGAGCTGATCGGCGAGACCTTCGCCGGCAAGCGCGACCAAATCTTCCTGGCGACCAAGTTCGGCATCGGCGTCACCGGTGAGGGCGCAGCGCGCACCACCTTCATGCAGGGCAAGCCCGCCGACGCGCGCAAGGCGCTGGAGGGAAGCCTGAAGCGCCTGAGGACCGATCGTGTCGACCTCTACTACCTGCACCGCGTCGACCCCAATACGCCCATAGAGGAGACCATGGGGGGCCTGATGGACCTGCGCCGCGAGGGGAAGCTGCTGCACATCGGCCTGTCGGAGGCCTCGGCCGAGACCCTGCGCCGCGCCTGCGCCGTCGGACCGGTCACCGCCCTGCAGAGTGAGTACTCGCTGTGGACCCGCGATCCCGAGAACGGGGTCCTGGCCGCCTGCCGCGAGCTGGGCGTCGGCTTCGTGCCCTACTCCCCGCTTGGCCGCGGCTTCCTGACCGGTCAGATCAAGTCGCCTGACGACTTCGAACCGACGGACTTCCGCCGCTTCAACCCACGCTTCATGGGCGAGAATTTCGACAAGAACCTGGCGCTGGTCGACGCGGTCTCGGCCATCGCCGCCGAAAAGGGCGTGACTCCCGCACAGCTGGCGCTCGCCTGGGTGCTGGCCCAGGGCGACGACATGGTCCCGATCCCGGGCACCAAGCGCGTGAAGACGCTGGAGGAGAACGCCGCCGCCGTGGACATCGTGCTGACGGCCGACGACCTCAAGCGCATTGAGGCGGTGTTCCCGGCCGACGCGGTCGCCGGTACGCGCTATCCCGAGGCCGGCATGCGTGCGGTGAACCGCTAGGCCCTCAGAAGCGGGCGATGCAGCCCATCAGTTCGAAACGGATCGTAACCGGCTGGCCCTCGGCCGACCGGACGACCCGCTGGATATAGTCACGCGCATAGCCGGGCCGCTCGCGGCTGACGGCCGAGGCGTAGGACGTCGTCAACAGCAGCCCGGCCGCGTCTTCCGGCGCATATGCGCGCTCGAACACGATCTCGAAGGGTTCCACCGACGCGGCGAGGCCGGTCTCCTCGACGAGGTCAGCATAGTGGCGCCAGTTGACCAGCCGCCGGTCCATCCACGGTCGCCAGAAGCCGTACTCGCGATCGCTCAGGGCCGCCGCCGCGGCGGGACTGGCGAACCGGAAAGGGCCGTAGCCGAAGGGCATGAACACCCCGCCCGGCCGCAGCGATCGTCGGGCGAGCGCGCACACCGCCCGCGCATCCATCCAGTGGAACGCCGTGGCCGCGACCAGGGCGTCCACGGGCTCGTCGAAGCGGGCCTGTTCAGCCCACTCGACCCGAACCTCGAGGCGGGGATCGCGGTCGATGAGGGCCGCCATGTCCGGATCCGGCTCCACGGCGACCACGCGGTCGAACATCTCCAGCAGACGGGTCGTGGCCTGACCCGAGCCGGCCCCCAGTTCTCCGCACAGCCGCAAACGATCCCCACACGCGGCCGCCAGCCGCTGAAAGATCGCATCGGGATACTCCGGCCGCAGGCGACGGTAGAGGTCGGCCTGCAGGCCGAAGCGGGGGCCCGTGGGGCCGCTCACGACGCGCCCACCAGGGCGATCCACTCGTCTTCCGTCATCACCGTGATCCCCAGCTCGGTCGCCGTCTTCAGCTTCGAGCCCGCGCCCGGTCCCGCCACCACGATGTCGGTCTTCTTCGACACCGAACCGGAGACCTTGGCGCCCAGTCGCTCGGCCTGCGCCTTGGCTTCGTCGCGCGTCATCCGCTCGAGGGTCCCGGTGAAGACCACGGTCTTGCCGGCCACCGCCGTATCGGCGCGTGGCTGCTCGGCGTCTTCGATGCGATCGAGCGCAGCGACCAGCTCGTTGACGATGCGATGGTTGTGGGCCTCGCCGAAATAGGCGGCCACGGCGTCGATGACCGCCTCGCCGATCTGATCCAGATCGTCCATCTCCCGGCGCGCTGCGGCGTCTCCCTGCGCGATGGCGTCCGCCGCCTTCAGGAAGGTCCCGTACCCGCCATAGCCGCGCGCCAGGGTGACGGCGGTCGTCTCGCCGATATGGCGAATGCCCAGGGCATAGATGAAGCGATCAAGCGCGATCGTGCGTCGCGCGTCGATGCCGGCCACCAGGTTCCGCACCGAGGTCTCG
Organism: Caulobacteraceae bacterium; assembly: GCA_019695035.1. GTDB lineage: Bacteria > Pseudomonadota > Alphaproteobacteria > Caulobacterales > Caulobacteraceae > JAEZEZ01. The sequence goes on along the minus strand of JAIBAU010000003.1, from coordinate 124,809 downwards.
CCATAGCCGTCCCGCTCTCGCAGGGCGTCAAGCTTCGCCGCGTCTCGGGCGAGCTGGAAAATGTGCGCCGGCTCGGTCACCCAGCCCTCGTCGTAGAAGGCCTGCAGCTGCTTGACGCCCAGACCCTCGATGTCGAAGGCGCGACGCGAGACGAAATGGATCAGGTGCTCGATGCGCTGGAACGGGCAGGCGAACTCGCCGGTGCAACGGCGCGCCACCGTCTCCGCCCCGCCGGCCGTGGTTTCGCGCACCAGGGGCGTCTTCAACGGACACTGGCAGTGGGTCGGGAAGGCGTAGGGCGCGCCGCGCCCGGGGCGGTCCGGATCGACCACCGCGAGGATCTGCGGGATCACGTCGCCGGCGCGCTGCAGGAGCACCGTGTCCCCGACGCGCACGTCCAGCCGGGCGATTTCATCGGCGTTGTGCAGGGTGGCGTTCTGCACCACCACGCCGCCGACGGTCACCGGTTCCAGCCTCGCCACCGGTGTCTGGGACCCGGTGCGGCCGACCTGGATATCGATCCCCTTCAGCACCGTCTTCGCCTGCTGCGCCGGGAACTTGTGCGCCACGGCCCAGCGGGGAGAGCGGCTGACGAAACCGAGGCGCGTCTGCCAGTCCAGCCGGTCGACCTTGTAGACCACCCCGTCGATGTCGTAGCCGAGCCCGGCCCGGTCCGCCTCCAGCCTGCGGTAGTAGTCCAGCAGCGCGTCCGTCCCCTCGAGGCAGCCGGTGCGCTTGTTGGTGACGAAGCCCCACTGCTCGAATTTCTCCAGCGCCTCGCGCTGCGTCCCGGCGAAGGGCGCGGAGGTTTCACCCCAGGCGTAGGCGAAGAACTTCAGCGGGCGCCTGGCCGTGACCGAAGGGTCGATCTGGCGCAGCGATCCCGACGCGAAGTTGCGGGGATTGGCGTAGGTGCGGCCGCCACCCTGCTCGGCCGCCTGGTTGAACGCGGCGAATGCGTCGTTCGGCGCATAGACCTCGCCCCGGATCTCGATCAGGTCCGGCCAGCCCGAGCCCTCCAGCCGCTGGGGAATGTCGGCGATGGTCCTGAGGTTGGCGGTCACGTCCTCGCCGGTGCGCCCGTCTCCCCGCGTGGCGCCCACCGTCAGCACGCCCTTCTCGTAGCGCAGGTTGGCCGACAGGCCGTCGATCTTGGGTTCGGCGGTGAAGGCGATGTCGCTGTCGTCGAGCTTGAGGAAGCGGCGGATGCGGGCGACGAAGTCGACGACCTCCTCGTCCGACATGGCGTTGTCGAGCGAGAGCATGGGCACACCGTGCTGCACAGGCGCGAACTGGGTCGAGGGCGCAGCCCCGACCTTTCGGGACGGAGAGTCGGGCCGCACCAGCCGGGGAAACCGGGCCTCGATGGCCTCGTTGCGACGCTTCAACAGATCGTAGTCCGCGTCCGAAATCTCCGGGGACTCGTCGCGGTAATAGGCGGCGTCGTGGCCGGCGATCTCCTCGGCCAGGCGTTGCAGCTCGACCTCCGCCTCTTGTTCGGTCAGGTCTTCGACAGGTCTGGAATCGAGCGGCATGGCGGGTGATGTAGCGCAATCCGCCCCGCCGCCTCCACCCGCTTCGCGGGTCATCCTCCTCGGGCAGGGGAAGACCGCTAGCTTTCCATCAAGGCCCGGGCGGCCGCCCGCGCGGCGTCGGTGACCTCCGCGCCGGCCAGCATGCGGGCCAGCTCCTCCTCGCGCTCGGCGAGGGTCAGGGGCTGCACCAGGGTGCGCACCCCTGCGCCGGCGTCGCGCTTCATCACCTTCCAGTGCGCCCCGCCGCGCGCGGCCACCTGCGGGCTGTGGGTGACGACAAACACCTGACCGGCGCCGGCCAGGCGCTTCAGGCGAAGGCCCACCGCGTCGGCGACCGCGCCGCCCACGCCCTGGTCCACTTCGTCGAAGATCATCACGGGAACGGCTTCGGCGTCGCCCGAACCGGCCAGCGACGCCTTCAGGGCCAGCGCGAGCCTGGCCAGTTCGCCGCCCGACGCGATGTCCCCAAGGCCGCCCCACGGCGCTCCGGGGTTGGTCTGAACCTCGAATTCCACGCGGTCGGCGCCGTCCGGTCCCACGCGGTCCGGGGGCAGGTCCGCGACGGCGACCCGGAAATGCGCCTTCTCCAGCTTCAGCGGGCCCAGCTCCGCCGACACCGCCGAGGTCAGGCGTTCGCCTGCGGCCAGGCGGCGCTCTGAAAGCGCCGCAGCGGCCTTGCGATAGGCGGCCTCGGCCTCCGCCGCGCGGAAGTCGGCCGCCTTCAAGGCCCCTTCCGTATCCGCGATGAGGGCCAGCTGTCCCGCGATGCGGGTGCGCTCCGCTGGCAGCGTCTCGACCGCCACGTTCAGCTTGCGCGCCATGGCCCGCAGGGCGAACAGCCGCTCTTCGGCCCGGTCCAGCCGGCCCGGTTCGACGTCGAAGGCCTGGGCGGCGGCGTCGACCGCCGCGATGGCTTCAGTGGATTCCACGAGGGCCCGGTCCACCGCCTCGCAGGCGGCCGCCAGGCGGCGCACCACGGCGTTGTCCTCGCCCGCGCCTGACTGCAGGGCGCGGTCCCGCGCCCGTTCCAGGGCCCGGAACGCCCGCGACAGCCGCTGAGCCAGCTGATCGCCCCCCAGGCCCTCGCGGGCTTCATCGATATCGGCCAGGGCCTTTTCGGCCGCGCCCAGCAGGGCCCGCTCGGCGGCCAGGGCCGTCTCTTCGTCAGGCTGGGGGTCGAGGCGATCCAGCTCCTCGAGGCGCAGGGTCAGTTCCTCGGTTTCGGCCGCCGCCCGACCCGCGTCCGCGTGCAGGCGCTCCGCCTCGGCCCTGGCCTCCCGCCAGGACTTCCAGGCGGTGCGGGTCGCCCCCAGCGCGAAGCCCAGACCGCCGTACGCGTCCAACAGGCTGCGGTGGGTGCGCTGGTCCAGCAGACCGACGGTTTCATGCTGCCCGTGGACTTCGATCAGGGCCTCGCCAATCTCGCGCAGGACGCCCACGCCGGCGGGCTGGTCGTTGACGAACGCCCGGCTCCGGCCATCCGCCCCCAGCATCCGCCGCAGCACCAGGTCCTCGCCGCGATCGAAGGCCAGACCCTTGTCCTCCAGCAGCGTCCAGACAGGGTGTTCGGCCGGAAGGGCGAAGGCGGCGGTGGCCACCGCGCGCTCGGCGCCGGCGCGCACCAGGCCTGCGTCGGCCCGCTGGCCGGTGGCCAGGCCGAGGGCGTCCAGAATGATGGACTTGCCCGCTCCGGTTTCGCCGGTCAGCACGGTCAGGCCCGGCCCGAACGCGAGGTCCAGGCTGTCCACCAGCACCACGTCGCGAATGGCCAGGCCGATCAGCATCACGCCAGCCTAAGCGGATTCTCTAGCGGCCGCTGCGGTCCCAGGGGTTGAGCTTCTGCCACCAGCGCTTGGGCTTGGCGGGCGCGCTGGCCGCATCGCCCGGGGCGTCGACCACCGGCGGTCCGGCATCGGGGGACGCCGAGGAAGCCGGCGCCGCGCCCTCGGCCGGCGGAAGGGCGTCGGTGTTTTCCGGGGGCGGCAGGGCCGGTGAGGCCGAGCTCAGGGGCGCGCTCTCGGTAGGGGTGTCGGGGCCGGGATTGACGACATTGGAGGCCGGGGTCGGGCGGCGCTCCATCGGCTGCCCGCGGCGTTCCATCAGCTTGTACGCGTCCTGATACCAGCGATCGCCCGGATAGTTGAAGCCCAGCACCGCGGCGTTGCGCTTGGCCTCTTCGACCACGCCGATGGTCAGGTAGGCCTCCACGAGGCGGTAAAGCGCCTCCGGCGTATGCGAGGTGGTCTGGTAGTCGTCCACGACCTTCTTGAAACGGCCGATGGCCGCCAGGGGCTGATTCTGGCGCAAGTACCAGCGGCCCACCGCCATCTCCTTGCCGGCCAGCTGGTCGTAGACCATGTCGACCTTAACCCGGGCGTCCCGGGCGTAATCGGTGGTCGGATAGCGCCGGGCGACGTCGCGCAGGGCCGCCAGGGCGTTCTGCGTCGCGCCCTGGTCGCGTTGAACGTCGGCGATCTGTTCGAAATAGCAGATAGCCTTCAGGTAGTAGGCGTAGGCCGCCGACGGGCTGCCCGGATAGAGCTGGATGAAGCGGTCGGCGGCGGCGACAGCGTCCTCATACTGGTTGCCCGAGTAGTAGGCGTAGGCCGTCATCAGGATCGCGCGACGTGACCACTCCGAATAGGGGTGCTGCCGCTCGACCTCCTCGAAGTAGTCGACCGCCTCGGTCCAGCGATGCTCGTCCAGGCGGCGCGCGCCTGTGGCGTAGAGCTGGTCCACCGGACGCTCCACATAGGCCAGCTGCGGCTTCTTCTTGGTGCCGGCGCAGGCGCTGAGCGCCGCCGCGGCCATCAGGACGGCGACAAGCGCCCAGCGGCTGGAGGGTTTCGCAAACAACGGTCAGACCTCTCGAAAACGCGACGACCCGGGGGGCAATCCGCAGAATCCGGTCCCCGTCCCGGCCTCCGCTTCTACACGACCCCGCAAGGCCCGCCAACGTCCCCCACACAACCCCTCCCCTGCGGCGGGATTGGGGCGAAGGACTGCTGGGGATGGGCCTGGAAAGACGAGACGAGCCGGCCGCCGGACGCCTAGGCCGTGGCCGCCAGTTCGCGTTCGAAGCTGACGACGCGCCAGGCCTGCGGATTGGCGAGCAGCTCGCGCACCAGCTTGTTGTTCACCGAGTGTCCGGCCTTGCGCCCCTCGAAGCGACCCAGGATGGGCATGCCCAGGACATAGAGATCGCCGACCGCGTCCAGCGCCTTGTGGCGCACGAACTCGTCGGCGAAACGCAGGCCTTCGGGATTCAGGATGCGGTCGCCGTCGATGACCACCGCGTTCTCCAGCGAGCCGCCGCGGGCCAGGCCGATCGAGCGCAGGTGTTCGACCTCGTGGGCGAAGCCGAAGGTGCGCGCCGACATGATCTCGCGGCGATAGGTCTCCTCGTCCATCACCAGGTCGACCGACTGGCGGCCGATCAGGTCGGAGTCGAACTCGATCTCGAAGAACATCTCGAAGCGGTCACAGGGCTTCAGCTCGGCGGTCTTGCCCTCGCCCTCCTCGACCCGGATGGGCTCGAGAATCTCGATGTAGCGCTGCGGCGCCTCCTGGCGGCGGAAGCCGGCCCGGTCCAGCAGCTGGACAAAAGGCAGCGCCGAGCCGTCCATGATCGGGACCTCGGGGCCATCCAGCTCGACCAGCACATTGTCCACGCCGAGGATGCAGAGCGCGCTCATCAGGTGCTCGATGGTCGAGACCTCGACACCGTCCGCGTTGGCGATCACGGTGCCCAGCTGCGTCTTCACCACCGCCTCGCCGGAAACCGGCACGCGGTTGTCGCGATCCTTCACATCGGTGCGGACGAAGACGATGCCGTGGCCGGGCGCGGCGGGGCGGATCGACAGGCGAGTCCGGCGACCCGTGTGCACGCCTACGCCGGCGATGATCGCCGGACCCGCGAGGGTGTGCTCATGGATGTCCGAAGTCGATGTCGACAAAAGAAAAGCCCTTGATGCCCGCATCAGACGCGCGAGCGGAAACGCCCCGACCGAACCGGATACGTTCAAGGTCCTGCGAGTCCAACCCAACTCGGGTTTCGCTTTGTTACAAATGTAACCGTCTATTCCCCGGGCGCGCGAAGGCGACGCTGTCGGGCGCTCCGGACTTTCTGCTCAGACCCTTCAGGGGTAAGGAAACGCGCAGGCAGAAGGGAGACGACGATGTTCTTTCCAAAGTGCCCCAGATGCGGTGGAGAGTCCCGCAAGGTCGAGACGTCCCAGGACCGCTTCAATCGTCAGCACAGGCATTCGATGGGCGCCGCCGCCCACCGCGCGCACCCGTTTCTAGGCGTGGCCGCGTCACTCTTTTTCGTCGGCCAGGAAGTCTTCGACCGCGTCGCCGGCGACAAGGTCTGCACGGCGTGCGGGCATACCTTCAACTGACCGGGCGACGAAAAGGCCGGCGGCGCTAGCCACCGGCCTCTCGTCGTCCCCCACGGTGGGGTGGATCAATTCGCCAGGCGGCGCAGGAAGCTCGGGATCTCCAGGTCGTCCTGGGCTTCCGGCTGGGCAGGTTCCGGCTCGATCTCGGGTTCAATCTGCTGGGTCTGGCGCAGTTCAGGGCGGGCCCGGCCGAAGTCCTGCCGCGGCTGCTCGATCTTGGGCCGACCGCCGAACAGGGAGCGCCAGCCGCCGCGGCGGGGCTCCTCGTATTCCAGCTCCGGCTCGGGCTGCGGGGCCGGCCGGCGGGCGGCCGGCTGCGGCTGCCGGGCCATGGGCGTGTCGAGATAGAGGTCGCCCTGCAGCTCCTCGTCATCTGCCACCAGCGGATCCACGATGCGGGCGATCGGACGCTCTTCGCCGTAGGCGGCGCGCGGCTGTTCGATCAGCGGTTCGCGGATTTCACGGCTGGCGGGCGCCTCGATGCGGGGTTCCGCGCGGGCTGCGGGACGGACCTCGTCCTGGATCACCGGCGACTGCATGAACACCGGCTCGTCGATCAGGTCCGGTTCGGCGATCGGAGCGGCCGCCACCGGTTCGACGCGCGGCGCCGGGACGTCGCTGACGGCCAGGGTGCGCTTGGGCTCGGCCTTGGGCTCGATCTTGGAGATGGCCGCGCCGTCCATGCCGGTGGCGACCACCGACACGCGGATCTTCCCCTGCAGGGCCGGGTCGAACGCGGCGCCGAAGATGATGTTGGCTTCCGGATCGACTTCCGAGGAAATCGCGTTGGCGGCCTCGTCGACCTCCAGCAGGGTCATGTCCATGCCGCCGGTGACGTTCACCAGCACGGCCTTGGCGCCCTTCAGCGAGGTCTCGTCGAGCAGCGGGTTCTGGATGGCGTTCTGGGCGGCCATCAGGGCGCGGTCCTCACCCGAGGCCTCGCCCGTGCCCATCATGGCCTTGCCCATTTCGGTCATGACCGTGCGGACGTCGGCGAAGTCGAGGTTGATCAGGCCCGGCAGCACCATCAGGTCGGTGATGGAGCGCACGCCCGAGTGCAGCACCTGGTCGGCCATGCCGAAGGCTTCGGCGAAGGTCGTGCGCTCGTTGGCCACACGGAACAGGTTCTGGTTCGGAATGACGATCAGGGTGTCGACGTAGCGCTGCAGCTCGGCGATGCCGGCATCGGCCAGGCGCATGCGGTGACGGCCTTCGAACATGAAGGGCTTGGTCACCACGCCGACGGTCAGGATGTTCTTTTCGCGCGCGCACTTGGCGATGACCGGCGCGGCGCCCGTCCCGGTGCCGCCGCCCATGCCGGCGGTGATGAAGACCATGTGGGCGCCTTCCAGGCGCTCCTCGATCTCGGCGGCGCTCTCCTCGGCGGCGTGCATGCCGACTTCCGGGTGGGCGCCGGCGCCCAGCCCCTGCGTCGTCGAGACGCCCAGCTGGATGCGGTTTTCGGTCTTGGCGTACTGGAGCTGCTGAGCATCGGTGTTGGCCACCGTGAACTCGACGCCCTCAAGGCCGGACTCGATCATGTTGTTGACGGCGTTGCCGCCCGCGCCGCCGACGCCGAACACGACGATGCGGGGCTTCAGTTCCGTTGCGCGGGGCGCCGACAGAGAAATTGCCATTAACCGACCTCTTGGACCCAAGACCCCTCGAACCGCTTGCGCCTTATGCGAAAGGCGGCGCTCGGGAAGGGTTAATAGGACAACCAGCTTCCCTAACGGTCCGTTAACCGACTAGCGTGAGTCGGCTTTTCGGTAAGGGTTTTCTTTGAGTCATGGGGTCGCGGTCTGTGGATAGACGGCGACGTTGCTGTGACGCTTTGAGTGAAGCGCAACAATAGGACCCAGCATTCGCCGCCGGACCCGCCGGTCCCCGGCGAGGACCAGCGGCGACCGCGTTACTGCACCGCCGGCAGGATGAACTCCGGAATGTAGCTGCGCTGGGGAATGTAGAGGGCCGGATCGGAGTAGTTGCCGCCCATGAAGCCGATCACCAGCTCCAGCTCCGGGACGGCCATGGCGATCTGGCCGCCGTTCCCGGCCGCATAGAAGGCGCGCACCTGGCGGCCCTTGTAGGGATAGGTCTGCGACCACCACAGGTAACCGTACTGGCGGTCCCCGAAGGTCTCGAGCGGCGAGGTCGAGCGCCGGGCCCAGTCGAGGGAGACGATCCGCCGGCCCCGCCAGGCGCCGCCGTCCTCCATCAGCTGGGCGAACTTCAGGAAGTCGCGCGGCGTCAGGTAGAGCCCTCCGCCCATGTAGGGTTCGCCCGTCGGCTGCAGGTTCATGGCGTAACGCGGGATATCCATGGGCCGGGCGATCCGGTCCCGGAACAGCGCCTCCAGGGGCTGCCCGGCCGTCCGCGCGATCACCGCCCCCAGCAGGTTCGGCTGGGCCGAGCAGTAGACCGGCGCCGCCGCGCCCGGCGCGTTCAGCATCGGCAGGTCCAGGGCGTAGCGATACCAGTCGGGCTGCCCGCGCTGCTGCTGCATCCGGTCCTCGCTGCCGGGCGCCTCGTCGTTGGAATCGTCGCAGAAGAAGCCGGAGGTCTGCAGCAGCAGGTGCTCGGCGGTCATCGCCTGCTTCTTGGCGTCCTCGGTCGCGTGGCCCAGGGTCCGGTATACCGGCGTCGACGGCCCGAGGCGGACGCCGCCCTGCATGGCCGCGCCCATCAGCACCGATGCGATGCTCTTGGCCGCCGACCGGGTATCGTGCAGACGGTCGCGGTCGAAGCCGTGGAAATACTCCTCCAGCACCAGCCGCCCGCGCCGGGCGATCAGCACCGCATGCACGTCCGAGGCGCCGTTGGAGTCCATCGGCAGGTCGATGAGACGCTGGACGAACCGCTCGATCGCTGCGCGGTCGAGGCCGGCCTCCTCCAGCGTCCCCACCGGCCAGCCGTCGCTGCGGGCCGGCGGCGGGGCGTAGCGGTAGGGTGAACCGCCCACGCGCGGATGGAAGCCGGTCGGCCGGCCCTCGCCCACCCGGTGGAACACATAGCCCTGGCCGACCCGCCGGATATAGATCGACACCGTGTCGTTGTCCGGATCGTAGGGCCCGCGGCCGACGATCTCGTCCTCACGCGCGCCGAAGGGGCGGCCGATCAGGCGCACTTCGCCGTCCGCCAGCTCGACCCGGCTGATCTTGAGGAAGCGCCCGACATTGGCTTCAGGATTGCGAATGAAGGCCGCTGCTCCGTCCGGGCCGACCCGCACCGGCAGGTAGAGGGTCAGCACGTCGTCCAGCGGCCGCACCTCGCCGCGCCAGCGCCCTCGCGCCTCGGCCGCAAGGCTGACCGGGGTGAGGAAGTTGTAGCCGTAGCCGCCCGCGCCCTGCCGCCAGAACGCTCCGTCCGGCGACGCCGGGTCGAAGCTGAGGCTGCGGTTCTCGCCGAAATCGAACAGCACCCGCCCGTCGGCGCCGACCGAGCCGCTCGCCAGCCGCCCCTTCAGGTCCGCGCGCCAGCCCAGCGGCGTGCGCTCGACCGTCACCGCTCCGCGCAACTCCGGCCCGTAGAAGGCGCTCGCCTCCCACAGCCCTTCCAGGTCGCGCACCGTGGGAGCCGGATCCCGGGCCGCAACGGCGCCTGACAGCCCGAGGCCCGCCAGGACCGCGAGGGCGAAGATTGCGGATTTCATAGGGGAGACTCCCATCACGCCCGACGGCGCTCGCGATCGCGCAGCCAGGCGAGCAGAGGCTCGCGGCCGTGCGTCAGGTTGGCTTTCAACGCCGCGCAGGCGCCGTCGAGATCGCCGGACCGCAGGGCGGCGGTGACCGCGGCGTGGTGATCCACCGCCTTTTCAGCCGGAGGCGCCTCGCGCATCAGGGCCAGCTCGTAGCGCCGTGTGCGCCGCATGATCTGCTCGATCATCTCCACCAGCACCCGGTTGGGGCAGCCGGCGATGAGCTCGAGGTGCCAGACGTCATCGAGGGCCACGATCTTCTCGGGCGTGGATTCACGAGCCAGGCGGGCGTTGATCGCGTCCAGCGTCTGCAGGCGTCCCGGACCGGGAACCCCGGCCAGCCGCAGCGCCTCGGGGTCCAGCAGCGGCCGCAGGTCGTAGAGTTGCTCCAGTTCGGACGCCGTCAGCGGCGCCACGAAGTAGCCCCTGCGGGGGACGGCCTGGAGCGCGCCCTCGGCGGTCAGGCGGGAGAGGGCCTCGCGAAGCGGGGTGCGGCTGACCTTCAGCGCCGCGGCCAGGTGGACCTCATTGACGCGCGCGCCCGCGGCCAGCCGTCCGTCCACGATCATGGTCCGAACCGCATCGGCGAGGCTGTCGCTCAGGTTCGGCCGGTCCGCCAGGTGGGGCGAAAATTGCATACTGTATACAATTCACAGCCGCGGCGGTTTGGCAAGTCCGCCCGGCGGGCCGCCTCCGCCGGGGACGCCCTAGAGGTTTTCGCTGAGCCAGCCGGCCACGCGGTTGAACACTCCGCCCTTGTGGATGGCGGGCGCGTCGCGGGGGCCGACCTTGGCGGTCATCAGCTTGCGCGGCGCGACCGCCTCCCGCGGGCCGTAGGCCGCGCGCAGCAGCACCCCGGATGCGGCGCAGAAGGCCGGGCCCGAGGCCGCGTCCGCCAGGTGAGGCGCGCGGCGCGGCCGGCCGAGGCGCGCCGGGCGATCGAATACCCTCACCGCCAGCTCACGCACCCCCGCCAACTGCGACGCCCCGCCGGTCAGCACCACCTGGGCGCCTGGCTCCAGCGCCACCCCGGCCGCCTTGAGCCGTTCGCGCAGCAGTTCGAGGGTCTCCTCCACGCGCGGCGCGATGACGGTCTTCAGGATCGAGCGGGGCACCACGATGGGGCCGGCGCCCGGGTCGTCCCCGCGCGGCGGCGCCTCGACGGTCTCGCGATCCTCGTTGGCCGAGGCGATGGCTGAGCCGTGCAGGGTCTTCAGACGTTCGGCGCCCGCGACCGAGGTCGAGATTGCGCGGGCGATGTCGGAGGTCACGTGCCCGCCGCCCACGGCCAGGCTGTCGACGTGCACCAGCGAGCCGTTGGCGAACACGGCCGCCGAGGTCGCCCCCGCCCCCATGTCGATGCAGATGCACCCGAGGTCCATCTCGTCGTCCTCCAGCGCCGCCAGCGCCGAGGCGAAGGGCGACGCCACCATGCCCTCGAAGGTCAGGTGCGCCAGCTCCAGGCAGTGCCCCAGCGTCTGGAACACATTGGCGTTCATGGTCACCACCAGCAGCTCCAGCCCGAGCTGGGTGCCGTGCATGCCACGGGGGTCGCGCACGCCCCGCTGCTGGTCGACGGCCCAGCCCACGGGCAGCAGGTGGATGGGGCGGCGGTTGGGGAAGCGCACCTGGGCCAGGCCCGCGGCGATGGCGCGCGACAGGTCGCCGTCGGAGATCGGCCGCGCGCCCAGCGAGACCGAGGCGGTGACGCGGTGGCTGGCGATCTGGCCGACCGAGGAGGTCACGGTCACGCCCTGCACCACCACGCCGGCCATGGCCTCGGCGCGTTCGACGGCCTGGGCCACCGCCTTGGCCGCCTCGTCGACGTCCACGATGGCGCCGCCCTTGACGCCGTGGGACTGGACATAGCCCACGCCCGCGACGCGCACGGTCTTGTCGCAACGGCGCACGCCGTCGGCCTTCATGATGAAGCATGCCACCTTGGACGCGCCGATATCCAGCGCCGCAACCATCTGGGGTCCGCCTCCACGGAGCCCCCCCAGACCATCCTTCGCCACCCGCCGGTCTTCCAACCGCGACATACCCTAAGCCCCTCTACCCCACGCGTTTCGTCAGGCGCCGCCGTCGGTCGGCTGCGCCACGGTCGCCCCGTCGCGCGGCCTCACCGCGATGACATCGGGATCGCGCAGGTCGATGCGCGCGAAACCCAGCTCCAGCACCCGCGACTCCTGGTCCAGCTGGTCCAGTCGCAGCAGGGCCGCATCCTCGTTCGTGGCCGGCAGCTGGATCAGCGAACCGTCCTTCAGCCGCAGGTCCCACCGGCGGTCGTCGACCCTCACCAGGGCTTCGACCCGGCTCATCAGGCGCGGCCGCGAGGCCACCTGCGGAATGATCCGTCCGGCGCCCTGATCGGCCCCCTCGCCCACCACCAGCGGCAGGCGCGGAAAGCGCGCGGCGTCGGCCTCCGGAATCACCCCGCCCTCGGCGTCGATCACCGAGGCCCGGCCGTTGTGCTGCCAGACCGCCAGGCGCTGCCGTTCGACCACGTCGATGACCAGGGTGTCCGGCAGCAGGCGTACAACCCGCACCTCCTTGACCCAGCCCACCTGCTCCAGGCGCAGCTTGAGCGCGCCGAGGTCCATCAGGGCCAGCGGCTGGTCCTTGTAGAGGCCCATCGCCTGCTTCACCGCCGGCAGGGCCTCGGGCGACACGCCCTCGAGATGCACCTTGGCCAGCCGAAATCCCATGTCGGCGAGGCGGTCGCCGGTGATCACCCCGACCGCGTCGGAGAGCTCCTGGGCCCGGCCGCCGGTGGCGAGGGTCACGGTCGCGCCCAGCAGCAGGAGGGCGGCCACCGCCGCGCCGGTCGCGCCGGGCGACAGGCCGACGCTCTTCACGGCATGCAGCTTACCCGCCGGAATGGACCTGGCGCGGGCGCCTTTCGCCTTTCTCGGCGCGGGTTTCTGACTGTCTCGTCTTCCACCCCGCACTATCGCGGGCATGAAGCGTCCTCCACGATCCACCGGACCAGATCATCGAACCCTATTCCCACATGGCCGGCCTGCTCGGGGGCGAGCGAGGTCGGCGTCATGCCGGGCTGGGTGTTGACCTCCAGAAGAACGAGGACGTCCTTAATATCGTCATAACGAAAGTCGGAACGGGTAAGGCCTCGGCAACCAAGCGCGGCGTGGGCGCGTTCGGCCAGGCGCATGGCCTCCTTGGCCACGCTGGCCGGAATCTTAGCCGGCACCTCGTGGCGGGAGCCGCCTTCGCCGTACTTGGCGTCGTAGTCGTAGAAGCCGGTGGCCGCGATGATCTCGGTCACGGCCAGGGCGCGGGGCCCTTCCTTCTCGTGCAGCACCGCCACCGCCAGCTCCTTGCCGGCGACGTAGGGCTCGACCATCACCTCCTCGCCGAAGGTCCAGCTTTCCCGCGCCAGCTCGCGCGGCGGAGCGTTGGCGCCCTCCCTCACGATGAATACGCCGACAGAGGAGCCTTCGGCGTTCGGCTTCACCACATAGGGCGGCTCGATGACGTGGCCGCGAGCGACCTCGAAGCGGTTGAACAGGCCCCCGCCGGGAACCGCCACGCCGGCCGCGGCCATGACCGACTTGGACTTGGCCTTGTCCATGGCCAGCGCCGAGGCCAGCACGCCGGAGTGCGTGTAGGGAATGGCCAGGGTTTCAAGCACGCCCTGGACGCAGCCGTCCTCGCCCCAGGCGCCGTGCAGGGCGTTGAAGGCGACGTCGGGCCTGACCTCGGACAGGCGAGCCGCCAAGTCGCGGCCGGCGTCGATGCGCGTCACCCGCGCGCCCAGCCGCTCCAGCGCCTCCGCGCAGCTCTCGCCTGAAACCAGGGACACCTCGCGTTCCGACGACAGGCCTCCCAGCAGGACGGCGACGTGCTTACCGGCGAGGGGGGCGGCCATGGCGAAACTCCGAGGACGAGACGGCGATAGCAAACGCGCCGGAAGTTGAGAACCGGTAATGGCCGTCGCGCCTGCGCCGGCCGCAAGCGAGCTCGATCAGGCCGCGCGGCGCGCCGCGCGCGGCGTCTGCAGCTCGATCCAGACCCGCGCCCCGCCGAGGTTGCCGGGCTCCACCCCCAGGTCTCCGCCGAGCAGGCGCATGATGTCTCGGGTGAGGCCCAGTCCGACGCCCGAACCGGAGGTTTGGCTCGAGGCGGACTTCAGTTCCAGCAGGCGTTCCAGGGGCACGCCGTCGCCGTCGTCCTCGATGTGGATGCGCACGCGGCCGTCGTTGGCCTCGAAGGCGGAAATCTGGACCAGGCCGGGCTTGGCCGAGAAGCGAGAGGCGTCGACGAGCAGCCGGATCAGCGCCTGGCGCAGGCGTTGGGGATCGCCCCAGGCCTCGAGGGCGTCATTCTCCACGCCGAGCCGGATGTCGCAGTCGCGACGGGAGCGGAATCGGGCCGCCGTCACCGCGCCGACCAGCAGGCCGGGCAGGTTGAAGGCCTCGCCCGGCAGGGCGCGCTCGCCGGACTGGAGGGCCGCCGCGTCGCCCAGCTTGCGGGTCAGGATCTCCATCTGCTCGCCGCTCTCCACCAGCTGGGTCATCAGCTCGGCCTGCTTGGGGGTGAGCGCGCCCAGGCGGCCGCTTTTGACCAGTTCGGCCACGGTCAGCACGCCGGTCAGCGGCGAGCGCAACTCCTCGCTCATGGCGGTCAGGAACCGGGTCTTCGAGGCGGAGGCGGTCTCGGCCTGGCGGCGCCGGGCCTCCGCCTCGGCGGCGTATGCGTCGAGTCGGCGGAGCACCGCGGACAGCGGGTGGACGGTCGCCACCAGAGCGGCCAGCAGGGCCTGCACCATCAGCATGCCGTCCGCACCCACCTGGGTCGCGCGGGCCGCGGGTCCCGCCCCCAGCGCGGCGCCGACGGTCAGCACCACGGCCACGCTGGTGACGGCGATCAGGCCGCCGATGTCACGGTTGGCGAACACGGCGATGGCCACCGCCGGGAAGATGAACACCGAAAACGGGAACGGCGTGGGCAGGGGCAGACAGGCGCAGATCGGGAAGATCAGCACCAGCGCCTGCGCGAGCGCGCCGCGCACCCAATTGCGGTCCATCGGGAAGCTGGACTTCATGGCGGGGATCGACAAGGCGAAGGGCGCCGCAACCGCCATCGCGAGGGCGTCCGCCCGGAACCACCGGCCCATGAAGGCGATCAGGTCGGCGCCGCTGGCGACCCCGGCGGCGCCCATGGCCATCGCCGCGAAGACCGTCGAACAGAGCGGCCCCAGCACCACCGCCCCGACTGCGAACCTCAGGTAGTCACGCGGATCGGACAGCGGCATCCTGAGGCCGCGGAGAAACCAGGCCGCCACCCCGATCTCGAGGCCGTTGGCGACCGAGAAGCCCACCGCCAGCGGGGCCGGCACGCCGAAGGCCAGGTTTGCGCCCAGCATGGCCAGGAGCGTGACGCCAATGCCCATGGCCCGTTCGCGCGAGGTTCTCAGCGCCAGCAGCAGGATCGCCAGCACGATCGCGTTGGCGGGCCAGACGGCGGCCTCGATGGAGTGGGATCGGAAGAAGCCCAGGCTCACCGCGCAAAGCGCGGCGACGAGGGCGAAGAGACCGCCGAAAAGCAGCCAGGTCTTGAGGCGCAAGGTCGAGCTCCCGGGTTAGCGCAACCTCACGAGCCTTGCTTGACGGTTGGTTAAGCCTCGCCGGGCGGGCGAAAAATGGCGGTGGAAAACAACCGGCGACCGCTCAGGGCCGCCCGATCCGCTTGATCTCCCAGTCCAGCTGGACGCCGGTCCGGGCCTTCACGTCGGCGCGGACCCGCTCGCCCAGGTCCTCGAGGTCCTTCGCCGTGGCCTCGCCGGTGTTGATCATGAAGTTGGCGTGCAGCTCCGAAAACTTGGCGCCGCCGTGCAGCCTGCCTCGCCAGCCCGCCTCATCCACCAGCTTCCAGGAGGAATGGCCGGGCGGGTTCTTGAACGTCGAGCCGCCGGTCTTCTCGCGGATGGGCTGGGTCGTTTCGCGGCGGTTGGTGATCTCGTCGATGCGGGCCTGCACCGCGGCCGGATCGTCCGGCTCTCCCCGGAAGGTCGCCTGCACCCAGATGATCGATCCCTCGGGCACTTCCGAGTGGCGATAGGTGTAGCCGAAGTCGCGGTTGGACAGGATGTGCATCTCGCCCTTGCGGTCGTAACCCCAGGCCCGCACCAGCACGTCCTTGGTCTCGCGTCCGTAGCAGCCGGCGTTCATGGTCAGGGCGCCGCCAATGGTGCCCGGAATGCCGGCGTAGAACTCGAGCCCCGCGAGGCCTGATTTCGCCGCGAACCGGGCGACCATGGAATCCAGCACGCCGGCGTCGGCGACGATGTGGCCGTCCTCGTCGAGGCCGAGATAGGCGAAGGCCTTGCCCATCAGCCGGATCACCACGCCCTCGACACCGCCGTCGCGGACGATGACGTTGGAGCCGACGCCCAGCACCGTCAGCGGCACGTCCTCGGGCAGGCCCCTCAGGAAGTCGGCCAGGTCGTTGTGGTCAGCCGGCAGGAACAGCAGGTCGGCCTTGCCGCCGACCCGGAACCAGGTGAAGGGGGCCAGGTCGGCGTCGCGCACCAGCTTGCCGCGAACGTCGGGCAGCCTGTCGATCCAGGCGCTCACGCCGCGCCCCCCAGGGCGGCCAGCTCCTCGGGCAGGGCGTAGGCCCATTGGGTGATGTCTCCGGCGCCCAGGCACACCACCAGGTCGCCCGCCTGGGTCTCTTCGGCGATCAGGGCCGCCAGGGCGTCAGGTCCGCTCAGGGTCAGTACGCGGCGATGGCCGTAGCGGCGAATGCCCTCGGCCAGGGCGTCCCGGTCCACCCCTTCGATCGGCGGTTCGCCGGCCGGATAGACGTCGGCGACCACCACGGTGTCCGCGTCGCTCATGCAGGCCGAGAATTCTTCCATCAGGTCCCGCAGGCGCGTGTAGCGGTGCGGCTGGACTACCGCGACGACCTTGCCCCCGGCGACCTGGCGGGCGGCCTTCAGCACGGCGGCGATCTCGACCGGGTGGTGGCCGTAGTCGTCGACGACGCGCACCCCGTTGGCCTCGCCGGTGGTGGTGAAGCGCCGGCGCACGCCGCCGAAAGTCGACAGGCCCGCCCGGATGCCGTCGGCGTCGACGCCCAGCTCGCGCGCCACGGCGATGGCGGCCAGGGCGTTCGAGACGTTGTGCCAGCCGGGCATCGGCAGATGCAGACGGTCGATGCGGATTTCCTCGCCTTCCAGCGGGTTGATCACCGCGTCGAACCAGGCGCCGTCGGCGGCCATCTCGACCTTGTCGGCGCGGACCTCGGCCTGGGGATTGATGCCGTAGGTGACGAGACGCCGGTTCTCGACCGTGGCCGCCAGAGCCCGCACCTCGGGGTGGTCCACGCAGACCGCGGCGAAACCGTAGAAGGGGATGTTTTCGACGAAGTCGCGGAAGCCCTTCTTCACCTGCTCGAAGTCGCCCCAATGGTCGAGGTGCTCGGCGTCGATGTTGGTGACGATGGCCACGGTGGACTTCAGCCGCAGGAACGAGCCGTCGGACTCGTCGGCCTCGACCACGATCCAGTCCCCGTCCCCGACCTTGGCGTTGGTGCCGTAGGCGTTGATGATCCCGCCATTGACGACCGTGGGGTCCAGGCCTCCGGCGTCCAGCAGGGCGGCGACCATCGAGGTGGTGGTGGTCTTGCCGTGGGTGCCGCCGACGGCCACCGAGAACTGCAGCCGCATCAGTTCGGCCAGCATTTCCGCCCGGCGCACCAGCGGAATGCGCCGCTCGCGCGCGGCCATGTACTCGGGATTGTCGGGCTTGACCGCGGTCGAATAGACCACCGCCGACGCGCCATCGATGTGGGCGGCGTCGTGGCCGATGAAGACCTTGGCGCCGAGGCCTTCCAGCCGCCGGGTGTTGGCGCTGGCCTTGGCGTCCGAGCCCTGGATCGCATAGCCCAGCTTCAGCATGATCTCGGCGATGCCGCTCATGCCGATCCCGCCGATGCCCACGAAGTGGACCGGCCCGATGTCGAACGGGATGGGGCGAAGCTTGGATCGAGGCGTCATGATCGCGTCATAGCGAGGGACGCGGATGATTGCATCCACGTTCGCGCGCGAGCGTCAGCGCGCCACCTGCTCCACCAGGTCGGCCAGTCGCGACGCGGCGTCGGGACGGCCCACCGACCGCGCCGCCTTCGCCATGGACGCCAGCTTGCGGGGATCGCTGAGCAGCGCCTGCAGCACATTGGCCAGCCCGTCGACGGTCAGGTCGTCTTCCTGGATCGCCACGGCCCCGCCGGCGTCAACCAGCTGGGCGGCGTTGGTGGTCTGGTGGTCGTCGGTGGCGATCTTCAGCGGGATCAGCACCGAGGGCACGCCGGCCACGGCGATCTCGCAGCAGGTCGAGGCGCCGGCGCGGCCGATGATCAGGTGCGCCGCTCCGAGGCGGCCGGCCATCTCGCGGAAGAACGGCGCGACCTGGGCCTCGACCAGGGCCTCCGCGTAGACGGCGCGGGCGACGTCCATGGTCTCGGGCCGCGACTGCTGGTCGACCTTCAGCCGCGTGCGGATCGGTTCGGCCAGGCGGGCGATGGCCTGGGGCACGGTCTCGGACAGCAGGCGCGCGCCCTGGCTGCCGCCGGTGACCAGCACGTTGATGCGGTCCTTGGGCGCCTTGAACGGCTTGTCGTAGAGCGCCTGGATGTCGGGACGCACGGGATTGCCCACGACGTGGGCGGCGGCCTTCACCCGCGGCGATGCCTTGTTCAGGGTCGGGAAGGCGCAGGCGACCGCCGTCGCGCCGCCGGCCAGCAGCCGGTTGACGCGGCCCAGCACCGAGTTCTGCTCGTGGATGACGGTGGGGCGGCCCTGCACCCGCGCCGCCAGCAAGGCCGGCAGCGAGGGATAGCCGCCGAAGCCGACCACCACGGACGGGTTCAGGCGCCGGAAGGCCTTCTGGGCCTGGCCCACGCCCTGCCAGATCTTCAGTCCGCCGCGGACCGCGCCGATCGGGTCGGTGGTCTTGAAAGTCGCGGCGTCAAGCGCGATCCGTTCGTCGGCCGGGAAGGCGTGGGCGTACTGGTCGCCGCGGCTGTCGGTGGCCAGCACGACCTTCCAGCCCCGGGCGGTCAACTCGCGGGCCAGGGCCTCGGCGGGGAACATGTGGCCGCCCGTGCCGCCCGCGGCGACGACGGCGGTTCTCGATCTCGAAGACATGGGCGAACGGTTACTGGAATGCGCGGGTCGGCGCGAGCCCTTCCGTCTGCGCATAGGCGCCCGGCCGCTTGCGGGTCAGCGCCAGCGCCAGCCCCAGCGTCAGGCCCATGGCCAGCATCGACGAGCCGCCGTAGCTGATGAAGGGCAGGGTCATGCCCTTGGTGGGGATCAGGTTCAGGTTCACCGCGATGTTGATGAAGGCCTGCTGGGCGAACAGCACGAACAGACCCGCCGCGGCCACCTGCTCGAACGGGTCCGACAGCCGCATCGCCTTGTACAGCCCCCGGACCGTCACGAAGGCGAACAGGCCGATGAGCAGCAGCGAGAACAGCAGACCGTACTCCTCGGCGCCCACCGAATAGATGAAGTCGGTGTGCAGGTCGGGCACGTGACGCTTCATCACGCCCTCGCCCGGGCCGGCGCCGAACAGGCCCCCCGCCGCGATGGCGTCGGAGGCGCGGTCGATCTGGGTGGTGTCCGCCGCCTCGGCGCCGAGGAATTTCTGCACCCGCTGGGCCACGTGGTCGAACAGGAAATAGGTCGATACCAGGCCGCTCACCGCAACCACGCCCAGCCCCAGGATCCAGCGCAGCGGCACGCCGGCCATGAAGAAGCAGGCCCCGAACGCGATGGTGGTGAGCACGGTCTGGCCGACGTCGGGCTGGATCAGCAGAAGACCGACGGTGAGCAGGTACATGAAGAAGGCGATGGAGACGCCCGGCACCCCCTGCCCCTTCTGCCCTTCGGCGAACATCCAGGACGCCAGCACGACCAGCGCCGGTTTCACGAACTCCGACGGCTGCAGCCCGAACCCGCCCAGCTGGAGCCAGCGCTGCGCCCCCTTGGCCGAATGGCCGATGAACGGCAGGGCGATCATGATCAGGATCGAAACGGCGAAGGTGAAGAAGGCCACGCGCCGCACGCCCCGGGGCGACATCATCGACGAGAACAGCAGGATCGCCGCGCCGAGGCCCGAGAAGATGCACATCCGGATGGCGAAGTGCAGCTCGTTGTCGATGCCGATGCGCTGGGCGGCCGCCGGGCTGGACGCGAACGACAGGGCCACGCCCAGGAACATCAGCGCCGCCACCCCGCCCAGCAGCCAGTGGTCGACGGTCCACCACCACAGGCCGAACGCGGTGCGGTCGGTGCGGGCGAAGGGCTGGGCGTAGGAGGTGGCGTGAGGGGTCGCGGCGGTCATGCCGCGCTAGTCTGGGCCTTCGAATTTTTACGCCCGGTTAACGATGCCACGGCGCGGCGGAAGGCCTCGCCCCGCTCCTCGAAATCGGCGAACTGGTCGAACGAGGCCGAGGCCGGGGACAGCAGCACGATGGCCTCTTCGCCGCTGGCGGCGGCGTCGGCGAAGGCGTCGGCGACGGCGCGCGGGATGTCGCCCGAAATGGTCCACGGCGCGCTCGATCCGATGGTGCCGGCGAAGGCCTCGGCCGCCTCGCCGACCAGGTAGGCGCGGGCCACGCGAGGGAACAGGTCGGCCAGCTCCTCGATGCCGCCCTCCTTGGCCCGCCCGCCGGCGATCCAGTAGACGCGGGGGTAGCTCTGCAGGGCCTGGCGCGCGGCGTCGGCGTTGGTGGCCTTGGAGTCGTTGATGAAGCGCACCTCGCCCACGCGCCCCACCTCCTCCATGCGGTGCGCCAGGCCGGGGAAGCTCATCAGCCCCTCGACCGCGTCGTCCTGGCTGACGCCCAGGGCGCGGGCGGTGACGTAGGCGGCGGCCGCGTTCTGCCAGTTGTGCTTGCCCGGCAGCGAGCGCGCCCGGGTCAGGTCCGCCACCTCGACCGTCCGCTCGCCGGTGGAGTCGTACAGCACTCCGCCCAGGGCGTAGACGCCCCGCCCGATCGCCCGGCCTGACGAGATCGGCCGCACCGCCGACTTCCCGGCCGCCATCAGCTCGGTGCAGATCTGCTGGCCGTAGGGGTCGTCGACTCCCACCACCGCCGTGTCCCCCGGCCCCTGGTTGGCGAAGATGCGGCGCTTGGCCGCGACGTAGCCGTCCATGCCGCCGTGGCGGTCCAGGTGGTCGGGCGACAGGTTCATCAGCACCGCCACGTCCGGCCGGAAGGTGCGTGTCAGGTCCAGCTGGTAGGACGAGGTCTCGATCACATAGACCGCGCCCGCGTGCATGTCCTCAAGCCCCAGCACGCCGATGCCGATGTTGCCGCCGATGCGGGCGTCGCGGCCGGCCTGCTTCAGCACCCACCCGATCAGGGCGGTGGTGGTCGATTTTCCGTTGGTGCCGGTGATGGCCACGGTGCGCGGCCGCTTGGCCAGGGGCGCCAGCGCCACCGTGCGCGCGTAGAGTTCGATGTCGCCCAGCACCTCGACCCCGGCCGCGCGAGCCTTTTCCACCGTCCAGTGCGGCTTCGGATGGGTCAGGGGCACGCCTGGCGAAAGCAGGAAGGCCGCGAAGCCGGACCAGTCGGCGGTGTTCAGGTCCTCGACCTGGAACCCCTCGGCAACGGCCGCGGCGCGAGCCGTCTCGCTCTCGTCCCAGAGCACCGGCGCGGCCCCGCCGGCCAGCAGGGCGCGGGCGGCCGTCAGCCCGGTCCGGCCGAGGCCGAACACCGCCACCCTGTCGCCTTCGAAGCCCCGGACCGGGATCACCGGATCATTCCCCCTAGCGCAGCTTCAGCGTGGCCAGGCCGATCAGCGCCAGCAGCGCCGCCACGATCCAGAAGCGGATCACGATGGTGCTCTCGGCCCAGCCCAGCTTTTCGAAATGGTGGTGGATCGGGGCCATCAGGAAGACCCGCTTCTTGGTCAGCTTGTAGTAGCCGACCTGGATCATCACCGAGAGCGCCTCGACCACGAACAGGCCGCCGATGATGCCCAGCACGATCTCGTGCTTGGTGGTCACCGCGATCGCGCCGAGCGCGCCGCCCAGGGCCAGCGATCCGGTGTCGCCCATGAAGATCTTCGCCGGCGGCGCGTTGTACCAGAGGAAGCCCATGCCTCCGCCGATGAGGCCCGCGCAGATCACCGCCACCTCGCCCGAACCCGGCACGAAGTGGACCTGCAGATATTCGGCGAAGACGAAGTTGCCGACGAGGTAGGCGATCAGGCCGAAGGCGGCCGCCGCCATCATCACCGGCACCACCGCCAGGCCGTCCAGCCCGTCGGTGATGTTCACGGCGTTGGAGAAGCCCGCGATCGTGAACGCGCCCCAGGCCACGTAGAACCAGCCCAGGTAGATCAGGAACGACTTGGCGAAGGGGAAGGCGACGGAGCGCTCCAGGCCGGGCGACGACGGCGAGGCCGGCGCCAGCAGGATCAGCGCCGCCACCGCGATGCCCGCGATGAGGAACTGGAAGAACAGCTTCTGCTTGCCCGACAGGCCCGCCGAGGTCTGCTTGGTCACCTTGGCGTAGTCGTCGATGAAGCCCAGCAGGCCGTAGCCGATCGTCACGCCCAGCACGACCCAGACATAGACGTTGGTCAGGTCCGCCCACAGCAGGGTCGCCACCGTCACCCCGGCCAGGATCATGAATCCGCCCATGGTCGGGGTGCCGCGCTTGGTCAGCAGGTGACCCTCGGGGCCGTCCTCGCGGATCGGCTGGCCACGGCCCTGCCGGGCCTGGATCCAGCGGATGAAGCGCGAGCCCATGGCCAGGCAGACGAACCACGAGGTGAACAGCGCCAGGCCGATGCGCACCGTCAGGTACTTGAGCAGGTTCAGCAGCGGCAGCTGGTCGGCATAGGCCGAGAAGTTCTGGTACAGCGCGTAGAACATCAGGCGTGCTCCCCGTTGGCGGCGTCCAGCGCCGCCAGGGCCCGGGCGATCGTCGACGCCTTCGAGCCGTTTGAACCCTTCACCATGACCAGGTCGCCCGGCCGCACCGACCGCGCCACCTCGGGCGCGATCTCGGCGGCGTCGGCGGCCCAGCCGGCCCGCAGGGGCGCGGGCAGCGCGTCCCAGAGATGCTTCATCTGTTCGCCGGCCAGGAACACCAGGTCAACCTGGGCCGCTTCGATGGCCTCGGCCAGTCCCGCGTGCAGCGCGGCCGACTGGGGTCCCAGCTCCAGCATGTCGGTGAGGGCCACGATCCGCCGGCCGTCGCCCGAAGCGCGCCGCGCCCCCAGGCTGGTCAGGGTGGCCTTCATCGACAGCGGGTTGGCGTTGTAGCTCTCGTCGATCAGGGTGAAGGCCCCCTCGTCCAGCGCCACCAGCAGTTCCTGGCCGCGACCCGACAGGGGCGCGAACTCCGACAACGCCGCCAGCCCGGTCTCCACCGGCACGTCCAGGGCGTCGAGCATCAGCAGCACGGCCAGGGAGTTCGCCCCCCAGTGGAAACCCGACTGGGCCAGGGTGAAGACGTAGTCGCGCCCCCACACCCGGGCCGAGACCCGCGCGCCGCCCGGCTCGGGCTGGAAGTCGATCAGCCGCGCGTCGCAGGTCTCGTCCGAACCGAAGCACATCACCCGCGCGCCCTGGCGCAGGGCGGCCGACTTCAACCGGTCGAACCACTTCAGGTCGGCATTGATCACCGCCACGCCGCCCGGCCCCAGGCCGGCGAAGATCTCCGACTTCTCGTCGGCCACGCCCTCCTCGCCGTTCTCGAAGGCTTCGATGTGCACCGGGCCGACGTTGGTGATGCAGGCGGCGTGCGGCTGCACCATGCGCGACAGCGGCGCGATCTCGCCGGGATGGTTCATGCCGATCTCGAACACCGCGCGCTGCGTCTCGCGCGGCATGCGGGCGAGCGTCAGCGGCACCCCGATGTGGTTGTTGAAGCTCTTCACCGACGAATGGGCCGGTCCGGCCAGCGCGAGGCCCGCGCGGATCGCCTGGGTGACGCTGGTCTTGCCCACCGAGCCGGTCACCGCGCCGCGACGCACCTCCGGGGCGCGGTCACGGGCGAAGGCGCCCAGGGCCTCCAGCCCCCTCAGGGTGTCGCCGACGACCACCGAGGCGCCGCCGTCGACCGGCCGCTCGGTCAGGGCCGCCGCCGCGCCGGCCGCGAAGGCCTGGGCCACGAAGTCATGACCGTCGCGCACGCCCTTCAGCGCCACGAACAGGTCGCCCGGCTTCACCTCGCGGCTGTCGAAGGTGATCCCCGTGGCCTCGAAGGCCAGGCCTTCGAGGCGTCCTCCGGTGGCGGTGAGGACCTCGGCGGCGGTCCAGAGCGGAGTCGTGTCGGTGGTCATGGGATGGGCTTAACCCGCCGGAATGATCGCGGTCACGCGCGGATTTGTCTCTCCCGCCGTGACGATGGTGATGACCGCCCCGTCGGCGGCGCGCCAGAGAAACACGCAAGCCCCGGCCCCCGAGCCCGCACAGTCGATCAGTTCGGGCCAGCGCTCGCACCAGTCGCCGTCGGGATGCCGGCAGGCGGCCGCACTGGCTTCGGTGCGCACCGCGGGCCGGGGCTCAGCGCCCATGCCGATCAGGGTCTCGCGAGCCGTGGCGTAGGGCGCGCCCAGAACGTCCTGTGCGTGCGAGGCGGTGGCGGCGGCGGCGCCGAACAGGCAGGCTGCGACCGTCAGACCCGGCTTCACCATCTAGGCTCCCTTCAACGCGTCCGCGACTTCCGTCGCGTCGTCGAAGGGATAGACCGTTTTGCCGACGATCTGACCCTGCTCGTGACCTTTTCCGGCCACCACCAGCACGTCGCCGGCCTTCAGCATGGCGCAGGCCGCCCGGATCGCCTCGCGGCGGTCGCCGATCTCGGCGGCGTCGGGCGCGCCGGCCAGCACGGCCTTGCGGATAAGCGCCGGCTCTTCCGAGCGCGGATTGTCGTCGGTGACGATGGCGATGTCGGCCAGGCGCGCGGCGACGGCGCCCATCTGCGGCCGCTTGCCCGCGTCACGGTCCCCGCCCGCCCCGAACACCACGATCAGTCGGCCTGTCGCGTGGGGACGCAGCGCCTCGAGCACCGTCTGCAGGCCGTCGGGCGTGTGGGCGTAGTCCACATAGGCCTCGCCGCCATGGGCGCCGGAACCGACATGCTGCAGCCGGCCCTGGGCGCCCTCGAGGGTCTCCAGCGCGCCCAGCACGCGATCGACCTTGTCGCCCGCCGCCACGCACAGGCCCGCGGCCACCAGCGCGTTCGAAGCCTGGAAGGCCCCGGCCAGCGGCAGGAGCAAGTCGTAGAGCCGGCCCTCGGCCTCGATCTTCAGCCGCTGCCCCTCGGGGACCGCCTGCCGCGAGTAGAGGGACAGGTTGCGGCCGCGCTCGCCGACGCTGAACATCGACAGGCCCGCCATCAGGCTGGCCGAGGCGAAAGGTCCATAGGCGTCGGAGTCGGCGTTCAGCACCGCCGGCCGGCCGCGCGGCAGGAGCTGTTCGAACAGGCGCAGCTTGGCCTCGCGGTAGCTGTCCATGGTGCCGTGGTAGTCGAGGTGATCCTGGCTCAGGTTGGTGAAGGCGGCCGCCCTCAGCGTCACCCCGTCCAGCCGCCGCTGGTCGATGCCGTGGGAAGACGCCTCCAGCGCCAGGTGGGTGACCCCGCGCTGGGTCAGTTCATGCATCAGCCGCGCCACATCGGCGGCGTCGGGACTGGTCAGGCCCGGTCCCGTCAGGGCCTCGGTTCCGGCCGCGGTCTGGGCCACCACGCCCAGGGTGCCCATCGAGGCCGAGGCGTGGCCCAGCGCGCGCCAGATCTGGCGGCAGAAGGTGGCGACCGACGTCTTGCCGTTGGTGCCGGTCACGGCCACGCAGGTCTTCGGCTGGGCGCCGTAGAACGCCTTGGCCGCCAGGGCGTAGGCGCGGCGCACGTCGCCGGAGCGCACCAGCACCGGCGCCGCGTCGCCCGGCGTGTCGGTCGGGGCCAGCACGGCGGCCGCCCCTTGAGTCAGCGCCTGGGGAATGAAGGCCCGTCCGTCGGCGGCCGTGCCCGGCAGGGCGGCGAACAGGGTGCCGGGCCCGGCCTTGCGGCTGTCCGAGGTGACGCCGGTGATCAGCGGGTCGACCGCCAGGTCCTTGCGCACGAGATCGGAGAGGTGCGGCGCGCTCACTGCTCCGCCTCCCCCAGCGCGTCCGGGGTCTCCTCGACGGCCAGCTTTTCGCCGGTGGCCGTCGAGAAGGGATCGGCGGCGCGACGCACTCCGAGGAAGGGCGCAATGCGGTCGATGATGCGTCCGGCCGCCGGCGCGGCGGTCCAGCCGCCGGTGCGCGCCCCGCCGGAAGCGGCCGAGCCGTGCGGCTCGTCGAGCACCACCAGCACCAGGTACCGGTCGCGGTCCATGGGACCGTCCGTCGGAAACACGGCGGCGAAGGACGAAACCAGCGTGGTCTGGGCGTAGCGCCCGTTGACGACCTTCTGGGCCGACCCGGTCTTGCCGCCCACGCGCAGCCCGGCGGCGTTGGCCTTCGAGCCCGTGCCGCGCACCACGTTCAGCCGCATCAGGTCCAGCATGTTGCGGCTGGTGGCTTCACTGATCACCCGCTGGCCCTCCGGCGCCCGGCCGGGTTCGAGGCGGCGAATGGTCAGCGGCACCAGGCGGCCGCCGTTCAGCACCGCCCCCATGGCCTGGGCCAGGGTCACGGGCGAGACCGAGATGGCCTGGCCGAAGGACACCGAGGCGAGGGTGTTGGGATCCCACTTGCGCGGCCGGATCGGCCAGGCCGAGCTCAGCTCCAGCTCGCCCGGCGCGAACAGCCCCAGCGCCTTGAAGTAACGGGTGACCGTGGGCGCGCCCATGGACAGGGCCAGCTTGGAGGTGCCGATGTTGGACGAGTGGATGAAGACATCCTCGAGCGTGACGCGGCCGCCCTTGGCGTCGTGGTCGTGCACCACGCGGCCGCCCAGGTTCAGCGGGGAGGCGACGTCGAAGGTCGAGTTGCGGTTGGCGGCCCCGGAATCGAGGGCGGCGGCCAGGGTGAAGACCTTGAAGGTCGAACCCATTTCGTAGACCGCCTGGGTGGCGCGGTTCAGGCGCTGGTCGTCGCTGGCGCGGCCAGCGGCTCCGGGATCGAAGCTGGGGTAGCTCGCCAGGCCCAGGATCTCGCCGGTGCGGACGTCGGTGACGATGCCGACGGCGCCGCGCGCCTGCTGGTCCCGCGCCGCTCCGGCCAGTTCGTCCTCCAGCGCCGCCTGCACCCGCAGGTCGATCGACAGGGCTACCGGCCGACCGTCGCGGCCGGCCGTGCGGATGTCGGCGTCCAGCGCCCGCTCCACCCCGGCCAGGCCCTTCCCGCCGGCGTCGACGAAGCCGATCAGATGCGCCGCCGAGGTCCCGAGGGGATAGGCCCGCTTGTCCTCTTCCTCGAAGTAGACGCCGGGCAGGGCGAGGTCGTGGACGGCCTGGCGCTGCTGCGGCGTCAGGCCGCCGATGATGAAGGCCCGGCGCTGACCCTGGATGGCCTTGCGCAGTCGGTCCGCCGAAACCTTGGGCAGCACGCGCCGGATGGCGCGGCGGGTCTCGGCCGGCTCCCACACTTCCTCGGGGTCGATGAACAGCTTGTAGTGGGTCAGGTTGGCGGCCATCAGCAGGCCGTTGCGGTCGACGAGGTCGGCGCGCTCGGCCGCCGCGGCCGGACCGGACCGGGCGTGGGCGTTGCCCGAGAAGAGCGCCGCGCGCGCCGCGCCGAAGGCGAGGATCACGAAGGCGAGGGAGAAGGCGGCCAGGACGAAGAAGATGCGCACGCGCGTGTCTTCCTCGGCGCGGCCCTCGGCCTTGATGCGCTCGAAGGCGTGCTCGACCGACCAGACCCGTTCGGCCAGCCAGCGCCAGGACGGATTGGGCGTCACCTTGATGTCGCCCGGCCTCATCGCTGCGCCTCCGCGGGAGGCGTATCGGCCGCCGGCGGGGCCGGCTCGGCGGCCGGGGCCGGTGCGGGGGCGGGGGCGGGGGCGGGCGCGGGCGAGCGCACGATCTCCGGCAGCGATCCGGGGGTCGCCTCCCGCTTGGCCGGCACGGGTTCGAGACCCAGGTAGGCCTCCGACAGCCGCTCGATGCGGCCGGGCTGTTCAAGGTGGGCGCTCTCCGCCTTCAGCATGCGCAGTTTCTGCTGCTCGCTGGCGATCTCGTGTTCGATGCGGGCGATGCGGGCCCGCTCGTCGCCGGCCTGGGCCTTGGTGAGATAGACCCAGAAGATCAGCAGGATCAGGCAGGCGAGGGCCGCAACCTCGACGACCCGGAAGCCGCGCACGCGTCGATCGAACAGGCGGGCCAGCGGGCTCATGCGGCCGCCCTCCACGCAGGAGCGGCCGTGCGGCGGCCGGCCCGCAGCTTGGCGGAGCGCGCTCGCGGATTGGCGGCCTGCTCGGCCGCGCCGGGCTCGCGGTGCCCCTTGAACAGCATCTCGAAGGTGGGCGCGGGCCCCTGCTCCACCGGCGGAGCGTGACGCGAGCCTGCCGGCTTCTGGCGGCCGCGCTCGGCGAAGAAGCTCTTCACGATGCGGTCTTCGAGGGAATGGAAGGTGACCACCGCCAGCCGGCCGCCGGGACCGAGCACGCGCTCGGCGGCCTCCAGACCCTTCTCCAACTCGCCCAGCTCGTCGTTGACCGCGATGCGCAGGGCCTGGAACACGCGGGTGGCCGGATGCACGGGCGCGCCGCGACGGCCGCCGACCGCCTTTTCGATGGTCTCGGCCAGGTCAAGGGTGCGGGTGAAGGGCGCTTCGGCGCGCCGGCGGACCAGGACGTGGGCGATGCGGCGCGAGGCCTTCTCCTCGCCGTACTTCCAGAACATCCGCGACAGGTCGTTCTCGGGCGTCTCGTTGACGAGGTCCGCGGCGGTGGGGCCGTCGGCCCCCATGCGCATATCCAGGGGACCGTCGCGCATGAACGAAAAGCCCCGCTCGCCCTCGTCCAGCTGCATGGAGGAGACGCCGATATCCAGGGCCACGGCCTCGACATGGCTCCGGCCCAGATCCTCCAGCGCCTCGTCCATCCGCGAGAACCGCGTGGGCACAAGCTGGAAGCGGTCGGGAAAGCGCGCCAGCAGGGCTTCGGCGTGGGGCCGCACGCGCGGGTCGCGATCCAGGCCGATCACGGCCGCGCCCCGCTCGAGAAAGGCGCGCGAGTAGCCGCCCGCGCCGAAGGTGCCGTCGATGACGGTGTCGCCCGCCCGGGGATCGATCGCCTCGACCACCTCGTCCAGCAGGACGGAGACATGCGCCACGGACGCCCCGACCCCGCTCATCCGCCCTGCTCCGCGCGGGCCGAACGCTGGCGGGTGCGCAGCTCGGCGAGGCCGGCGCGGGCGGCGGCGCGCTGCGTTTCGCGCCAGGCCCGGAAGCGGTCGCGGTTCCAGATCTGGAAGCGGTCCTTGAGCCCGACGATGGCGACCCAGTCGGTCAACTCGAACGCTTCGCACAACGCCTCGGGCAGCACGATGCGACCCGCGGAATCGAAGGCCAGCTGGTGCATGCCGCCGTAGACCACCGTCTCGAGCTGGGTGCGCAGCGGGTCGCCGAAATCGAGCTCCTCGATCATGCCGACGTAGCGGTCGAACAGCGCCTTGCCGCCGCCTTCCAGGCAGTCGGCCTCGATGGAGGGGAAACAGAACACGCCGTCGAACGAGGAGGCGGCGGCCGCACGATATTCCTGCGGCACAACGATGCGCCGCTTCGCGTCGAGCTGCTTCTCGAACGTCGAGAGGAACACTTGCCTTCGGACCTGACCGGATCCGCCCCCGATAACCCTGACCTGAGCAATTGGGTTAACACGGGATGAAATGGGCTGCAATGACACCTACTGCCATTTTAACCCTGCTGGCGGCGTTGTGACGCGCTCAACACTGTAATTCCGCGAACGTTTGCGGAACATCGAGAGTATTCACAGGCTGTGGACAGAATCGCGCGCCAATCTGTTCAGATTGGTTAACGGCGGAGCCGGACCCCGCGACGTCCGTCGACTGATCCGGCACGGTGCAAGCGAACTCTTTCGGCGCGCCGCTCGGAGCCCGGAAATGCGAGTGGGCCGGCCGGCGCCCGCACTTGACCAGCCGGCGATCGAATCCCGGCGACCGGACGTCGTATCCACCCGACCGGAGAATGCCCCGAATTCCGCGCGAAATTCGGGCCTCGCCGGTCGGCCCCGGATCAGGGCATACTATCGCAATCCCTTGAGGACAAAGGATCAGACGGCCTGTAAGCCGGGTTCTGTCGAAGGCCTTGCGGCCCGTGACGGTCATTCCTCTGGACCGCCCATCGCTGGACGGTTCTCGCGACCTACCCGGACGCCTCGGGCCGGCGAGCCCTGCCGCTTGCGCGGCGCGGCGTCCCTATTCGGTCTTGCTCCAGGCGGGGCTTGCCATGCGGCCCCTGTTGCCAGCGGCCCGGTGGGCTCTTACCCCACCCTTTCACCCTTACCCTTTGAGCCACAAGGGCTTTCGGGGCGGTTTGCTTTCTGTGGCGCTATCCCTCGGGTCACCCCGGGCGGGCGTTACCCGCCGCCTTTTCGCCGTGGAGCCCGGACTTTCCTCGACAGGCCGAAGCCCGCCGCGACCGCCCGGCCGTCTGATCCAAAACCCTTGTGACTCAAGGGAAGGCGAAAGGCAAATCAGCCCTCCAGCACGCCCGTCAGGCTCTCCGCCGAGGCCAGCTGCAGCAGCCCCATGAGCCGCGCCCGCGTCTCTCCGTCCGCGACGCCGTCCACCCGCTCGGGCCGCCAGTGCCGCTGGAAGGCGCGCACCACGGTCGCCGTTTCGGCGTCGTAAGTCCCTGATGGCAAAGGCTCATATCCCAGGCGGTGCAACCCGGCCTGGAGCGCGAACACCCCCACGCCCGTGTCCCCTTCCTGCAGCGCCGGGCCCGGCGCCGGGACCGGCTCGAACCAGAGCCCATGCCCCGCCTCCGCCAACCGCTTCCAGGGGAACAGTTCGCCGGGGTCCTCCTTGCGGTCCGGCGCCACGTCCGAATGGCCCAGAATGCGGGCATTCTCAATCGTCCAGCGGGACCGGATATCCGCAATCAAATCAATGACCGAGGCGATCTGGGCGTCGGGAAATTCGCGGTAACCGAAGGCGTGCCCGGGGTTCACGATCTCGACGCCGACCGAGCGGGCGTTGACGTTCGTCTCGCCCTTCCAGAACGACTTGCCCGCATGCCAGGCCCGCCGCTCCTCCGGCACCAGACGGAACACTCGACCGTCCTCCTCGACGAGGTAGTGGGCGCTGACCTTGGCCTCCGGATCCCTAAGCCGCGCAAGGGCTTCCTCGCCGCTGCGCATGCCTGTGTAGTGCAGCACCAGCAGGTCGGGCGGACCGGATCGCTCGTCGAAATTGGGAGACGGCGCCTCGATAATCTCGCGAAGGCTCACTAGCGCGCCGGCTGGTCCCAGCCATAGGCGACCCAGGCGTGGCCGACCTTGCGCGCCTCGAGGATCTGCGGGTCATCGGTCGCCCGCGTCCGCCGCCGGGTGCGCAGCACCAGCCCGGTCAGGAACACCAGCACCGATCCCACCACGGCCAGGAACGCCACCGCCGCCGCGGCGATCACCGCCAGCACCGCCCCGATGACCATGGCCACCGCCGCCGTTACACCGCCTAGGAATCCCGAGACCATGCCGGCGAATCCGCGGCCCCGCGGCGGCGTCGGCTGGTGTCCCAGGGGGATGCGCGTGAAAGCGTTCATCACTCACCTCAAGTCCGCCGGTTCTGGCGGACGCCTGCACTGTCGGGGGCCTTGGAGGCCCCGTCAACTGAAAGCGCCGTGAACGGGTGCGTCGCCGGCGCTCAGATCACCTGGCCGGCCCATTCGCGCCGCTCGCCCATGGCGTCGTCGAACGCCTTGTTCACCGCCGCCGCCTTGGCGGTGAAGACCTCGATGAACTCCTCCGGCAGGCCGCGGGCCCGCACCCGGTCAGGATGGAACTCCTCCAGGAGCGCCTTGCGCGCCGCGCGCAGGTCCTCGTCCGCCACGTCGGGCCGAACCCCCAGGATCACGTAGGGATCGTCCGCCGCCGCGCCGACGTAGGTGGCCTTGATGCGCCGGTAGGTCATGGGCGAATGCCCCAGCAGCCCCGAGACGCGCTCAAGGTAGTCGAGCTCCTCGGCCGTCACCTGGCCGTCGGCGACGGCGATGTAGAACAGGCCGTCCAGCACGTCCTCCAGCAGCTGCGGGCAGGCCGCGTACCGCTTGGCCAGGCGCTTGGCGTAGCTCTCGTAGCCGTGGGTGGTCTGGCGGGCCAGTTCGTACAGACGCTGCACGTTGCGCTGGCTGGCCGGATCAGGCTGGAACACCTCGGCGAAGGCTTCGTACTCGCTGGCGTCCGCGCGGCCGTCGGCCTTGGCCAGTTTGGCGCCCAGCGCCGTCACGGCGGTCGAGAACGCAGGGTCCTCGCCTGGCAAGCCTGGCGGGCATTGCGCGCACTCGGCGGCGTCGACGCCCTTTGCGGCGCGGCCGGCTATCCGGTTCCAGAACCCCATGCGCCCAGTGCATAACAGGAATCGGGCCTCAAAGTGACCCGTTTCGCGTGGCAGGAGCTGGCCCGCGGAGTGGCGGCCCGGCGCGGTCCGGGTTATCTTTCGCGCTCAAGTACCGGTTCGAGTCCGCCCCGGGCGGGCCACATCTAAGTGGGGATCTGCCCGTGAGGCTTCCGACCTTCCTTCTCGCCGCCGCGCTGGCGGCCGCGTCCGCCCTGCCGGTCCAGGCCGCGCCCGATCCTTCGAACCAGCCCGGCACCGCCGAGTACACGCCGGACGGGGCGCCCCGTGACGACTACAATTTCGTGGCCTGGTGCCAGGGCGTGCTTGAGGGCCACATGGCGCTGGCCGAGCACGTGCAGTCGGTCCTGCCCCTGGACGAGGCGCAGCAGAAGATCGGAAACGCCTACCTGCGGGGCTACGAACAGGCGTTGCAGATCGGCAAGAAGGGACGCTCGGAAGCCGAACTCGACGCGGCCCAGGCGATCCGCCACGCGGCCCGCGCCAACTGGAACACCGCGATGGGCGCAGACCTCCAGCTGGGCGCCGACACCTATCTGGCCTGGCAACTGCCCGGGCGCTGCGAGCACGCCGCCAAGAGAGTGGCCAAACGCGACGACATCTTCCAGATGGCGCCCGGCAACGACGACCTCGAGGCCGTCGGAACCGGCGTGGCCCAGGCTCCCGCCGCGGCGCCCGCGGCCGCCTCGCCCGCCCCGTCCTCGACGGCGGAGCCCCTGTCGGCCGCCGGCCCGGTCGGCCAGACCTGGATGACCTCGGAAACGCCGGCCACCGAGAGCGCCGCCGACGCTACGCCCGCAGGCGGCGCCACGGTGATGCCCGATGAGTCCACGCCCGCCGAAGCAGCGCCGGCGACCGTGGCCGCCGCCGAGCCGGCCCCTGCGCCGACGCCCGCAGCCGACAGCCGCACGGCGTCCGACGGGAAGGTCGTGCACATGCCGCGCAAGGGACGCCTGTTCCCGTGGGGCCGGCGCGAGTAGGGCCCGACCAGCCCGGATTTTTTGATCAGCCGCTATTGGACTAGGTTGTCCCCGGGACTTCACGGGGGGACATCATGAAGCTCGTATCCGGCGCAGCCGCGGCCTTACTCCTGGCCTGCGCGGCCTCTTCGGCGGGGGCGAAATCCACGGTCGACGACTGGGCCTACCTCGACGGCAATCAGCTCTACGCCTACTGCACGGCGCCAGAGGAATCGCCGGACTTCTACCTCTGCGGCGGCTATCTGCTCGGCGCGGTGGACACCATGTCCGAATTCCAGCAGGCGACGAAACGCATGGGGATGCCCAGCACCGTCTGCATCCCCGCCAATCAGGTCGCTCTCGGGCGGCTGATCGACCTCACAGTCGCCCAGATGAACGCTCACCCGGACAAACGGAGCTATCCGGCGGCCGATATCGTCCTGGTGACCATGCAGGAAAACTACCCCTGCCGCTGACGCGGACGGCACGAATTCACCTTTCGGACGAGCATTGACGCCGCCACGGCGATTTCGCGCCGCCCCCTACGCCGCCGCGCCTCGCTCGGCGAGCGGGTCGTAGTCCAGAATCGGCGCCAGCCAGCGCTCCGCGGTCCCCAGGTCCCAGCCCTTGCGGCCGGCGTAGTCTTCCACCTGGTCGCGGGCGATGCGTCCGACGCCGAAGTAGTGACTCTCGGGATGACTGAAATAGAGGCCGCTTACGGAGGACGGCGGCGTCATGGCGAAACTCTCAGTAAGCCCGATGCCGGTGTTCGCCTGGGCCTCGAGCAGCGAGAACAGCGTGGCCTTTTCGGTGTGGTCCGGCTGGGCGGGGTAGCCGGGCGCCGGGCGGACGCCGCGATAGCGTTCGGCAATCAGGTCATCGACCGACAGCGCCTCACCGGGCGCATAGCCCCAGAGCTCCGTCCTGACGCGCCGGTGCAGTGTCTCGGCGAAGGCCTCGGCCAGCCGGTCGGCCAGCGCCGCCGCGAGGATGGCGGAATAGTCGTCGCCGGCAGCCTTGAAGCGCGCCGCTACGGCCTGTTCGCCAAGACCAGCCGTCACCGCGAAGCCCCCGACCCAGTCGTTCGCGCCCCCCAGGGGCGCAATGAAATCCGAGAGCGCCGTATTGGGCTTGCCCTCTCCCTTGGCCATCTGCTGGCGCAGGGTGTGCAGGCGTGCGCGCTCGACGGAGCGGCTCTCATCGGTGAACAGCACAATATCGTCCCCGTCGGCCTGAGCCGGCCAGAAACCGACCACGCCCCGGGCCTCGAACCAGCCTTCG
The DNA here is from genome assembly GCA_019695035.1 of Caulobacteraceae bacterium. Classification (GTDB taxonomy): domain Bacteria; phylum Pseudomonadota; class Alphaproteobacteria; order Caulobacterales; family Caulobacteraceae; genus JAEZEZ01. Next base: position 90,415 of record JAIBAU010000003.1, on the reverse strand, counting down.
TCGATGATCCTGCGCAGCATCGCCTGGGCGTCGGCAAAGAGCGGTCTGGCGGCCTCGCCGACCACCTCGTCCTCGAGAATCTGCGGATAGCGGCCGACCAGCTCCCAACTGGCGAAGAACGGAGTCCAGTCAATATTGGCGGCGATCTCGGTCAGGTCGTACGGCCCGAACGCCCGCACGCCGGTGAAGGTCGGTCGCGGGGGCGTGTAGCCGACCCAGTCGAGGCGGAGTCGGTTGGCCCGCGCCTCGTTCAGGGTCGCGCGCGGCTTCGAGGGTCCGCGCGCATAGCTCTCCCGGACACGCACGTATTCCGATCGCGTCTGCGCCACGAAGGCGTCGCGGTCCGTCGGACTGAGCAATTGACTGACCACCCCCACGGCGCGGCTGGCGTCGGTGACGTAGGTGACCGGCCCGCGACGGTAGGCAGGCTCAATGCGCACCGCGGTGTGGGTGCGGCTGGTGGTGGCGCCGCCGATGAGCAGGGGCAGGTCGAGGCCCCGGCGCTCCATCTCGCCCGCCACGAAGACCATCTCATCGAGCGACGGCGTGATCAGGCCGGACAGGCCGACGATGTCTGCCTTGTGCTCAACGGCCGCGTCCAGGATGCGGTCGGCCGGAACCATGACGCCCAGATCGACCACCTCGTAGTTGTTGCACTGCAGCACGACGCCGACGATGTTCTTGCCGATGTCGTGCACGTCGCCCTTGACCGTCGCCATGACGATCTTGCCGGCGGACTGGCGCTCCTGGCCGGCCTTCTCGGCCTCCATGAAGGGGGTCAGGTGGGCCACCGCCTGCTTCATCACCCGGGCCGACTTGACCACCTGCGGGAGGAACATCTTCCCGGCCCCGAACAGGTCGCCGACGACGTTCATGCCGTCCATCAGCGGGCCCTCGATGACGTGGAGCGGACGCTCGAACTGGAGGCGCGCCTCCTCTGTGTCCTCGACGACGTAGTCGCCGACACCATGGACCAGGGCATGTTTAAGTCGCTGGGCGACAGGTTGATCGCGCCAGCGCAGATCGGCTGTCTGGACTTGCCCCTTCTCGCCCTTGTAGCGCGGCGCGATTTCGACGAGGCGCTCCGTGGGATCCGGCTTGCCCGGCGCACGCCGGTTCAGGATGACGTCCTCGACGGCCTCGCGAAGTTCGGGATCGATCTCGTCGTAGACCGGCAGGTCGCCCGCATTGACGATGCCCAGATCCATCCCCGCGTTGATGGCGTGGTAGAGAAACACCGAGTGGATTGCGCGGCGCACGGGCTCATTGCCGCGGAAGCTGAACGACACGTTTGAAACGCCGCCGGACACTCGGGCGTAGGGCAAGGTCTGCTTGATGCGCTCGGTCGCCCGGATGAAATCGACCGCGTAGTTGTCGTGCTCGGCGATGCCCGTCGCGACCGCGAAGATGTTCGGATCGAAGATGATGTCCTCGGCCGGAAATCCGACTTCCTCCGTCAGGAGGTCGTAGGCGCGGCGGCAGATTTCGACCTTGCGGTCGGCGGTGTCGGCCTGACCTTGCTCGTCGAAAGCCATCACCACCACCGCTGCGCCGTAGCGCAGGCATTTGCGGGCCTGCTCGACGAAGGGCCCCTCGCCTTCCTTCAGGCTGATGGAATTGACGATGGCCTTGCCCTGCACGCACTGCAGGCCCGCCTCGATCACCTCCCACTTGGAGCTATCGATCATGATCGGCACGCGGGCGATGTCGGGCTCGGCGGCGATCAGGTTGAGGAAGGTGACCATGGCCTGCTTGGAGTCGAGCAGGCCCTCGTCCATGTTCACGTCGATGACCTGCGCCCCGGCCTCGACCTGCTGGCGGGCGACGGACAGGGCGGCGGCATAATCGCCCTGCTCGACCAGCTTCCTGAACTTGGCCGAGCCAGTGACGTTGGTCCGCTCCCCGACATTGACGAAGATGGGCCGCATCAGCCGGCCAACTCGAACGGCTCCAGCCCGGACAGGCGCATCGCCTTGGGCCGTTCCGGAACCTGGCGCGGCGTCACGCCGGCGGCGGCTTCGGCGATCCGGCGGATGTGGTCCGGGGTGGTGCCGCAGCAGCCGCCGAGAATGTTGACCAGGCCGGACCTGGCCCACTCGCCCAGCATGCCGCTGGTCTGGTCCGGAGTCTCGTCATAGCCGCCCATGGCGTTGGGCAGTCCGGCGTTGGGATAGGCGGCCACGAGGGTGTCGGCGACGCGGGCCAGGTCGGCGATGTAGGGGCGCATGATGTCGGCGCCGAGCGCGCAGTTCAGCCCCACCGCGAACGGCTTGGCGTGAGCGACAGAGTTCCAGAAGGCCTCCACGGTCTGGCCCGACAGGGTACGGCCCGAGCGGTCAGTAACCGTGCCGGATATCCAGATGGGCAGCGGCTCGTAGCCATCGTCCTCCAGGTCGAGGATGGCCTTGATGGCGGCCTTGCAGTTCAAGGTGTCGAAGATGGTCTCGACGAGAAACAGGTCGACGCCGCCCTCGTGCAGGGCACGGACCTGCTCACGGTAACTCGAATAAACCTCGTCCCAGGTGACGCCGCGCGCGCCGGGGTCGTTCACGTCGGGGCTTATCGACAAGGTCTTGTTGAGCGGGCCGATGGCGCCGGCGACGAAGCGGGGCTTGTCCGGGGTCTTGGCGGTCCAGCGGTCCGCGCTCTCGCGGGCCAGGCGGGCGGCCTCGTAGTTGATGTCGTGGACCGCGCTCTCCAGGCCGTAGTCGGCCTGGGCGATGGCCGTGGCGGTGAAGGTGTTGGTCTCGCCGATGTCGGCGCCGACGGCGAAGTAGGCGTCGTGGACTTCGGTGACGATGTCGGGCCGGGTCAGGCAGAGCACGTCATAGTCGCCCCTCAGCGGGTGGTTGTGGGTGGCGAAGCGCTGGCCGCGGAAGTCGTCCTCGGTCAGGCCCTTGGACTGGATGAACACGCCCCAGGATCCGTCCAGGATCAGGATGCGCTCGCGGGCGGCGGCCTTCAGGGCCGCGATGCGTCCGGCCCGATTCATGACCTCTCCCCTTGCGGGAGAAGGGATCGATCACGGCTCATGCGCCCTGCCCCTCGGCCTGCTCCCGCAGTCCCAGCACGCGGCAGATGGCGTAGACCAGGTCGGCACGGTTGAGGGTGTAGAAGTGGAAGTCCTTGAATCCTTCCTCTTCGAGCCTGGCGCACATCTCGGCCGCGACCGAGCTGGCGATCAGCCGCCGCGTATCGGGGTCCTGGTCCAGACCCTCGAACAGGTTGGAGAGCCAGTCCGGCACCCGACACTGGCAGGTCGTGGCCATGCGCTTCAGACCGTTGAAGTTCGTCACCGGCATGACCCCCGGCACAATCGGGATGGTCACGCCGCGCGATCGCGCCCGGTCGACGAACGCCAGGAAGGCGTCAATGTCGAAGAAGAACTGGGTGATCGCCCGGGTTGCGCCCGCGTCGACCTTGGCCTTCAGCACGTCGATATCATGATCGAGGGAGGGGCTTTCGGGATGCTTTTCGGGATAGACGCCGACGCTGATCTCGAACGGGTGGCGCGCGGCCGCAGCCGCGGCCAGTTCCGTGGCGTTGGCGTAGCCATCCGGCTGGGGAATGTAGGGACCGCCAAGGCCGCCGGGCGGATCGCCGCGCAGGGCGACCAGATGCCGGACGCCTGCGTCCCAGTAGGCGTCCAGTATGTCGCCGATCTCGCCTTTCGACGCCTCGACGCAGGTCAGATGGGCTGCCGGACTGAGGTTGGTCTCGTCGAGGATGCGGCGGATCGTGCGGTGGGTCCGCTCACGCGTGGATCCTCCCGCGCCATAGGTCACGGACACGAAGCTGGGTTGCAGCGGCGCAAGACGACGGATCGAGCTCCACAGGTTGGCCTCGGCCTCTTCGGTCTTCGGCGGAAAGAACTCGAACGAGACATTCAGGTCCGGATGCTCGCGCCCGCCGGCCCGGGCGATCGGACCCAGCGGCGACAGCAGCATGGCGCGGGCGGCGGCGAGACTCATGACCGGGCCTTCACGCGGCGTCCCGCCGGACCTGGCGGTCGCGTTGTCCCGTCCAGACCTTCACCGTCAGGCCTTCCTTGTCCGGGGCCAGGGTGATGGGCTCGGCGCACTTCAGGCCGGCTTCGTCGAGCCATCGAGCCATCTCGTCGTCGGAGAAGCCGAGGCGTCGATGCTGGTGCTCGCTGCGCAGGAACTCCAGGGCGTGCGGCGCGAAGTCCACGATCAGCAGCCGTCCGCCGATCGCCACGAGGCGTGCGGCTTCAGCCACCGCCGCCGCCGGGTCGCTCAGGTAGTGCAGCACCTGGTGCACCACGACGAGGTCCGCCGACTGGGCGGGGAGCCGCGTGGCGAAGATGTCGCCGTGGCGCAGCTCGACCTTCTCCAGCCCCGCGCGGGTGACATTGGAGCGGGCGATGTTGAGCATCTGCTGGGACAGATCCAGACCGATCGACATCTTGGCCTTCCGCCCGAGCAGGGTGAGCATGCGACCCGAGCCGGTGCCGAGGTCGACCACCCGTTCGAACGGTCCCGGTCCGGCCGCCCGCTCCACCGCGGCTTCGACGCTGGTTTCGGGAGCGTAGAGGGAGCGGATTTCGTCCCAGCGCGGGGCGATGCGCTCGAAGTAGGCGGCCGCCGTGGTCTCCCGCTCGTCGCGCACCGCCTGCAGCCGCTGGAAGTCACGGTCCGCCTCACCCGGCTCGCCCAGCAGGTCCAGGACCGCATCGGCCAGCTTGCGCCGCGCGCCCTCCGTGGGAAGGCGGTAGAAGACCCAGGCCCCGTCCGGGAAGCGCTCGATCAGGCCCGCCTCGCTCATCAGCTTGAGGTGGCGAGACACCCGGGGCTGGCTCTGGTCGAGGATGCGCGACAGCTCCATGACCGAGAGCTCCTCGAGGGCGAGCAGCGCAAGAATGCGCAGGCGGGTCGGCTCGCCGGCCGCCCGCAGCACGTCAACCGCCTCGTCTGCGCTCAGGTTCATATCGCATATAAAGATATCTTTATGTCTTTATGGCAAGCCTGAGATTGACAGATTTCTCGCTTCGCCGATCATTGGTTGATTGAGCTGGGAGCATCAGGATGGCCCGCTGGACCCTGCCCGCCGCCGCAGCGGCGGCCGCCACCCTCGCCGCCGTGTCGCCTGCGATCGCGGCGGCGGGACTGAAGATGATCAATGTGCACGGCGATCCCAAGATCGTGCTGGTGCTGACGCCCAACCACCTGCCGTCGGGCCGGGTCGAGGACGACGTGCGGCTGGTGAACCGTTCGGCCGAAACCTATTGCTTCCGCTTCGAGGTCTACGACGAGGAGTGGGTCTATGTGCCGCGCCGCGTCTCCGTGGTGACCGCGCCTCCGAACAGCGCCTATCAGGTGGTCAAGTTGGGCATTTATGCACCGGGGTCGAAGTACCGCTTCAAGTTCAACGGGGTCTACCTGAAGGACAGCAACGCCACCGACTGCCGCCGCGCGCAATTCCCCGCCAGCGTCGCCGAGTAGGGTTAGGACCGCGCTCCGCGGTCCGAGATCACCAGGCCCGCAGCAAGCGCCGCCAGCAGCATGACCTGGCCGAGGTCGGTGATCACATAACGCGGCGCGCCCGATTGCGAGATGGCCGCGAGGCTCAACAGCGCGCCGGTCAGGGCGATGGCTTGGCAGACGAAGGCTGTGCGGGCGCCGCCGTGCAGCGAAGCGTAGAGGATCGCGAGGCCGCCGATCCCCTCTGCCACAGCGGCGGTGATGACCCGGGGCCCGGCCAGCCAGGGCACCGGCAACCCCATGTGGGCGGCCGCGGCCAGGATGAGGATCAGGGCCTGCAGGCCCAGCAGCAGCTTCAGCAACCTGTCCATGGCGGCAGAATGGCGTGGTCCGCCGCGGGCGCGCAAGCCGAAGCGCCTATTCGGCGACCGGCGTCCGCAGCGGTTCGCCCGCGAAGTGGGCGGCGAGGTTGGCCATCAGCAGGCCCAGCATGCCCTGCACCGCCTCGTTGGTCGCGCCCCCCGTGTGCGGCGTCAGCACCGTATTGGGCACGTCGGTCCAGCGGGCCGCCGGCGTCGGCTCCTCCACGAAGACGTCCAGCGCCGCCGACCCGAGCTTGCCCGCGCGCAGGGCAGCGATAAGGGCGTCCTCGTCCACGACCTGGCCGCGTGAGACATTGACCAGCAACCCTTCGGGGCCGAGCGCCTCGAGGACCGCGCCCGAGATCAGCCCGCGATTGCTCTCGTCGGCGCGGCAGGTGACGGCGAGGATATCGCTTTCGCGGGCCAGTTGGACGAGGTCGTCGACCCTGGGCCAGGCGGCGTCCGGCTTGGGATTGGGCCCCCACCAGGCGACGTCCATGCGGCAGGCCTCGGCCCGCCGGGCCAGGGCCTGGCCGATCAATCCCAGTCCCACCACGCCCAGCTTCTGGCGGTGCATGGAGCGGGTGATGGTGCGGGTCTCCAGGGCCCAGTCGCCGCCGCGCACCTGGCGGTCGCCGCTGACGATCTGACGCCGCGCGCCCAGGATCAGGCCCAGCGCATGGTCGGCGACGTCCTCGTGATTCACGGCCGGAGCATGGGTCACGCCGAGGCCGCGGGCCCGGGCCCAGGCGACGTCGATGCCATCGTATCCCGAGGTGAAGCAGGCGATCAGGCCGAGGTTCGGCAGGCTCGCGATCAGTCGCTTGTCGAGCTCGAACTCACCGGCCACGACGATTGCGCCGATGGTGTCCGCCGCCTCGACCGGCGGGCCTTCCCAGAAACGGTGCACCGTATAGGCGCTCTCGAGGAAGGCGGTCAGCGGCGCCAGGTGCCGCTGCATGATCAGGATGCCGGGCTTTTCGCTCATGATCTCTGGATAGGCTCGCCGGGACGGTCCGCGTCAAGCGGCACGCGCCCGAAGGCCATGATCAGCGCCTTCAGTTCCGGCTCCACCACCAGGGCGGCCGCCTCGGCCGGCGGTCCCCAGCGGCGCACCCGCTGCTCCTTCTCGGGCCAGTCATCGCCTTCGAACGTCACCCGCAGCGGGAAAACCTGCACCTGCACCAGCCGGTCCTTGCCCGACTTCAGACGCTTGGCGTAGCGATAGGAGCCGACCGACTGGGGCGAGATGTCGCCGTCCAGGCCGGCTTCCTCGTGGGCCTCGACGGCGGCGGCCTCGTGGGGCGTCTTGCCCTTCATGGGCCAGCCCTTGGGGATCACCCAGCGGCGCGTTTCGCGCGAGGTGATCAGCAGCACTTCGATCCCGTGGGCTCCCGGCCGAAACGGCAGGGCGGCGTACTGGACCTTGCGCTCCCGCCGCTTGGTCAACCTGCGACCGCCTTCCAGAGCCAGAAGAAGACGGCGCCGACCAGGGCCGCGGCCGGGATGGTGATGAACCAGGCGACGACGATCGACTGGGCGACCCCCCAGCGCACTGCCGACACCCGCCGCGCCGAACCCACGCCGATGATGGCGCCTGTGATGGTGTGGGTAGTGGAGACCGGCACCCCCAGGTGGGTGGCCAGGAACAGGGTGATGGCGCCGCCGGTCTCGGCGCAGAAGCCCTGCATCGGCGACAGCTTGGTGATCTTGGAGCCCATGGTCTTCACGATGCGCCAGCCGCCCATCAGCGTGCCCAGCCCCATGGCCGCCTGGCAGCTCAGCACCACCCAGAGCGGGATGGTCAGGTCGCCGCCCTTGGCGCCGTTGGCCTGGGCGTGGGCGAACAGCAGCGCCGCGACGATCCCCATGGTCTTCTGGGCGTCATTGCCGCCATGGCCAAGCGAGTAGAGCGAGGCCGAGACGAACTGCAGCTTGCGGAAAACGGAGTCGGCGAAGTTGGGCCGCGCGCGCACGAACAACCAGGAGACGATGAGCACCAGCAGCAGCGCCAGTCCAAAGCCCACCGCCGGCGACAGGAAGATCGCGGTGCCGGTCTTGATCACGCCCTTCATCACCACCACGCCCAGGCCCGCCTTGGCCACGCCCGCCCCGATCAGGCCGCCCACCAGGGCGTGCGAGCTGGAGGACGGAATCCCGCCCAGCCAGGTGACGACGTTCCAGACGATGGCCCCCATCAGCGCGCCGAAGATCACCGCGTTGTCGATCGCCTCGGGCGCGATGATCCCGGATCCAACGGTCTTGGCCACAGCTGTGCCGAAGAACAGGAAGGCTATGAAGTTGAAGAAGCCCGCCCACAGCACCGCCAGGTGGGGCTTGAGCACCCGCGTGGAGACGATGGTGGCGATCGAATTGGCGGCGTCGTGCAGGCCGTTCATGAAATCGAACGCCAAGGCCACGCCGATCAGGAACACCAGGACCAAGAAGGAGCCGTCCACCGCCCGGCGCTCCTAGAGGTTTTCGGTCAGGATGCCGCTGATGCGGTCCGACACGTCCTCGAAGCGGTCCATGACCTTCTCGAGGTGGTCATAGATCTCGGCCCCGGCGATGTAGGCCATGGGCTCCTGCTTAGTCCCCTTCACCAGCGCCTTCATGCCCGCGTCGTAGATGCGGTCGGAGCGATCCTCGAGGTCCGTCACCCGGTGGGTCAGCTCGCCCAGCTCGGCGGCGTTGCGGTTGATCTCCTTGAGCATGGAGACGGCGCGCTGGGTGATGATCGCCGCCTCGACGATCTCGTCGCCCATCTCGCGCATCGCGTCGGGAAACTGGCGCTGTTCGAACAGCAGGATGGCCTTGGCCGTCTTCTGCATCTGGTCGATGGCGTCGTCCATCGAGTTGATCAGATCGCGGATGTCGCTGCGGTCGAAGGGGGTGATGAAGGTCTTGCGCACGGCCAGGATGACCCGGTGGGCGATGGCGTCGGCCTCGTCCTCGCGCGCCATGATCGTCTGGCAGTTGGCCTCGATCTGGTCGCCCCCGTCCAGCAGCCGGCGCAGCGCCTGGGCGCCGGCGACGAGGATCTCGGCGTGCTGGTTGAAGTGGTCGAAGAACGCCTCTTCCTTGGGCAGCAGCGCCTGGAACCAGTTCAGCATCGGGGATCTCCACGGGATTCGGGCCCGGGCCCCCGGTTACGACCGCCGAGGGCGCAAGTAAATCCGTCGACGGAGGGAAAGCGTTCCCGGCCGCCCCTAGAAGGTCAGGAAGTAGAAGTCCGAGGCGTCGACCTGGGCCGCGGTGACGCCGGTCAGGGTGATGGTCGCCCCGTCCGGCAGGGTGATCACCGCCCATCCCGACCCGTTGGTCGAGATCACCAGATCGCTGAACCCGGTCACGCCGGCGTAGTTGGTGAAGTTGACGAGGTCGACGCCGTTCTCGAAGTCGGTGATGGTGTCGGCCCCGGTGGCCCCGGTCATGAACCGGAAGAAGTCCGAGCCCGCCCCGCCGGACAGGATGTCGTCACCCGCCCCGCCCGTCAGGACATCGCCGCCGTCGTCGCCGGAAAGCGTGTCATTGCCTTCCCGCCCGTCGAGGATGTCGACGCCGCCCATGCCGCTCGCGATATCGTCACCCATCGAGCCGCTGAACTGGTCATTGAAGGCGCTGAATACATAGGCCTCGACATTGGCGAAGGTGTCGCCGACCGCGTCGCCGACGTTGCTGTGCAGGATGGCGCCGTAGATGAGGTCGAGCGTCACCTGGTTGGCGGAGGTGGCGTAGGAAACGGTGTCGTGGCCGTCGCCGCCGTCGAAGGTATCGGCCCCCGCGCCCCCGATCAGGGTGTCGTCGCCCGCCGCGCCATAGAGGGTGTCGTTGTCGGCGCCCCCGTCCAGGAAGTCGCCGTCGTTTCCGCCGTCCAGGATGTCGTCGCCGCCGCCGCCGACCAGCTGGTCGTTGCCGTCGGTCCCCGCCACCACGTCGTTGCCACCGGCGCCCACGAAGGAGTCGTTGCCGAAGCTCAGCTGGAAGTTTTCGATGCTGATGAAGACGTCGCCCGCGGCGTCGCCGGTGTGGATCCCCGTCGACAGGTTGATGGACACCGAGGGGTAGCTGCCGTTGTAGGTGACGTAGTCGTTGCCGCTGCCGCCGTTCAGGGTGTCGGCCCCCGCCCCGCCCGCCAGCACGTCGTCGTCGTCGCCGCCGTTGAGCGTGTCGTTCCCCTCGCCGCCCACCAGGGAGTCATTGCCCGCGCCCCCGGAGATCACATCGGCGCCGGCGCCGCCGGAGACCCGGTCGAGGCCCGCCGAGCCCACGAAGGTGTCGGCGTAGGCGGACAGGACGAACAGGTCGATGCCGCTGAAGCTGTCGCCGCCGGCGTCGCCGCCGCTCGCCCCGCCGGCCAGGTTGATCGAGACCTTGGCGGTCGAGAAGGCGTAGCTGGCGATGTCGAAGCCGGCGCCGCCGATCAGGGTGTCGCGCCCCTTGCCGCCGATCAGCACGTCGTTGCCGTCGCCGCCGTTCAGCACGTCGTCGCCCGCCCCGCCGTCCAGGGTGTTGTCCACGATCGAGCCCAGCAGGGTGTCGTTCTTCGTGCCGCCCTTCACCCCCTCGACCTGGCTGAAGGTGTCCATCCCCTGGCCGGTGTTCTGGGCCCCGCCGAAATCGAGGTCGATGGTCAGGGCCACGGTCACCGTCGAGAAGTCGGCCGTGTCGGTCCCCGCCCCGCCGTCATAGAAATCGGCCCCGTCGCCGCCGATCAGCACGTCGTCGCCGTTGTCGCCGTGCAGGGCGTCGTCGCCCTTGCCACCGTTGAGGGTGTCGTTCCCTTCGCCGCCGTTCAGGGTGTCCTGGTCCTTGCCGCCGGTGATCTTGTCGGACCCGCCCAGGCCGTTCAGCGTGTTGACGCCCGAAGGATCGGAGATGGTGTCGTCGCCGTCGGTGCCGAAGAGGATGGTGGGCCCGGCCCCGCCGGTGAACACCTTGGCGACGCCCTCGCCCGAGGCGCGCGACAACGCCTGGCCCGACGCGGGCGCGAACCGCAGCTCGTCATCGATCGGCAGAACAATCCGTCGGCTCATCACTCCGCCCCCCTCCCGGACCCCGGGTCCAGCGCCGACAAGACACCATGATCGCGCATGCGGAACAAGTCAGGGCGCGCAACCGGCGAACCCCAGGCGAACCTCGGGCGAGCACCGCGCTATGCCCTTAGCCGAAGCCTTCCCGCGCCGCGTTGCCGAATACGCCATGAACGGCGACCCACGGTGCGTGGCCGAGATGCTGCGGCCGATGGGCGAGGTGGAGACGCGGCGGCGGGAGGAAGAGGTGAGGCGAGGCTGGGGGGCGCGGCGCCGAAGTCGGCTGCGCATCAGACGATTGCCGCCCTTTGCCGGCTTACGTTCTACTCACGCCGAAAATGCATCTCATTTCGCGCAAGTCGGAGAATTTCTTCGATGAACTCGAACGCGCCTGCCGGGAACCAGATCGGGGTGACGCCGATGCGCAGCAGCGCCGCGTTGCGCGCGATCAGGGCCGCCTCATCGCTTGGCGATTGCTCGAGGGCGAAGTGCTGCGGCAGGTCCGCCGATTCTGCCAGGGCGCGATCCATGATCGACCCGAAGACCTGAACCGTTCGATCCTGATTGAGACTGCACCCCAGGAACAGCAGGCTCGAGTTGCGGAAGTAGTAGTCGAGCGCTTGCGGAATCGGCAGGCCCAGATCAATGGCACCATCGCCATAGGCAGCGGCATACTGGTTGCGGCTGAGGATGCACCCGCCGGGCGCGGCAATGTCGCCGTGCAACTTGAGTATCGTCACGCTTCCGGCATCGGGCGGCGTGAGAATACTCGCGGGCGTCAACACCTGCACCGGTCTCCCGCCGCCGACGTCGAATGCCTGCTCGAGCAGGCGATCATAGTTGGTGGTGATCAGCGTATCGGAGAATAGCTCGGCGATCAGATAATCGGCAGGCGGGATGGTGCCATTGCGGGCGAAGGCATCGCGCAATTCCTGCCTGAAGACCGGCTGTCCCAGCTTGTCTTCGATGGCGTGAACGATGCTCTCGTACTCTCCGGCGGCAAGCATCGCCTCGACATCATCATGCGGCAACCCAGCGGTGCGCCCTTGCTGGCGCAGATGGTCCTTCCATGTCGGGAAGCCGCCCGGCTGCGATAGCCCGGCACCGATGAATGGCACCACATTGTCGAGCGCGATCTGATCACAAAGCTGATCGAAGCGCGTGGCATTGCGGTCGGCCCAGTGCTCGTCGGCGCATAGCTCGATGAGGATTTCGCGGCTCAACCACTGAGCTCGCTGCCTCTGTCGCCATTCCTCGATGGCGAGGCCATAGCCCTCGCGGTCGCCGACGAAGAAGGCCTTGCTTGGGCTGGCTAGCCCAGCGACCTTGGCAGACTCTCGCGCTTCGACTCCTTCCGCGCCATCAAACCACTCGTTGAAGTCGCGATGATCGCTGTATTTGCGATGGCGGTCTTCCTCGCACCAACTTAGCAGGGCGGGTGCCGTGGCCATGGCTTAGGCAGCAGCGCGTTCGACGATGGCGTCGGCAAGGCGCATTTGTGTTTGCCCGGCATCGGCAATGCATGCTTTCAGTTCATCGCAGAGAGACTTTAGAGCGTTGACGGCAGCGACGATGCGCAGCTGTTCATGTGTGTCTGGCACAGGAATAGTCACGCTGAGAAGCGTGGACTGGTTGATTTTGGGCATGCTGCCAGACGTGCCAGATGCACGTGAACGTAAGTATCTGCGAACCGGTCCGGAGTTCAGACATAGCGCGGCATATTTCGGAACGATGTCGGCGCGAAACCTGATTTTCATCATAAGATCAGGATAGATGAAGCAATTATCTGACCCTTCGTACAGGGCCGCTACACCAACATACTCTATCGAGTTGGCCCGCTGTACAAGCAAGTCTCCATTCTTAATCCAAAGCTCCGAGCTTTCCTCTGGCCGCTCTATGTCAACGTACTTGTAATGGCGTTCATCAAATTGGCCACGGGTTGTGGCAGAAAGAGACAAACTCTTTATTCCGGTATCATGGTCTACAGACCTCGGAGAGAATCCATTTTTTGGCCCGAAAACGAGAAGCTCGAGGAGAGATTTTTGGGTGGCTGGCGCGGTCGAACCATTCGTCAAGAAGCCTCGCAGTGCCAATTCGACTAGCGCCGAAGCTAGGGAATCTACGCTGGCTTCGGTGGTGAAGAGGGTATCGAAATGGGTTCGGAGGCAGGACCAATGGGTCGCGAGATCGGCCGCGTCGGCGCTGTTCGCGACGGTGGCGAGCAGGGTTTCGACCAGCGTTTGATGCGCAGTCAGCGCTGCCGCGCTCTCTCGCTCAAGCGCGTCGCACAGCGTCATCAACTCATGCACTTTCGCCGCAATCCGGCGCTGTTCGGCGAGGGGGGGGAGCGGAAACGGTAAGGCCAAAAACTTCGCACGCGATATGCCGCCAATAATGCCGGTCATCTCAAGGGCAAACGCGGTATAGAAGAAGTCAGACCGATACACCAAAAGGACAAAGCTCGGGTCTACTCCGCCCCAAGTCTCGTTCGCTATCAGCTTGTTGCCGAAACAAATCTCGCGGTCTGAAAGCGCCATCTTTCGACCGGCGCTACCGCCTTCTGCACATATGAAGACTGTTGCAGGACGCGCCCACACGAAGGAGGGGTCATGCTCGGATACGTGCAAGCCCGTGTCGTAGGTGATGGGATCTCCACCATAGCCTACATCTTTCGTTGCAACGAATGGACGCCCTGCCTCTGTCGAAGCTAGCCGCGCTCGAGTGTCTTCATTTATGCTGTTACCTGAGAAGATGACGCCGGTCATTCCCACTGTGGTCCATGCCCAGTTGTCCGGAAGATCGAACGGATCGCGACGCGACTGCTCGGAAAGCTTTGGCACCTTCAAACCACGGCTTGGAACGTAATTGCGCCTTTCGTTCGCGATCGACTTTAGCAAGGTAGTCGCATCGCCGTCGCTCGTATCCTGGGGCACCAACTTTCCCCGCACGGCGAGATCGAAGATCAGCGCCCGCAGCCGCTCGACCCCGTAGAGGCTCATCCGCTTACCGCCGCCGTTCTTGCGCTCGACGGCCGACGTCCAGATGTCGAGGTGATCGCTGACTAGCGCGGCAATGTCGCTCATGCGTCGGCCCGCTCGCCGGCCGCCAGCGCATCGGCGAGGATCGTCTTCAACCGGTCGCGCAAACCCTGAATCTCGCCCTGTTGGGTAGCATACTGGGCCAGCAGCTCATCGGGGTCATGGCTCTCCCGGTCGGGCATATGCGGGTTCTTGCGGTCAAGATTGAAGCCCGATGCATCAACCTCCTCGGCGCTGACGCGCCAAGCCTGTTCGGTCTCGACACGCGCCTTGAAGCCGTCCGCCTCATCGCCCCACCATTCTCGCTCCGCCGCAAACTCCTCGAACTGCATCGGGCGCGACTTGTTGTAGCTGGTGACGCCCGGCGGATAGGGGTGTTCATAGAACCAGATGTGCTTGGTGGGCGTACCCTTGGTAAAGAACAGCAGGTTGGTCTTGATCCCGGTGTAGGGATTGAACACGCCATTGGGCAGACGGACGATGGTGTGGAGGTTGCATTCCTCCAACAGCGTGCGCTTAAGCGTGGCTTTCACGCCTTCGCCGAAAAGGAAGCCATCGGGCAGCACCACGCCCGCGCGTCCGCCATTGCGCAGCAGCTTGATAATCAGCGCCATGAAGAGGTCAGCGGTTTCGCGGGTGCGGAGATGGGCGGGGAAATTACTCTCGATCCCGTCCTGCTCCATGCCGCCGAAGGGCGGGTTGGTCGCGATCACCGGCACACGGTCCCGATCGCCATAGTCGCGATAAGGTTTTTCCAGCGTGTTGCCGTGGCGGATGCCCTCTGGCGTGTCGATGCCATGCAGGATCATATTGGTGACGCACAGCATATACGGCAGCGCCTTCTTCTCGACCCCGCGCAGGCTGGCCACCAGCGTCGCCTCATCCTCCGGCGATTTCACGAACTGGCGCTTGTGGTCGATGGCGCAGGCCAGGAAGCCGCCGGTGCCGCAGGCGGGATCGAGCACGATTTCATCGAGCCTGGGTGCCAGCCGGTCGATCATGAACCGAGTGACGGCGCGCGGGGTGTAGAACTCACCCGCGTTCCCGGCGCTTTGCAGATCTTTCAAGATCTGTTCGTAGATCGCGCCAAAGGTGTGGCGGTCTTGAGTGTTGTTGAAGTCGATCTCGTTGATCTTGTTGATCACCTGCCGCATCAGCGTGCCGGATTTCATGTAGTTGTAGGTATCCTCGAACACGTCGCGGATAACCTGGGCGCGCCTGCCGATCTCACCGATGGCGGGCAGGCTGTTCTTCAGGGCGAAGAAAAGTTCATCGACGAACTTGACCAGCGCCTCGCCGGTGATGCCCTCGCGGTCCTTGGCCCAATTGCGCCAGCGGAACTCCTCCGGGATGGGCGAGCGGAACTCAGGCTCGGTCAGTTCCAGCTCCTCCTCGCGGTCGTCATAGATTTTGAGGAAGATCATCCAGACCATCTGGCTGATGCGCTGGGCATCGCCGTCAACGCCGACATCCTTGCGCATGATGTCCTGGATGGACTTCACCGCGCCTGAAACATTGCTCATTCGTTTGCCGCTCGTCCGTAAATTTGGGCTTCAAGCTCGGTCAGCGCGGCGTCGTAAGCCTCCTTGCCGCCGAAGGCACCCTTTATGATTTCAATGGGGGTGCCGATACCATCGAACGGGCGCAGGCGAAGCACCTTGGTGTCTTCGATGGTTTCAATGCCTTCATCGGCATACTTGTCGAGCAAGGCTTCCAGTACCGCCCGCGCCTGCTCGCCATATTTGGCGAAATAGTTGCGCTTGCGCACCTTGTTCGCGCGCTCCCGGCGGGTGAGTGGCGGCTGATCGTAGGCGATATGTGCGAGCAAATCGAAGTCACCCACATCCTTGCCGACTTCGGCTTGCAGATTGGCTAGGACGACACCGTGCTCTTCAAGCTCTGCAATGATCGCCTGCTTGCGGTCGCTGGCATTCCATTTGGCGATGAACTCATCCAGCGAGCGATATTCGGACAACACCGCCTTCCTGGCGAACTCGCGATAGCTTTCGGTGATCAAGCTGCCGTCGCTGCCGACATATTCGATCCGTTCGGCAATGATGTGGACAGGCACGCCGGACACGACCAGCTTCGTGCCGCCGGCATCTTCGTCATCGGCATCGTCGCCAGGGTCGCCATCGTCGGGATCGGGCGGGACCGGCGGGTCATCGTCCTCCGGCTCGTAGATCACCACCGGCTCCCCGTCGAAGTCGGGATCGCGGAACAGCTCGGTCGCCTTCTTGAAGTCCATGATCGTGAAGAAATATTTGTTGTGATCCTCGTCGATGCGGGTGCCCCGGCCGATGATTTGCTTGAACATCGTCATGGAGGTGATCGTCCGATCGAGCACGATCAGCTTACAGGTCTTGGCATCGACGCCGGTGCTCAAGAGCTGCGACGTCGTGGCGATGACGGGGAAGGGCTGCTCCGGGTCGATGAAGTTGTCGAGCTGTGCCTTGCCCTCGATGCTGTCACCAGTGATCCGCATGACGTAGCGCGGGTTGTCGCGCGCAATCTTGCCGGCCGCATTCACGATGGCGGCGCGCATCCGCTCGGCGTGGTCAATATCCTCGCAGAAGATGATCGTTTTCGACATGGGGTCCGTGGCGTTGAGGAATCGCATGACGCGTTCCGCGACCAGCCTGGTGCGCTGGTTGAGGACAAGCACCCTGTCCATGTCCAAGCGGTTGTATTCGCGCTGCTCAACCTCGTTGCCGAGATCGTCCTTCATGCCCGCTGGCGGGGTCCAGCCCAGCAAGTCCTTGTCGATGTCGATGCGGATGACCTTGTAGGGCGCGAGAAAGCCATCCTCGATGCCCTGCTTCAAGCTGTAGGTGTGAACCGGTTCGCCGAAGTAGGTGATGTTAGAGACGTACTCGGTCTCCTTCGGCGTGGCGGTCATGCCGATCTGAATCGCGCCTTCGAAATAGTCGAGGATTTCGCGCCACGCGCTGTCCTCCGCCGCACTACCGCGGTGGCATTCATCCACAATGACGAGGTCGAAGAAGTCGCGCGACACCGACTTGAATATCTTGTCGGTTTCTTGAGGTCCGGTCAGCGCCTGATACAGACCAAGGTGAATTTCGTATGCGGGATCGATCTTGCGGTTGCGCACCTTGGTCATGTGCTGGCCGAACGGCTTGAAGTCGTTCACCAGTGTTTGATCAACGAGGATGTTGCGGTCGGCGAGAAACAGCACGCGCTTCGCTTGCCCGCCCTTCCAAAGCCTCCAGATGATCTGGAAAGTAGTGTAGGTCTTGCCGGTGCCCGTTGCCATGACCAGCAAGATCCGACGATCTCCCTTCGCAATGGCTTCGATGGTCCGGTTGATGGCATCGATCTGGTAGTAGCGCGCTTCTTTGCCGGCGCTGTCGACGTAATAGGGCTGCTCGATCAGCGCCCCGTGCTCTGGCGCGATCCCGTGAAAGCGGCAGTAGCGGAGATAAAGCTCCTGAGGAGGCAGGAAACCATCCATGGGCAGGGCGGTTTCTGTATCTTCGCCCTCAGCGGCCGCGCGGTTGTGCTGAGCGAAGCCATCGCCGTTGGAACTGAAGGCTGTCGGAAGGTTCAGAATCTCAGCATAGCCCAAAGCTTGCTGTAAGCCGTCGCTTACGCCGTGCTTGTTGTCTTTCGCTTCAATAATCGCCACCGGCAAGCCAGGCTGCCAAGACAGAACGTAGTCCGCGAACTTGCGCTTCTTTTTGTTTCTCGATGATAGATTTCCGCGAACAACAACTGGTCCAGGAGTAAGCGTTACTTCACGCCTGACCTGTCGCAGCTGATCCCAGCCTGCGTTGACGATCGCTGGCGTTATAAACAGATCGCAGACGTCGCTTTCGCTCAGCTTTTCCCTTTCAGCTTTGTCCACGATGCCCCCTCATTGGAGAGTCGAATCCCTCCCAATTCGCCTTCGCTGTGATCACGCTCTTATCACGCTACTCACGCCCCGACGGCTGGGCAACATGGTCAAACCCACGGACGACTGCGACTCGAGGCGGTTAAGCGACTAGGAGGCGCACCGGATCAAGTTCCAGGCCTCATCCTTGCCCCCCGCCCCCCTACCTCCCAAACTTCTGGCGCAGGCTGGCCCCCCGCCTTCGCGGGGGGGCTCGGAAATTCCAGGAGCCGCGGCCTGGCCGCCCCCTACCTCCCGAATTTCTGGAACTTGATGCGCTTCGGGATCAGGCTGTCCGCCCCCAGCCGCCGCTTCTTGTCCTCCTCGTACGCCTCGAAGTTGCCCTCGAACCATTCCACGTGGCTGTCGCCTTCGAAGGCCAGGATGTGGGTGGCGAGGCGGTCGAGGAACCAGCGGTCGTGGCTGATGACGACGGCGCAGCCGGGGAAGTCCTCCAGGGCGCCTTCGAGGGCCTGGAGGGTTTCGACGTCGAGGTCGTTGGTCGGTTCGTCGAGCAGGATGACGTTGCCGCCGGCGGCCAGGGTCTTGGCCAGGTGCACGCGATTGCGCTCGCCGCCCGAGAGCAGGCCGACCTTCTTCTGCTGGTCGGCGCCCTTGAAGTTGAAGGAGCCGACGTAGGCGCGGGAGTTCACCTCGCGGCCGCCCACCTTCATGACGTCGAGGCCGCCGGAGATCTCTTCCCAGACGGTCTTCTTGTCGTCGAGGTCGTCGCGGCTCTGGTCGACGAAGGCCAGCTTGACGGTCTCGCCGACCTTGATGGTCCCGGCGTCGGGCTGCTCCTGGCCGGTGATCAGCTTGAACAGCGTCGACTTGCCCGCGCCGTTGGGGCCGATGACGCCGACGATGCCGCCGGGCGGCAGCTTGAAGTCGATGTCGTTGAACAGGACCTTGTCGCCATAGGCCTTGGTCAGGTCGTGGGCCTCGATGACGTTGTGGCCCAGACGCGGGCCGGGCGGGATCTGGATCTGGGCGTAGGTCTGCTTCTCGCGCTCGGCCTGGTTCTGCAGTTCCTCGAAGGCGGCGAGGCGGGCCTTGGACTTGGAGCGGCGGGCGCTGGGGGATGAGCGCACCCACTCCAGTTCCTTCTGCATGTAGCGGGCCTTGCCCTCGGCCTCGCGCTCTTCCTGCAGGACGCGCTTGGCCTTCTGCTCGAGCCAGGACGAGTAGTTGCCCTCGTAGGGGATGCCCTTGCCGCGGTCGAGCTCGAGCGTCCACTTGGTGACCTGGTCGAGGAAGTAGCGGTCGTGGGTCACGAGGATGACGCAGCCGGGGAAGGCCTCGAGGTGGTGCTGCAGCCAGGCGACGCTCTCGGCGTCGAGGTGGTTGGTGGGCTCGTCGAGCAGCAGCATGTCGGGCTTGGAGAGCAGCAGGCGGGCGAGCGCCACGCGGCGGCGCTCACCGCCCGACAGCTTGGTCACGTCGGCGTCGTTGGGCGGACAGCGCAGCGCGTCCATGGCCATCTCGATGCGGCTGTCGATGTCCCACAGGTCGCCGGCGTCGAGCTTTTCCTGCAGCGCCGTCATCTCCTCCATCAGCGCGTCGGTGTAGTTCTCGCCCAGTTCGGCGGCGACGGCGTTGAAGCGGTCGAAGAGCTTCTTCTCCTCGCACCAGGCGATGACGTTGCCCCAGACGTCGAGGCTGGGGTCGAGCTGGGGCTCCTGCTCCAGATAGCCCATCTTGGTCCCCTCGGCGGCGCGCGCCTCGCCGGAGAACTCCTTATCGATGCCGGCCATGATCTTGAGCAGCGTCGACTTGCCCGACCCGTTGACGCCGACGACGCCGATCTTGGCGTCGGGGTAGAAGGACAGCCAGATGTTCTCGAACACCTTCTTGCCGCCGGGGTAGGCCTTGGTCAGGCCCTGCATGGAGAAAATGTACTGCTGTGCCATGGGCGCGCGGGTCCGCTGGTCGAGGCGTCTGAACTGACGGGAATGGGGTGCGCGGGATGTAGCGGCGGAGGGCCTGTTTAACAAGCGCCCGGGCGAGCGGCCCGGGCGGCGGACAGGGAAAGGGCCCGCGCCGGCGCGGCGCGGGCCCCTTGCCTTGGCGTACCGGGTCGCGGCTCAGCCGCCGCCGAAGATGAAGAAGTCCGACGCGGTCAGCGTGGGATGCAGGTCCAGGGTGGCGATCTGCACCGCCGCCGCCCCGCCGGCGCCGTCGGCGTCCCAGTACAGGGCGCCGTTGTCGGTATCGTAGAGGAAGGTCCCGATCCCGGCCGTGGCCGCGACCGGCGCGCTGTTGGCCACGAACTGGTCGGCGGTCAGGGCCTGGCCGGCGACAAGGCCGCCGCCGAACAGGGCGGCGTCGATGCCGATGTGGTCGAGGCCGCTGACGAAGTCGCCGATCTTGTCCTTGCTGGCCGAGGTGGCGCCCAGCACAAAGGTGTCCGCGCCCAGGCCGCCCTTGACCGTGTCGAGGCCGTCGCCGCCGACCAGCCAGTCGTCGCCGTCGTTGCCTTCGATCTTGTCGTTGTCCGCCTCGCCGAACACGCGGTCGTTCTCCGTGCCGCCCTGCATGGTGTCCGCGCCGGTCCCGCCGTAGAGAAGGTCCGCCCCGGCGTCGCCGTAGACCTTGTCGGCGCCGTCGTCGCCATAGACCGTGTCGGCGCCCGCGTCGCCGCGCACCTCATCGTTGCCGGCGTCGCCGTGGACGATGTCGTCGCCGTCGTCGCCGCGAACCTTGTCGACGCCATCGCCGCCGGACATCACGTCATTGCCGGAGTCGCCGCGCAGCTCGTCATTGCCGAGGTCGCCGAACAGGCTGTCGTTGCCCGACCCGCCCTCGATCTTGTCGTTGCCGTCATTGCCGTGGACGGTGTCGTTGCCGCCCAGGGCCTTGATCAGGCCGGCGCCAGTTCCGCCGTTGAGGATGTCGTCCCCCGAGGTGGCGACCGGTCCTGAGGAGCCGCCGCCCTTGGCGGTGGCGAAGGATTTCATGCGCATGGAAGTCTCCCCTTGCCCGGCCCATCTGTCGCCGGCTGGAGTGACAACGGAAGCGGCCGCGCCTTTATTCCCGGCGGGGCGCCGAAGCCTTTGCGGCCCGCGACAGGGCCGCGAGCCGGTCGGTGCTGGCGGCGGGTCCGTGCAGGGCGGCGAACAGGGTGATCGTGACGCGCGTCGCCTTGCGATAGTCGACCACGGTGCGCCGCACGTAGTGACCCAGGTCCGGGGCGTAGTCCCAGCTCCACTGCTCCAGCAGCTTCATGGTCGACGGTGAATAGCGATCGCACGTCACCGGCCAGGCGTCGAACTGGCCCGCGGGCGTGACGACCGCGCGCATCTGGCCGGTGCTGCAGGTCCACAGGGCCACGGACTTGCGCCAGGTCTGCTCGCCCCGGGTCCGGGTCTCGGTGACGACTCGAAACCGCGCCGACTTGCCCCGGGCCAGCGGCCAGAGGCGTTCCGCGCCGGGCGACACGGTCCTTCGACCCTCGCGCTCGCCCAGGGTCCAGGCCAGCACCGGAACCACGAAGTTGGCGTCACGCCGCCAGCGCCGGTTCGACAGGCCGCTCCACTCGATGCTGGAATCGCCGACTTCGCGCACCCGCTCGACCCGGCCGTCGTCGAAGACGAAAGCGTCGCCCCGCTCGTAGTCGGGCAGCGGGGCCGCCTGGACGAGGGCGGCGGCGAAGGCGACCAGCAGAACGGTCATTCGGCGCCCGGATCGACGAGCCCGTCCCCGTAGACCCGGTCACGGCCCGGGGCGCCGAGGTCCCGGGCGTGCACCGAGACGTCGCGGACCACCTGCCTCGCGGTCGCCGGATCGCGGGTGCGATAGACGTGCGCAATCCGGGCGGCGACCACGGGGCTGGCGAAGGAGGTGCCGGAGATGGGCGCATAGCTCCCGTTTGCGCGCGCCGCGTTCACCGAGACGCCGAGGGCGGCGTAGTCGATGTGGTCGCCGCGGCCGGCGTAGCGGTAGACAGCGTTGGCCGCGTCCACGGCGGTCACCGCCAGCACCCCCGGATAGGCGGCCGGATAGGCCGGCGGCGCCGCCGGCCCGTCATTGCCGGCCGCCGCCACCACGACGACGCCTCGGGCGGCCAGCTTGGCGATGATGCGTTCGACGACGGGGTTGGGCGGCCCGGCGAGGCTGATGTTGATTACGGTCACGCCCTGGCCGGCTAGCCAGTCCAGCGCGCGCACGATGGCCGATGCGGCCCCGGTCGTGGACCCCACCCCGGAGAAGACGTCGGCGACGAACAGTTCGCTGCGATCGCCCGAACGGCTGAACATCAGCGAGGCGACCGCGGTGCCGTGGCCGTCGGGGCGCACCGCCTGGCCGCCGAAAGCCCGCTGGCGCACCGAAACGCCGCGCAGGGGCGCCGGCGCGACCCCGGTGTCGATCATGCCGATGCGGCAGGAACAAGCAGGCGTGCGGGCGTTGACCCCAGGTCCAGGCGGGGTTCGGCCGGCCTGGGGCTTGAGAAACAGGTGGTTGAGCGCAAAAGCCCCGTTCGGCGCCGCGGTGCGCAGGCGGTCGAGCGCCTCGTCCGCGCTGGTTCCGGCCGGCGCCCGCAGGATGCGGACCGAGCCGCCCACGGCCTGCATCTCGATCTCGGCGCGCACCTCGAAGCCCAGGTCGCGCGCCGCCTCCAGGTCCTCGGGCTGCAGGTCGACGGCCAGGATTTCGTCACGACGGTACCGGTATCCCGATCGGTCGGCGTCGAGTTCCGCGGGCTCGAGCACATCGGCGGTGTCGGCGTTCTCGGCCGTGTCGCGATCGTCGTCCGACCCGCTGCCGGAGCCGTTGGAGCCGCTGTCCCCCGAACCGTTGTCTCCGGAACCCGAGTTGTCGTCCCCGGAATCATCGCTGCCGTGTCCCGAATTGTCCGGGGAGCCGTCGCTGCCGCTACCGGAGTTGTCGTCGGAACCGCTGCCAGACCCCGAATTGTCGTCGGAGCCGTCGCCGCCGCCGTGGCCGGAATTGTCTCCGCCCCCGCCCGAGCCGCTGTTGTCACCCGACCCACTGTTGTCGTCTGAGCCGCCCGACCCGCTGTTGTCGTCTGAGCCGCCCGAGCCGCTGTTGTCGTCGGAGCCCCCGGAACCGCTGTTGTCGTCAGAGCCGTTGTTGTCGCCGGAACCGCTGTTGTCCGATCCGCCGTCGCCGTCCGAGTCTCCGGAGTCCGATCCGTCGCCGGAGTTTTCACCGGAATCGCCATCGGAACCGTCACCCGAACTGTCGCCGTCGGAGCCGTCGCCGCCATCACCGGAGTCGCCGTCGCCGGAGTCCCCGTCGCCGGAGTCACCGTCGCCGGAATCGCCATCTCCGGAATCGCCGTCGCCCGAGTCGCCGTCGCCCGAGTCGCCGCTGTCCGAACCGTCAGAACCGGACCCGCTGTTATCGCTGTCGTCGGAGTCGCCGCCGTCGGAACTGCCCTTGTCGTAGCGCTCGTCGGCCTGCGACAGTTGGGCTCTGGCTCGCGCCACATCGGCGCCCGCAATGTTTACGGCGCCCGCCAGCAGGATCACCGCCAGGACCGTAGCGGCCGAGCCCCGCGTCCGACGTGCATCGATGTCGCGCAACCTGAACATTCTCGCCTCGTCCGCGCCCCCTGCGCGACTCCAGAACGCAACGCAACTGCGGTTTATTCCGCGCAGTCGATTATTGCTCCGTTTCCGAAGGTTTCGGAATAAGAAGCGGCGTCGCACCGTTGTGGAGTCGTGAATGAACGTCCGCGCCGACCTGGCGGACCAGATGGTGGCCCTCCTGCCCCGCTTGCGGCGCTTTGCGGCGTCGTTGACGCGGCGGCCCCAGGAGGTCGACGACCTGGTGCAGTCCACGGTGGAGCGGGCCCTCAGCCGAGTGGACCAATGGCGACCCGACACACGACTGGACAGCTGGATGTTCCGCATCCTGCAAAACCTGTGGATCGACCAGATGCGCGCGGCGAAGCCGCATGCCGATCTGTCTGCCGCGGAAAGTCTTCCGGGGGTCGACGGCCGGGTGCAGACCGAAGCCCACCTCGCCTTGGGCGAGACCCGGCAAGCCGTCGCCGCCCTGCCCGAGGACCAACGCGCCGTGGTCATGCTGGTTCTGGTGGAGGGGTTCGCCTACCGGGAAGCGGCGGACATCCTCGACATTCCCATTGGCACGGTGATGAGCCGACTGTCGCGTGCGCGTCAGGCGCTGGAGGCCCGGCTGGCGGAGCCTGCGAAGGGAGCGGTCGGCCATGATCACGCGTGAGCAACTGATGGCCTACGTGGACGGGGAGGCCGAGCCGGCCGAGGCCCGGGCCGTCGAGAAGGCCATGGAAGAGGATCCCGCGATCCGGGCCGAGATCGAAGCGCTTCGAGCCGGCGCGCACAGTGTTCGGGCCGCCTTTCCGGAGCCGACGCCAACGCCCGCTGACGAGCATCTGGCCGAGCTGATCCGGGCGCGTCTCGCCGGTTCGGGCGAGGTCGTCGACCTGTCGGCTCGCCGCGCAGCGCGCGCGGCGTGGGTGCGGCGCGCCGCCTGGCCGGCCGCCATCGCCGCCTCCCTCATCGTCGGAATATCCGCCGGGTGGCTGGCCAAGCATTCCGACCCGGGGCTGATCGGCCCTGGCGGAGCCGCATCCAGGTCCCTCGCCGGGGCCTTGTCGGCCGCGCCCAGCGGCCGCCTCGAGAAGATCTCGGCCGACGCATCGGTGCGTCCGGTGATCAGCTTCCGGACCGCCGACGGACAGGCCTGTCGGCAGTTCGCCATCGAGGGCAAGGCGCCCATGTCGGGGCTGGCCTGCCGGGACGGCTCCGCCTGGCGGGTGCGGGCCCTGGCCGAAACGACCGGCCGATCGGGAGCCTACACCACCGCCGAGGGACCCGGGGAGGACCACGTCAGCGAGATGGTCGACGGACTGATCGCCGGCGAACCGATGGACGCCGCCCAGGAGGCGGCGGCGATCAGCGCGGGCTGGAGATGAGGCCGGCGGCCACGGCCGCCGGCGCGCGCACTCAGTAGTGGAATTCGATTTCGGCCAGACCGACGACGCCCTGGCTCTCGAGTCCGAACCGCTCTTCGTCCACGTGCACGACGTCGGCGCGCAGGGTGACGTAGTCGTTCAGGTTGAAGAAGCCGCCGATGCCAAGCAACTGGTTGTCGAACACCGACGCCTCGCTCCAGGCCGCCGATGCGGCGACCCCCCAGCGCTCCTTGACCCACGCCGCGCCGACGCTCCATTCGCGCTGGTCGAAGTCGATGAACAGCTGGTTGGAGTCGCCCCGGTCGACATAGCCCGCGCCCAGGCGCAGCGGGCCGCGCTTGGCCTCCACGCCGACGCTCCAGGAACGGATGTCCTGGGTGACGCCCACCGACTGGCTGGTGACGTATCCGCCGCTGATCCCCAGCACCCAGTCCCCCACGGGACGCTCGAACTGGGCGCCCAGCTCGACCACGTCGTGATGCTTGACGGGTAGACCGGCGAGATCATCGCGATTGTCCTGAGGAGCCCAGGACACCCCCACCCGCAAACCGCTGTAGGGCGCCGACAGGAAGACGACCTTGGGCGCATCGCCGCTGTCGTAGGCTGAGAGAAGGGCCTGGCTGCCGGCGTAGCGGGCGAAGTCGCCCCGGACCTGACCCAGCGCAATGACCGGCGCTCGCAGCGCCAGGGCGTCCGCAGCGCCGTCCTGCTTGCCGATCTCGAGGCGTCCGAGCTCGGAGGCGACGTAGACGTAGATTTCGCCGGTGTTCAGCGCCTCCGTCTCGCGGTCGTTGGTGCTGGCCTCGAGGTTGGCGCCCGCCGTCCAGCCATCGTCCGACGTCCAGTCGGCGTTCAGCCGCACATAACCGTCGAGATGGGTGGTGTCGCCGCTGGCAGGGGGCAGATCCTCACTGGCGTCGCCGGCCTGGGCCGAGCCTGCGAGATGGGCCGAAAAGGCCCAATCGCCCGAGTCCCACCGGAGGCCGTCCGCCGCGAGCGCCGGCGTGGCCAGAAATCCCGCGCCGGCCACGGCGGCGAGCAAGATCGATTTACGCATTGGTCGTTCCCCCTCCGCGTGCGCGCGGCCCCTAGAAATTCACCTGCAGGCGGGCGGCGACGATGTCCGCCTCGCGATCCGGTCGTCCCGCGACGTCCTGAGCATCTGCATGCACGTAGTTGAGCATGATCCGCGCGTTCCGCGTAACATAGATGTTGGCGCCTACCGTCCAGTTGCGGCCGAGGCCGCCCGCGACGCCGCCGTCGACCAGGTCCAGCTGGTCGTAGCGAGCGGTCAGCTCCACGCCCGGGCGACGCTTGCGAGCCTTGACGCCGCGGACCACTCCGGATCCTTGCGCGTACTCGTACCGCTCCCCAGTCACCACCCAGCCCGCCTGGACATACCAGCCGGTCGCCTCGAAGTCGGGCAGGCCGTCGCGATCGAAATTCGAGCGAATGACCTGCGCCTGGACGATCTTGTCGCCATCGATGAAGACGGCCTCCGCTCCGAGACTCAGTTCCGAATCAACGAGGGCCAGCGGGCCGGTGCGCAGAAGGTTCGGCGCGAAGGCCACCTCTGGCTGGGCGGACACGCTGGTCAGGTCGTTGCGCCCGAAGCGGCGGCTGTCCACGGAGGCGCCGAGATGCAGGATCCGGCCATGCGATTCGACAGGGCGGAAGACGCCCCGGGCGGTGAACCCGGTTCCGCGATCCTTGGGTCGCCCATCCTCATCGGCGTCGATCGCCTCGCCGAACCAGCCGCCCGCGACACTCCAGTTGTCGGCCGAATAGGAGAGCTGTCCACCGACGCCGTAACCCGGCGCCAGGCCGTTGGAGAGCGATCGCTCCATGAACATCATGTCGTTGGAGCTCTGCAGGTCTTCCAGGCTGAAGGGCGCGATGAAGTTGCCGGCCTTGAGGCTGAGATCGTCTGTCAGGTCATACGAAGCCCACACGTTGCGCCAGGCGCCGCCATTGGTGAATTCGCGGTCGACGCGAAGCTTCAACCGCTTGCCGATGCGGGCGCCCAGTTCCAGCCGGGCGCGTCGCCACCCGTTGAAGGATTCGTCCAGCACCCCGTCGTCGTAGGCCAGCAGGTCGTAGTGGGCCCGCCCCCCGAGGCTGAGCTCCAGATCGCCGTCCAGGGCCGACCAGGTCAGGCCTTCGGAACCGAAGTCGAAACCCTCGTCGTCGGCGAGGGCAGGCGTCGCGACAAGGGCGGCGACCGAAGCTGCGGCCAGGGCGGCCAGTCGGATATTGCGGGTCATTGACGGGTCTCCTGGGGAACGGCCTTCAGGGGAGCGCCGGAGAGTTCCGGCGCGACAGGGTCGAGGATGAGGTCGGCCAGCGCGCGGCGCTCGAAGGCGCGGCCAAGCGCGTGGCCGGTGTCGGGGATAAGGGTCAGGCTGACGTCCGCGCCGCGAGCCCGCATGGCCTCGACCCAGGCGCGCGCGCGCTGTAACCGGTCCCGGCCCTGCAGGGTGTCGAGCGCGTCTGACTTGCGCAGCGAGACGTCACGCTCGACGTCACGCTCGCCGACGAAGACCCGCCAGGGCAGGTCCAGGAAGGCGGGATCGACACCCTCGACGCCCAGCGGATGGCCGGCGAGCCCGAGGGGCCAGGCCTG
Source organism: Caulobacteraceae bacterium (assembly GCA_019695035.1). Classification (GTDB taxonomy): domain Bacteria; phylum Pseudomonadota; class Alphaproteobacteria; order Caulobacterales; family Caulobacteraceae; genus JAEZEZ01. Next base: position 63,104 of record JAIBAU010000003.1, on the reverse strand, counting down.
CTCCGCGTCCGGGAAGGTGTACCAGCCGGCCGCGGCCAGCCCGACCGAGGCGACGGCCTCGGGATGCATCATGGCGAAGCGGTGGGCGAACTGGGCGCCGCCGGACACGCCGAAGAGGTGAACCCTTTCATCGTCGGCGTCCGTGGCGCGCGCCACCTCGGTGATGATGTCCAGGAGGGCCAAGTCGGCGCGCACGCCGCTGCGGGGGTCGATCACCTGCTGGTACTGGCCGTAGGCGCCTTTGGCGAACAGAGGGGCCGCCACCACGACGCCGCGACGCTCCGCCGCGTCCGCCATCCGGAACACGTACTCGGCGGGATTGCAGGCGATGCCATGCACGACCACCAGGAGCGGCCCCCCAGGGCGCGCCGAGGCCGGCCGATAGACGAACCATTCCCGTCCGGGCTCGCCCGGCTGGGACTGATAGAGCACGCGTCCGGGCGGGGTGGCGTGCGAGGTTTGAATCGGGCGCATGTGCAGGGTCACTAGGCTGCCTCGTGGATGGACGGTTGGGGCGCGGGGATCGGGTGACGGCGAACGCTGACGCGCTCGCGGCCCACGACCCAGGTCTCGGTCGCGACGGCGAGAAATTCGGGCCGACGGGCGATCATCAGGACGCCGCCCTTCCAGCCGCGCAGACGTTCGGCGATCCGTCGGGCGACGTCGGGGTCGAGCGCACTGTCGACACCGTCGAGGATGAGAAGGTCCGGCTCCCCCAGCAGAGCGCGTGCGGCTAGCACGGCCTGGCGCTCGCCTTCTGAAAGATTGTGCCCGCCCTCGACCAGCTGGCCGTCAAGGCCTCCGGGAAGGCGCCGGATCAACCGGTCGAGCCCGCACAGCGAAATCACCTCGGCCAGGGCCGCCGCGTCGGCGCGCGGGGCGCGATAGACGAGGTTGAGGCGCAAGCTGCCGCGCACCAGGGGGGCGGCGGCGCTGGCGAAGCCGATCAGGCGCCGGCGGCGGGCGGGCGAGAGCGAGGCGCCGTCCCTTCCCCGAACCAGCAGGCGGCCCTCCAGCGCCGTCTCGATGCCGGCCGCCAGGTTGGCGAAGGCGCTCTTGCCGGCGCCGGACGGCCCGACCACGGACACCACCGCGCCGCCCCGGAGCTTCGCATCGAGCACGGGGCCCCGGGGAAGGACGCGAACGTTTTCAAACACGGCCGGGGCGGCGCCTCTGCGGCGGCGGCCGGCCGCGACCTCGGGGCGGACCGGCTCGTCCATCAGCCGAGCGATCTTCTCGGCGGACACCTTCGCGGGACGCCACAGTTCGAAGGCGCGGCCCAGGTCGTGGATCGCCGGCCCCATGAGGGCGACCAGGCCCATGGCGGCGGCCACGGTCCCGGGCGTCGCCGCGCCGCCCGACAGGGCGACTCCGCCCGCCAGAAGGGCGGTCGCAGCCAGGAGCGCGCCGGTCAGCCGGGACAGCCCGCGCACCGCGCCGGCGATCAGCGCACGGTGCAGCCCGGCCCGGTTCATGGAGCGATTGCGGTGCAGGACGCGGCTTCGCTCGCGCGCCCCGCCGCCAAGGGCCTGCACCGTGCCCAGGGCCGCGAGGCGGCTGGCGACGAAGGCGGTGAGCCGGGCCCGCCGGCGACGCAGGCGGCGCACGCTGTGTTCCAGCGGCCCGCCCAGCAGGACGACCGCGACGGCTCCGCAGGCCAGGACGATGGAGCAGGCCGCCGCGGCGCCGGGGCTCACCGCGGCGAGGGCCGCCAGCAGGCCCAGGGTCGAGGCCGCTCCGACGACCAGACGCGCCAGGCCCTGGCTGGCCCACAGGCGCAGCGCCGACAGGTCGCCGACGAAGGGCAGCATCAGCCCGCCCTGGCTGCGGCGCGCCAGCCGGGCCGGAGCCATGCGGGCAAGGTGGTCGAAGAGGCCGAGGCGAACCTCGGAGGTATAGTCGAGGCCCAGCCATTCGGCGGCCGCCCGCTGGGCGGCCTCGAGCAGGGCGACGGCGAGCGCGCTGGCGACCAGCCCGGCCGTCAGCGGCGACAGCAGGGCGAAGCCCTGGCCGAGGCCGTCGAAGATGACGCGCACGCAGAAGGCGCCGCCCGCCGCAGCGCCGGCCTGGGCCAGGCCGAGGGCGACGAGCAGCGCCAGCAGCATCCGGCGCCGTCCTGCGAACAAGGGAAACATCAGCCGAGCGCCGCGCGGCGCGCCCCGTCGGTCACGCTGAGGCAAAGCTTGGCGGCCAGACCGTTCTCGAGCTCCTCGACCCCCACCACGGGCACGCCCGTCGCCCGTGCGGCCTCCGCCGACCCAAGGGGCGAACAGGTGACCAGACCGGAGACCGCGACCAGCGGCAGGTTGCGCTTGTTCAGCCACTGCACGCCCGCCAGGGCGCCCATGGCCTCGCCGGCGGCGAAGAACAGGCTGTCGATCCGCGCCGCGAAGGCGCGGCTGGAGAGCAGGGCCGCCGTCTCCTCCTGCAGCAGGCCGTCGGCAACCTCCACCACCACCACGTCGGCGCCGCCTTCGGACGCGAGGTCGATCAGGCCGTTGGCGACTCGCAGGATCTCCTCCGGCGGCAGGCCCGCCGTCGAGGCGTGGCCCATGTCGGTGAAGTCGAGCACCCGGCGCGCGCCGGCGTCGGCCATCGACCAGAGGTCGCCGCCCGATCCGGTGCCGGTCGCCTTCACCCCGGCGACCCGCAGGCCGGCCAGCTTCAGCCCGCGCACGAGGGACGCGGCCGTGGTCGTCTTGCCGGAATTCATGGAAGTCCCGCAGACCGCCGCCACGACCGCCCGCTTCGCCATAGGGGGGCAGTTAAGGGCGAAGCGCCTCAGATTGAGCGGGGCCCCGTCGGCGTCGGCGAGCAGGCCATGGGGCTGGATGCGCGTCGGCCGTCCGGCGCGGGCGTGCCGCGCAATCACACGGCCGGCGAGACCGCCGCCCGCGATGAGATCGCAGGCGTCCAGCGAGGGCGGGACGTCTGCGTGAAACTGATCGGGCGCGTAGCGGGCGCCGTAGGCCACCACGATCTCGTCGCCGGAATAGAGCTTGGCCCGCCGGCCGCTGGCCAGCTCGAGCTTGGTGTGGTGACCCACCGCCTCCACGCGCGCCAGCACCAGGTCGCCGGCCGTCGGCGCCACACCTGTGAGCAGCCGCCTGGCCTGGCGGAAATCGACATTGCGCGTGGTGAAGGCCTTGCGCGCCTCGGCCAGGCGCTCGCTGTCGAGGCGCCCGGCGCGCCCCCGCATCCTGGAGGCCGGGAAGGTCTCGATCGCGGCCGTCGCACTGACGGTGTTTTCGGCGGTCATCCAGGGCCCTTTCGCTGACGTGCTGGGAGGACAACGGAGGGGATCCCGGATTTATTCCCGGCCGTCGGCGCCCGGCCCTGCACGCCGTTTTCGCGCCTTCGCCATGAAAGCGACGCAGGCGGGCTCGCGAATGGGCGGCGTCTGCGGCTAGGATGCCGCGCGTTTGTCCGGAGACCGCCTCGCCATGACCCCGACCAAAGTCGCCCTCGCCCTCGCTGCCGCGGCGGTCGCCGCCGGAGGCGCGTCCGTGGCCTCGCCGGCCGAGGCCAAGGCCAAGCGCAAGCCGAAGATGGAGAAGTGCTACGGCGTGTCGCTGGCGGGCAAGAACGACTGCGCCGCGGGGCCGGGCACCTCCTGCTCGGGGTCGTCCACGCGTGACTACCAGGGCGATGCCTGGAAGCTTGTGCCGGTCGGAACCTGCACCAAGATCCAGACCCCCAAGGGCCCCGGCTCGCTGCGCCCGATCGCGCGCTAGGCCGGACCTACCAGCGCAGCCAGAACCGGCCGATCCCGGCGCCCAGTCCGCCGGCCGCCAGCACGCCCAGGGTGTACCAGGTGGCCACGAAGGCGGCGGTGCTTTCCTGGCAGTAGAGTCCGTAGAGGGTGGCGGCGATGGCGCCCGAGGTCAGACCGGTGGCGAAACCGGCCAGGGTCGGGCTGGTGGGGGCGAACTTTTTCGCGGCCCAGAACAGGAAGGGCGTGGTCAGCAGGCTGAGGCCGAGGACGTTCAGGGTGCAGACCCGCCACGAGTGGCCGAGCCAGGCGTGCAGGCGGCCCTCGGCGGGCGTGGTCGCCAGGTTGACGAGACCCAGAAGGATCGCCGCGGCGAAGACTCCCAGCACCAGCAGCGCCGGGCGCCGGGCCGAGGCCCCCGGCCGGCCGAGCCGCGCCGCCAGCCAGCCGCCGGCCAGCGCGATCAGCGCCGTGTAGGTCGCCTTGATCCAGAAAGTCATGCCGCCGACGGCGACGGCCAGGTCGGCACGGACGCCGAGGCCCAGAACGACCCCCGCCAGGGCGGCCACGGCGGCGAGCGCGGCGGCCAGCCACAGCCATCGGGTCGGCGCGCGCGGCGCGACGGGCGCCGCATCCAGCGCCAGAGCGGCGATCAGGTCGTCAGTCTTCACGGCCGGCCTCCCCGGCCGCAGCGGCGGCCTCCAGCGTCTTCATGGAGCGGTGGATCGCCACCTTGGCGGCGGTTTCGCTGTAGCCGTACTTCGCCCCGGCCTCGGCGACGGACAGGCCGGTCAGCTTCACGTCCTCGATCAGGCGGCGCTGGCGATCGGGCAGGAGCGCCAGCATTCGCCTGAGGTCCGATCGGGTCGCGCCCTCCTCGGCGTCCTCGTCGGCGAACAGGGCGCCGGCGTCCTCCAGCGGCACGTGGCTGTGGCGGCGTCCGCTGCGACGCAGGTAGTCGATCAGCTTGTAGCGGGCGACCGCGTAGGCCCAGGCGGTGAACGGCTGGGCCGGGTCCCAGGTGGCGCGCTTGGCGTGAATGGCGATCAGGGTCTCCTGCACCAGGTCCTCCGCATCGGCGCCCCCGTCGTAGAGACGGCGATTGAAATAGGCGCGCAGGTGCCTGCCCATTTCGGTCAGCAGCCCGCGCCAGGCGGCGGCGTCGCCGCCGAGGCCGCGCAGCATCAGTCCCTTGAGATGATCCTCACGTCCGGACACGCCTGATCCCTGCTTCGCCCGCGGGCCGCCCTTGGTTACACCCGGCGCGCGGCCCGGCGCCGCATTTTTTTTCGCGCCCGGCGTAACCGATCGAACGCGGGTCTCGAATGGGCTGGCGACCGACGCCCTGGAGCGGCGGCCCACACCAAGGAGACTGACAAGCATGACCCGCACCCAAGCCGCCCTCGCCCTCGGCGCCGCCGCCGTCGCCCTGACCGCCGGCGTCGCCGTCGCCCGCCCGATGCCCTCCGCCGCCGACCACAACGGCAAGGAAAAGTGCTACGGCGTTGCGCTGGCCGGCCAGAACGACTGCGCCGCCGGCCCCGGCACCTCGTGCGCCGGCACCTCGACCCGCGACTACCAGGGCAACGCCTGGCGCTTGGTTCCGGCCGGAACCTGCACCAAGATCAACACGCCCCGGGGCATGGGCTCGCTGACGCCGGTCGAGCGCTGAGGCGAGTCCGGACGAGGACCATGATGCAGAGCCTGAACCACGGGCCGACCGCGGGCCTGGGCCTCAAGCCCGCCCACTACGACGAGGCGCTGGCCTCGCCGGCGGTGGGCCTGTGGTTCGAGGTGCATCCCGAGAACTACATGGTCGACGGCGGCCCGAGGCTGGCTTGGCTGGACGCCATCCGGCGCGAGAAGCCGCTGTCGCTCCACGGGGTCGGCCTGTCGCTGGCCGCGGACGAGGCCCCCGACGCCGGACACCTGGCGCGTCTGAAAGCTCTTGCCGACCGCTACGAGCCCTTCGTGATGAGCGAGCACCTGGCCTGGTCGAAGCGGCGCGGGACCTACCACCCCGACCTGCTTCCCTTCCCGCGGACGCGCGCCATGCTGGCCCGCATCGTGGAGAACGTGGATCGCGCCCAGACCGCGCTCGGCCGCCGCCTGCTGATCGAGAATCCGTCGCTCTATCTGGCCCTGGAGGGGCACGAACTGGGCGAGGTCGAGTTCCTCGACGCCCTGGCCGGGGCGACGGGCTGCGGCCTGCTGGTCGACGTCAACAACGTCTTCGTCAGTGCACGAAACCTGGGCTTCTCCGCCGAGGCCTATCTCGACGCCCTGCCGGCGGAGGCGATCGGCGAAGTCCACCTGGCCGGCCATACGCCGGACCCCAACCACGGCGAGACGCTGCTGATCGACAGCCATGACGCGCCGGTGGCCGAGGCTGTGTGGACGCTCTACGCCCGCCTGATCGCGCGCGTCGGCCCGCGCCCGACCCTCGTGGAGCGGGACGACAACATCCCTGCCTTCGCGGAACTGATGGCCGAGCGCGACCGCGCCCACGCCGCGCTCGCCCCGGCGGCGCGCGCTCCTCTCCCGGAGGCCGCCCATGGCTGATTTCCACGACGCCTTCGAGGCCGCGCTCGGCGGCGACGCCGCGGCGCTGAAGCCCTGGCTGCCGGACACCGAGGCGCCGGGCCTGAAGGTCTATCGCAACACCATCGCCCGCGGCCGCGCCGAGGTGCTGGCGGCCGCGTTTCCGACCGTGGCCCGCTTGACGGGCGAAGACTGGTTCCGCGCCGCGGCTCTGGAATTCGCCCGCGCCCATCCCCCAGGCGAACCCGCCATGGACCGCTACGGGGCCGGTTTCCCGGACTGGCTGGCGCAGTTCCCGCCGGCCCGCGACCTGCCCTACCTGGCCCCCGTCGCGCGCCTGGACCGCGCCTTCTCCGAGGCCCACGCCGCGCCGGACGCGCCGGTGCTGGATCCCGCCGGCGCCGCCGTCATGGACACCGCCGCCCTGTACGCGGCGCGGGCTGAACTGCACCCGTCGGCGAGGGTGTTCTGGTTCGATTGGACGGTCGCCTCGATCTGGTTGTCCGAACGCGGTTTCGAGCCGGCCGACACCCTGGCCTGGACCCAGCAGGCCGAGGGCGTCCTGGTGGTCCGTCCGCAGATGACGGTGACGGCGGTGCGGCTGGATCGCGCCCAGGCCGCCTTCCTGCGCGCCTGCCGTGACGGCGCGACCCTCGGCCAGGCGGCGACGAAGGCCTTCACGGCCGACCTGGCCGCCGACCTGCGCAGCCTTTTCACCGCCCTGCTCAGGGCCGGCGCCTTCACCCGCCTTCACGCCCAATCCTGAACCGACTTTCGGGGGACCCTCCCATGAACCAAGCCATCACGGCCGATACGGCCAAGCCTGCCGCCAACCCGCTGCTCTGGCCCTTCTCGACTCTGGAGGGCCTGGCCGCCCGGTTCCTGCCGCCCTGGCTGCTGCTGATCGTGGTGCGGCTGGGCGTCGCCAATGTCTTCTGGATGTCTGGACGCACCAAGGTGGAGGGGTTGCTGACCCTCAAGGACACGACCTTCTACCTGTTCGAGAACGAGTACCACGTGCCCCTGCTGCCGCCCGATATCGCCGCATACGCCGCGACCTACGCCGAGCACATCCTGCCGATCCTGCTCCTCCTCGGGTTGTTCACCCGCTTCTCGGCGCTCGGCCTGCTGGTCATGACGCTGGTGATCCAGCTGTTCGTGCTCCCCGGCGGCTGGCCCGTACACCTCCTGTGGGCCGGACCTCTGCTCATCCTGGTGCGCTACGGCGCTGGCCCGATCAGCCTCGACCGGGTTCTGAAGCTTCCCTGACCCGCCGGACCCGGGCCGTCTCGCGCGGCCCGGGAACCGCCCGCAAGCGCAGCCGTTCGGTCGGCATGCAGCTCAAAGCGATCAACAGGGCCTTCAGCGGCGCGGCCAACACCGTCGCCACCATTACAGGGCGGCCGTACACCTTCGCGCTCTGCGTCGGGACGGTGATCATCTGGGCCATCAGCGGGCCGGTGTTCAAGTTCTCCGACACCTGGCAGCTGGTCATCAATACCGGCACCACCATCATCACCTTCCTGATGGTGTTCCTGATCCAGAACACCCAGAACCGCGAAACCGCGGCCATGCAGTGCAAGCTGGACGAGATCATCTACGCCATTCGCGGCGCCCAGAACCGGATGATCGGCATCGAGCACCTCACCGACGAAGAACTGGAGCAGCTGGTGCGCGAGGCCGAGGCCCGCGCCGCCGTTCCCGCCGGCAAGCGGACCGACCGGCATTTCGGCGCCGCCGACGGGGCGAAGGCGGGGTCGGGAGCCCGCAGGTCCGCCGCCGCTAGCCGCAAGCCGTCCGCACCAGCGCGGTCGAAGGCGGCTTCGGGAAAGCGCAAGTGAGCGACCTGGCCGCCAACCTGGTGGGCACGGCCGCGGCGCTCTGCTCGATCACCAGCTTCGCGCCGCAGGTGATCAAGATCGCACGCGAGCGGGACGCCTCGGCGGTCTCGCTGCGCACCTACGTCCTGACCTGCGCCTGCTTCGCCCTGTGGACGGTCTATGGCGTCATGACCGAGGCCTGGCCGATCACCATCGCCAACACCCTGGCGGGGCTGATGGCGGCCAGCGTGCTGGTCATGAAGTGGAAGTTCCGCGACCGCGATCCGGCAAAATAGCCCCGTCGAAGCCCGGTCGCCGATCCAGAGGGCATGGATCGGAGAGCCACACGGACACAGCGGCGCGGATCAGACGGCGAAGGTCGCCTTCATGATCCGCTCCAGCCATTCCGCGTCGACGGCGTCGAAGGCCGCGAAGGCGGTGGAGTCGACATCGAAGACGGCGATCAGCTTGCCGGCGGCGTCGACCACGGGAACCACGATCTCGGAATTGGAGCGGCTGTCACAGGCGATGTGGCCGGGGAAGGCGTGCACGTCCTCGACGATCTGGGTCCGGCGCTCGCGTGCGGCCGCGCCGCAGACTCCCCTTCCGAAGGCGATGCGCAGGCAGCCCAGGGTGCCCTGGTAAGGACCGACCACCAGTTCGTCGCCCTTGGCCGGATCGACCAGATAGAAGCCGGTCCAGAAGTAGGTTTCGAAGGCGTCGTTCAGCATCGAGCAAACCGTCGCCATGCGGGCGATACGGTCCGGCTCGGCCGACAGCGCCGCGGCGATCTCGCCGGCGAGTTCGGCGTAGCGTTCGGCCTTGTCGGCGGGTCGGTCGTCGCGGGCGGCGTAGGACATGGCGGGCGCTCTCTGCTGGAGCGTCCAATATGGCGCCGCAGCATGACTTACCAAGGTTATGTGTGTCGCCGGAGACGCGAAAATCTCGCTTTCCGCGACCTTGCGGCCACTGTCCCCTGGAACGCAGGTCGGTGAAATGCGGCTTACCTTGACAGGGCCGAAACCGGCGCGACTAATTCAAAACAGTTATGGTTAACGGCCGTAGAAGCCGGGGTGATGGTATGGCGGAGTCGGATCCCGAGCATGGGCGCCGGTCGAGAGCGACTCCGTTTCTGGTCGGAGGCGCGATAGCGGCCCTGGCCCTTGTCGGCCTAGGCCTGGCGAGTTGCGGCGACTACCGGTCAAACGGCGGAAATGACGGCGGTTTTTCCCTTTTTGGGGGAAAAGGCGAGTCCCGCTACGCCTGCCCCCGGCCGCCGGGAATCAACGGATTGCAGCCGGGCTTCAACGACCAGGAGCGGGAAATCCGCCACCTGAGGCGGCTGGCCTTCCAGAACGACTTCTTCGCCCAGCTCGAGCTGGGGCGCCGCTACCAGGCCGTGCGCGCCGTGGACAAGAACATCGAGGATCCGATCGAGTCCGCGGTGTGGAACGCGGTGGCCCTGGCCAACCAGGACGGCTACGCCCCGATCAACCGCGCCGTCCGGCAGGGCATCGGCGGCTGGCGGCCTCTGTCGCGCTACGACGACTGCCGCGGTTGGGAGCGGCACCAGGCCTACGAGACGCTCGAGCGACAGCTGTCGCGCATGTCCACCACCGAGCGCGACGAGGTGCGCAACCGCATCATCTACGTGCTCTCGACCATGGACGCCGAGGGCTATCGCACCCTGGCCCGGCTCTACGACGACCTCTACGGCCCGTTCGGCGAGCCGGCCGACAATCCGCAGGCGATCGAAGCGGCCACGCCGCGCCGGACGCCCGACGGCGGCCGCGGGCAGCGCGCGGTGGCGACCCTGTTCCCGCGCAACGACGTGGACGCCTACCTCTACAATTACCTGGCGGTGCAGACCGGCGACATCTCGGCCTATGTGCTGCTGAAGGACTTCGAGCGCTCCAATCCACGCCGCGCCAGCTACGGCGCTTTCGTGGAGGCAAAGGCCAAGCGGTGGGTGCCGCCGTTCGAGTTCTATCCGCCCGACGCGCCGGCCGGCGGCGTTCCGCATTCGGACGAGAGCCGCGGGCGCGGCGACGCCTACGACTACGCCCTGTCCCGCATCAACGAGCTGCCGTTCAAGCACATCTCCGACGCCCTGCTCTATCTCGGCGTGATCCAGCGGCCGGTGGCCTCGGGCGAGGCCATGAGCCAGGGCGAGGTCGACACCCTGAAGGGCATGCTGGGCTATCCCCAAGGCACGCGTCTGACCAACATCGACAAGGTCCGCGCCATTCAGCTCGCGGCCATCAACGGCTCGGCGCGGGCCCAGCTTGTGCTGGCGGTGATGTATTCGGAGGGCGTGGGCGTTCCGGTCGACTACGCGCGCGCCTTCCACTGGTTCGCGGAGGCGGATCGCCAGGGTTCGCCCGAGGCGAAGTTCGCCATGTCCACCTATTTCGCGCTGGGCGTGGAAGGGGTGGCCGACCAGGACAAGGCAAAGGCCGTGGTCTACCGCCTCGACTCGGCGCTGGCGGGCTTCCACCCGACCGTGTCGCGGATCCGTGCGGTCCTGGCCCAGGTCTCGCGCGGCGGGGGCCGTCCCACCTATCGCGAAAGCCGGCGCTACACCGGCGATCGCTCTGCATATGAGGGTCGCCAATGACCAAGCGCCTGATCGGCATGCTCGCCGCGGCGGTGGCCGCCGGCCTGCTGGCCATCCCGACCGCCGAAGCCTATCCCGACGCCCGCGTCGAAGCCCAGACCCGTCCCGACTTCGGCCTGCTGCTGCAGCCGCCGGTGCAGCGGCGCAAGCCGCACCGGCCGCACCGCTACCGCGACGGAGACGGCTATCGCGGCGATGGCCGCTACGGCCCCGATCACCGGCCGGACTGGGATCATCGCTGGGGCTGGGACGGGCGGCTGCGGGATGTCGCCTTCGTCGACTGCGGCAACGCCAGCGGTCCCAACGACATCAACTGGGCGCTGCGGACGCTTGCGCCCGGCGGCACCCTGATCGTGCGCGCCGGCGGGGCGGCCTGCCTCGACGCGGTCCACATCACCAAGCCGGTGACCATCCAGGCCGACGGCGGCCGTCCGTGGCGCGGCGTGCGCCTGGGCGACGACCGTTTCGGCGGGATCCGCGGAGACTGGACGTCCCTGCCGGCCACCCTGCGGGCGCCCGCCGGTCAGGTCTGCCTGGACATCGCTCCCATGGCGATCGGCGAGGTGGTGCTGCGCAATCTGGTCATCGAGTCGACCCAGGGCGGCGACCAGCCCTGCATCTATTCCGAAGGCGCCCATGTGCGGCTGGAAAGCACCGTGGTGCGCTACGCGGGCGACGGTCCCGCCATCTACGTCGACGGCGGAACCTTCGAGGCCACCGAGGACAGCCTGGTCGACGCCAACACCTATGACCGGGCCCTCTACGCCGAGGGCGCGGTCGTGACCCTGCGCGACTTCACGGTTTCGGGCACGCCTGCCATCGGCCTCGACATCACCCCGTCCGGATCGCAGGACTCCTCGCTGGATAACGTCTACGTCCTGTCGAAGCCCGGTTCACCCGTGTTCGGCCCCTCCAGCGTCGGGATTTCGGTCGGCGCCACGCGCACCGTGGGCCGCATCAACATCCGCGGGACCCGCATCTGCGGCTTCGGCGTAGGGGTCTGGACCTCGGGCCCGAACGTCGTGAACATCGACCGCAGCCACATCTGCCGCTCCGGCAAGGGAATCGGGGCCTACGGCGGCCAGGTGTCGGTCTCCAACTCCTACATCGGCGCCAATGTGGTGGGCATCCAGATCGGGGCCGCCTATCCGGTGATCCTCTCGGACGTCAGCTTCTACGGCTCGGCCGAGTACCAGATCTTCCGCGAGCCGGGCGCGCGGCGGCCGATCGGCGGCGGTCCCGGTCACTGGAACTACTTCTACTCCCAGAGCCGCGAGTGCCGGGTCCAGCACCGCGGCGACAGCCGCCGGGGCGGCTGGGGCCGGCGCGAGCGCAACCGCGCCCCCTACTACGTGCCCGACTGGCGCAACAACTGGGGCGAATGCCGCGACCCGGGCAGCTTCGACCGCAGCTTCTTCGAGGACGAGGAGCGCATGGGCTACGACCAGCCCGACGCCTTCTACTCGATGCAGCCCTGGCCCCAGGGCGTGGGCAACGACGAGAACGACAGCAACTGGGGCTCCGACCCGCTGGACCCGAGCTATGAGGCGCCCGCGCCCAACCAGCCCGTGAGCGACCCGGGACCGCTGCAGGCTCCGCCGCCGCCCCAGAACTAGCCGCCTTGCCCCGGCGCGGGGCGAAGGGGTAATCGGAACCGCGCGGCCGTCCGCCGCGCGGTTTTCGTTTGGGCGCAAAGGTCCACCGATGAAGCTTCAGGCGCCCTTTCTCCAGCTGCCGGTGCTGTTCGACGCCGCCGTGCTGGAGGCCGAGATCGCAGCCTTGGGCGAGGAAGGCTGGCTGTCCCACCCGTCGGGCTACGAGGGCAACGACTTCCTGCCCCTGATCTCGGCCTACGGCGAACCCGCCAACGAGGCCTTCGAGGGGCCGATGCGGCCGACGCCCTGGCTGGATCGCTGCCCCTATCTGAAGCAGGTGCTCGCGACGCTGGGCGCCACGCTCGGCCGCACCCGCCTGATGCGCCTCTCCGGCCAGGCCGAGGTCAATCCGCACGTCGACGTGAACTACTACTGGCGCGAACGCATGCGCGTGCACGTGCCGGTGGTGACCCAGCCCACGGTGCGCTTCTCGGCGGGGGCGACCGAGATCAACATGAAGGCCGGCGAGTGCTGGATCTTCGACACCTGGAGCCTGCACCGGGTGGTCAACGACGCGGTCGAGGCCCGCATCCACCTGGTGGCCGACACGGTCGGCGGCGAGGGCTTCTGGGAGCTTGTCTCGGGATGCCGTTCGGCCACCCACCCGACGCCGCCGGGCTGGAAGCCCCGCGAGGTGGTCCCGGACCCCGCCGCCACCCCCGCCGATCTGCCGCTCGAGACCGTGAACGTGCCGGTGGTGATGACGCCCTGGGAGGCGCGCGAGCACACCAACTTCCTCTACGCCGAGCTGGCGCCGAACCAGCCCGCCGCCGCCGCAACCTACGCCGCCACCACCCGCTTCCTGCACGTCTGGACCGCGCTCTGGGCCGCCCACGGCGAGGATCGCGCCGGCTGGCAGGCCTATCGCGCCGCCCTCGAACGCCTGCAGCGCGACCTGCGCCAGGCCCGGGCCGAAACCCTGGCCCTGCAAAACGGCTCGGGCTTCCTCGACGTGCTGTTCAACCTGGTCGTCGATCCGGCGCTCGCCGACCACCAGCGGGCCTACATCGACGGCGAGCGACGCGAGAATCCGGCAGTCCGGACCGCGCCCCGGACAAAGGCGCCGAGGACCCTGCCGATCGAACCGGATCCGGTGTTCGACCGACCGATCTTCGTGGTCAACCCGCCGCGATCGGGGTCCAGCGTCCTGTTCGAAACCCTGTCCCTGGCGCCGGGCCTCTACACCCTCGGGGGCGAGAACCATCGCCTGCTGGAGGCCATTCCCGAGCTCTCGATGGAGCGGCGGGGCTGGACCTCCAACCGCCTCGACGCCGCCGACGCCGACCCCCTGGTGGTGGCCGAGCTGCGCGACAGCTTTCTCGCCGAACTGCGCGATCGCAACGGCCGCCGGCCGGGGGCGGGGCGGCTGCGGATGCTGGAGAAGACGCCCAAGAACGCCCTCCGGATTCCCTTCCTGGCCAAGGCTTTCCCGGAGGCCCGCTTCGTCTACCTGCATCGCGATCCGCGCGCCGTGCTCGCCTCCATGATGGAGGCCTGGGAGAGCGGACGGTTCAACACCTACGCCGTCGTCCCCGGCTGGCGCCATCCGCTGAACTGGTCGCTGCTTCTGACGCCGGGCTGGCAGTCCCTGTCGGGCAAGCCCCTCAACGAGGTGGTGGCGGGCCAGTGGGCGGCGGCGATGGGCGTCCTGCTCGACGACCTCGAGGCCGTCCCGGCCGACCGCCGCTTCATCGCCCGCTACGAGGCCTTCGTCGACAGCCCCGAGGGCGAGATTCGCCGCCTCGCGGGACTGCTGGATCTCGAATGGGATCAAACCCTTGGCGCAAGCGTTCCGCTCAGCGGCCATACCGTCTCGGCCCCCGGCAAGGACAAATGGATGAAGCGTCAGGCGGAGATCGAAGCTGTGCTGCCGGGCCTGCAGGACCTGATCGCACGGGCTGAGCGGATGACCGGCGAATGAGCTTGCCGCCCCGCACGCGCGAGGCGGCGCTGGCGGCGATCATGGCCGAGGTCAACGCGGAGAAGGCCGCCTCGCTGGGCCGCTCCGGATCCGCCGTGGAAAAGGCGCTTGCGGCGCTCGCCGCAGCCGGTCCGGAGGACCGTCTGGCGCGCCTTCCGGCCGCGCGGGACGCCGTCTGGAACCTTTTCGTCCAGCGCGAAGCGATGGGCCAGCGCGACCATCGCGACGTGATCGCCCACTACGCCATTCCGCCTGATGTCCTGAGGGGTCTGGGGCAGCGCTAGGGGCAGGAGGCTGGTAGGCCCGGCTGGACTCGAACCAGCAACCAGACCGTTATGAGCGGCCGGCTCTAACCATTGAGCTACGGGCCTTCGCAGCCCGGTGGCGGTAGCACGCGTCGGAGGCGGGCCGCAACGCTCCGGCGCGGGGACGGCCCCAATCCCGCCCGAGTCCGGGCGCGCAAGCGTCACCGTTGGCTCATCGCGCGTTCATGGAGGCAGCGCCACGGTATTTCCGCTATGGTCCGGGCTCCCGCCCTGGCCTCATTCGGAGACGGACAATGAAGACCCTGTTGCGCGCGGCCCTGATGGGCTCGGTTATCAGCTTCGCAGGCCTGGGCTTGGCCTCGGCCCAGACGATCCCGGCGCCGGGCCAGATCCTGGTGGCGGCGGACCAGACGCCCCTGATGAGCCTGTCCGCCTATGGCGAGGTGAAGGTTGCGCCGGACATGGCCTCGATCTCGACCGGCGTGGTCACCGAAGCCTCCACCGCCGCCGAGGCCATGCGCCTGAACCGCGAGAAGATGGTGCAGGTGATCGCCGCGCTCAAGCGCCAGGGCATCGCCGAAAAGGATATCCAGACGTCGGGCCTGAACCTGTCGGCGCAATACA
Source organism: Caulobacteraceae bacterium (assembly GCA_019695035.1). Lineage (GTDB taxonomy): Bacteria > Pseudomonadota > Alphaproteobacteria > Caulobacterales > Caulobacteraceae > JAEZEZ01. Next base: position 47,948 of record JAIBAU010000003.1, on the reverse strand, counting down.
CCTACCGCGAGAACCAGCCGCCGGAGCTGCGGGGCTACCAGGCTTCGAACCAGGTCACCGTGGTGGTCTACGACCTCACCCGGGTGGGCGCGGCGGTTGACGCGGTCGTCGCCTCCGGCGCCAACCAGGTGAACGGCATCAGCTTCGGGCTGCGCGATCCACAGGCCGCCGAAGACGCCGCTCGGCTGGAGGCGGTCAGGCGACTGCAGGCCAAGGCCCGCCTGTACGCCCAGGCGCTGGGCAAGCCGGTCGTGGCCATCCGAAGCTTCACCGAGGGCGGCGGCTACAGCCCGCCCCCGCCCATGCCGATGTACCGCATGGCGGCCCAGGCTGAAGCAGCCGACGCCTCGACGCCGATCGCTGCCGGCCAGCTGACCCTCAGGGTCGACGTGCAAGGCGTCTACGAACTGGCGCGCTAGCTTATGCGGCGGCGGCGTCGAAACGCGCCGCCGTTCGCCTCACGCGGACTTGCGCTTGGGCTGGTTGTCGTCGTCCAGCAGGACGACGCTCGGCGCATAGTTGCGCGCCTCTTCGGCCGCCAGCTGGCAATAGGCCACGACAATCACCTTGTCGCCCTTCTGCACCAGACGAGCGGCGGCGCCGTTCACCCCGATGGTGCGGGAGCCGCGCTCGGCCTCGATGGCGTAGGTGGTGAAGCGGGCTCCATTGGAGATGTTCAGCACATCCACCTGCTCGTGCGGCAAGATGCCCGATGCGTCGAGCAGGTCCTTGTCGATCGAGATGGAGCCTTCGTAGTCGAGGTCCGCCCGGGTCACGGTCGCCCGGTGCAGCTTCGCCTTCATCATGGTGAGCAGCACGCGCTGTTCTCCCTTGCGGCGCACACAAGAAAGCCGGCGCCCACGCAACTTAGGATATAAGCGCGCGGGAGCCGGCGTTCAATGTCAGCTTTCGCAGGTGCGAAAGAGAAAGTCTTCCTGTTAGCGGGTGCGGCCGTTGAGGGTGTCGCGCGCGCAGATGGCCTTGCCCTCGAACTCGTCCCCGATCAGCGAACCATCGGACGACAGCTGGTGGGCGGCTCGCTCATAGGCGGCCGATTGCGAGGGCGGGATCTGGCCTTCTTCGCACACCGAAATGCGCACCTTGTCGGTGTTTCCGGGGCAGCGGCAGAAATCGTCCGGGCGGCCGTTCAGGGCCCGGTCGCAAATCGCGCCGCGGTTCTGTCCGCCGGTGTCGAGGCAGACGAAGGTGGTGGTCTGGCGAGTTTCGGCGGTGGCGACGGCGGTGGCTCCCGTCATCCCCAACAAGCCGATCGCCGCGGCGAGCATCAGTTTGCGCATCTTGAACGCATCTCCACTTCGAACGGCCCTGCATGCAACAGAATGCGCTGACGCGCGCAAGCTCGCAAGCGGCCGGATCAGGCTGCACTACCCGAACTGAGCGGGGCTCCGCCGGTTCCCTTCCGGCAATCGGGAGCGACCCCGGCTCCAACTTCACCGTAGCGCATTATCGTCTGGCCAAGCCCGTGATAGCTGTACCGGGAACCCTACGGAGACGCATCGATGCGCAAGACCACCGCCGTGGCGCTGGCCGCCCTCACCGCCCTCTCCCTGACGGCCGGCCCCCTTTCGGCCCAGTCGCAGAGCTGGCGCGCAGACCAGGCGCCGGATGACCGCTGGTATGATCGGGACGACTTCGAGCGCCGCGGTCGCACCGACATCGAATGCCCGCTCACCCAGGTCCGCCGCGAGATCACCACTCCCCTGCCTGAGGGCTGGTGGAATACCCCGAGCGTCGACTACCTGACTGGGACCGAAATCCAGACCATCGGCGGACGCCGCACCCTGGTCTGCAAGTACGGGCAGTCCGGCCAGATCATGCGTCTCGAACCGCGCCGCCGAGACTGCGTCGCACGTCGCGGCGGCTTCGACTGCCGCCGCGAACGTCCCGGTTTCCCCGGCGGGCCCGGTTGGCCGGGCAATCCCGGCCCCTTCCCGCCGAGCCAGGGCGGGGTGTTCAACCAGGGGGAACTGGAACTGCGCCAGACCTACCAGGTCGACTTCGACCAGGGCCGCGTCGGGGGCGCCGGAGCCGACCTGTGGTTCCACGCGCTAACCCCGCTGGACCTCTATCTCGAGCCGGTAAACGGGGCGCGGCTGGGTTGGCTCGGCAGCAGTGCAGGCCGGCAGGATTGCCGGGACGTGACCCTGAGCACAGATCGCATCTCGCTGGGCCGCCTGAACATCGGCACGACCCTCTGCTACCGCACTAACGAGGGGCGGTTTGGCCAGTTCCGGGTCACCGGGTTCAGCCAGCAGGGCGGCTCGCGCGCCATTCGGCTGGAGTACTCAACCTGGGGCGGGAACGGCCGCTACTAGGCAGCCGTCCTTCAGGCGGCCCGGTCGAGGGTTTCCGGACCGCATCCGGGCCGCCAACGGATGTTCCCGGGCGCCGAAAGGTCGATGTCGAACTGGCGGGGATGGACAGTCTCGGCGTTGTATCGAGGCGGAGCCAGCGTTTTAAGGGCCTTGGCGGCGAGCCAGTAGAGGGGCTGCGCCGCCAACGGGGTGGCGCGCGAATGCGGCTTCAGGCCCAGACGCCGTCGCAGCAGGCCGTTGGTGTAGAATACGCCGTTGGTCATGGCCGAGCGGGGGGTCGAGTACTCGACCGATACGGACACATTCAGGTCCGGACCGTTGATGACATTATGGGGGCCATGTAACGGCCAGCAGACACTTTCACCGGGGCTGAGAGTCACCGGCGTCGCGCCGGCCGCCATGTCGTCGCGCCAGGGAGCGTCGGACAGGTTTTCCTTCAGAAGGATCGCCTCAAGCGCTACCTCGGGGATGTAGTCGTCGGTGCGCGGATAGACGTTCAGTGTCTTGGTGCCGCGGACGTGGAACAGCATGGTCTCGGCGGGATCGCAGTGGAAGAAGATGCCCATCGAGGGCCCGGAAATCAGCACGCTTGCGGTCGCTGAAAGGATGGGCTGGCCGGTCGCCTTCGAGAACTCTCCCATGATCCGCTCGAACACCGGACGGTACTGGGAATCGGTCGCCATGGCCCCGCGACAGCTGGCCCACAGCGCCCCGGTCCGGACGGCCTGAACGATCTCGGCGCCCGACAGGTCGCCGGCCTCACCCGCGATCCAGGTTTCACCGGGCGGCGGGTTCTTCTTCATGGTGCAGAAGTCGCGGCGGTCGCGCGGATGTCGGTCCAGCAGGGCCGCCAGCGCCTCGTCGGTGAACAGGCCGGTTTCCGCCAGGCGGTTGTTGAAGCGGATGATTTCCTTGCCGTAGCGAGCCTTGCCGTCGCTGGGCCAGCTGGCGATCAGGGTTTCAGGCGTCATGGGGCTGTTCCGTTGCGGGACCGTGGCCGGCTCCGCTGCAAGCGGCGCGCTAGCGGTATTCGGCCAGCAACTCGCGGCAGCGCGCCCTCTCGCGCCGCGCGCCTCGCTCGCGCCACAGCGCCCAGCCGAACGCCCAGAGCGCCGATCCCAGAAAGAGGACGGTGATCAGCATCAGTCGATGGTCGGTGTCCACAAAGCCGGAGGGGCTGGCCGCCCACAGGGCGGCCGTCAGCCCGACCAGCGCCCAACCCTGCCAGCGGCAAAGGCGCATAAGGCGCTCGGTGGTGTGGGTGCGTTCAATCATCTGCCGGAGCACCCCTTGGGGCGTGTCGTCGGCCAGCTCCGGCTCCGACTTGCGGACACGCCACGCCAGCCAGGCGAACAGGGGCGCGGACAGCACCACGCTCAATCCTCCGATGGTCAGGAAGGCGTTGCTGCGCTGCACGCCCAGCACGGTCATTACGAGGCCGAACACTGGCCCCAGAACGCCTACGGCAATCTCAAGCCAAAGCATGATCCGTTGATACAGCAGGCCTCGCCGCAGGCGCGTCGCCACACCCTCCACCTCGGCGTCCTGTTCGCGCCAGTTGCGCTTCAGCTCGTCCAGGAAATCGTCAGACATCGCTCAGCATCGCCTTCAGCTGGGCCTTGGCGCGATTGATCCGCACCCCGACGTTGTTGACCGTGAGACCCAGCGCCTCCGCGATCTCCTCGTAGCTCAGATCCTCCAGAAGCAGGGTGACCACCTGGCGGTAGGGCAGAGACAGTCGCCGCACCGATTCCACCAGCCGTTGGGCTCGCTCGTTCTCCACCAGCCGCGCCTCGGGATCCGCGCCCTCGTCGCGAAAGCCTTCGTCGAGTTCGGCCACGCGAGGCCGCGCCGCCTGCCGGGCCACATGGCTGACAGACCGGTTGTGGGCGATGCGAAAGACGAAGGGCTTCAGCTTGGCCGGGTCCGAAAGACTCGGAAGCGCCTTCCAGACGGCGGCGGCGATCTCCTGGACCAGGTCGTCCCGAAGCGCCCGATCGCGCTCGTAGGCGCCGGCAATGCGCGCCAGCGCCGGACCGTAGTCGGCGAGAACCTGTTCAATCGAGGCCACGGTCGGATAGTCCCCGATTCCGGCGCGACCTTACAGCGGACAGCAAAGGGGCGGCCGTGAAGACCGCCCCCGTCAGCTCCGGCGATATGGTCCGGTCAGTACAGCTCGTCGCCCGCCTTGCGGCCGGTCATCTTGAACTGGGCGTAAGCGGCCAACTTGGCGGCGCGACGCTCGTGAGCGGCGTTCTTCTCGGCGGCCTTGCGTTCCTTGATGGCGGCCCGCCGGGCCTCCAGCTGGGCGGCCTCCTCGGCGGCGCGGGCGGACTCCGCGGCCTGCTGGGCGGCGACACGAGCAGCGGCCCGAGCGGCCTTCTCCTCCTCGCGCTTCGCCTTGAGCGCCGCGATCTTGGCGGCCTTCTCGGCGGCGCGGTCCACGATGGGCTCGGACGACGTCACCATGGGCTTGGGCTTGAAGCGCTCCAGCAAGGCCTTCTTGGCCTCCGCGGCGGCTTTCTGACGGTCGGCGAACGTATCGGTGAGTTTCGGCATGAAATCCTTGATGGTTGCTCTTGAACAGACGTCCGCCGCGCGAGCGGGCCCACGCGGCGGCCGGTTACCTGGGGTTTGTGACTAGCTGTCGAGGAAACTGCGAAGTTTCCGCGACCGCGACGGGTGTTTCAGTTTGCGCAGCGCCTTGGCCTCGATCTGACGAATGCGTTCGCGGGTGACCGAGAACTGCTGTCCGACCTCCTCCAGGGTGTGGTCCGTGTTCATGCCGATGCCGAAGCGCATCCGCAGCACGCGTTCCTCGCGCGGCGTCAGGCTGGCCAGCACACGCGTGGTTGTCTCACGCAGGTTCGACTGAATTGCGGCGTCGATCGGCAAGACCGCGTTCTTGTCCTCGATGAAGTCGCCCAGGTGGCTGTCCTCCTCGTCCCCGATCGGGGTCTCGAGCGAGATCGGCTCCTTGGCGATCTTGAGAACCTTGCGGACCTTCTCCAGCGGCATGGCCAGCTTTTCGGCCAGTTCCTCTGGCGTCGGCTCGCGGCCGATCTCATGCAGCATCTGGCGGCTGGTGCGGACGATCTTGTTGATCGTCTCGATCATGTGCACCGGGATGCGGATGGTGCGCGCCTGGTCGGCGATCGAGCGGGTGATGGCCTGGCGGATCCACCAGGTGGCGTAGGTCGAGAACTTGTAGCCGCGGCGATACTCGAACTTGTCGACCGCCTTCATCAGGCCGATGTTGCCCTCCTGGATCAGGTCCAGGAACTGCAGACCGCGGTTGGTGTACTTCTTGGCGATGGAGATCACGAGGCGCAGGTTGGCCTCGACCATTTCCTTCTTGGCCTGACGCGCCTCGCGCTCGCCTTTCTGCACGGTCTGGACGATTCGGCGGTAGTCATCGATCGGCACGCCCGTCTCCATCGCCAGGGCGGCGATGTCGGAGCGGATGTTGGCGATGCCGTGATCTTCCTTCTCGGCGAACTTGGTCCAGCGGACGCCCATATCCTTGACCTTGGTCGACCAATTGGGGTCGAGCTCGGCGCCGAAGTAGGCCTTGAGGAATTCAGGACGCGAGATGCCGTAGCTGTCGGCGAGGCGCAGCAGGCGGCCTTCCAGGCCCACCAGCTTGCGATTGATGGCGTAGAGCTGATCGACCAGCGCTTCGATGCGGGCGTTGTTCAGCTTGAGCGTCTTCAGCTTCGCGGTGATCGAGGTGGTCGCCGCCTCGTAGGCGGTGCGGTCCTTGGGACCAAGGTCCTTGCCCTCGAGACGGGCCTTCAGCAGCTTGTCCTGCAGCTTGCGGAAGGGGCCGAACTCGGCCGCGACAGAGTCCAGGGTGGCCATCACGCCTTCGCGCAACTCGCCTTCCATAGCCGAAACCGAGGGACCGGCGCCGTCATCGAAATCGTCATCGCCGTCTTCCGCACCTTCGCCTTCAGGCTTGGTCTCGCCCTCGGCCGCCGGCGCCTCCTCTTCCTCCTCCTCGGCGTCTTCAGCGCCCGGAAGCGGCGGGGCGCCCGGCTCGCCCGGTGCCGGCGCGCCGTTCAGCGCCTGATAGGTGGCCTCCAGATCGATGACTTCGCGAAGCAGGATGCGGCCCGAGCCCAGCTCTTCGCGCCACACCATGATGGCCTCGAAGGTCAGGGCGCTTTCGCACAGGCCGCGGATCATGGTGTCGCGGCCGGCCTCGATGCGCTTGGCGATGGCGATCTCGCCCTCGCGGCTCAGCAGTTCGACCGAGCCCATCTCACGCAGGTACATGCGCACCGGGTCATCGGTGCGATCGTAAGCGGGCTTGGCCTCGGCCTCGGTCGTGACCGCGGTTTCCTCACGGACGGCGACTTCGCCGCCCTCAGGGGCGTCCTCATCAGCCTCGATGACGTTGACCCCCATCTCCGCCAGCATGGCCAGGGTGTCTTCAATCTGTTCGGAGGTGAACTCCTCCGACGGCAGGACCTTGTTCAGCTCGTCCATGGTGACGTAGCCGCGCGCCTTGGCCTGCTTGATGAATTTCTTCACCCCGGCGTCGGTCAGGTCGAGCAGGGGGCCGTCGGTCGTCGCCTCGGCCTCTTGCGTTTCCACCTGGTTGCTCATTCATCTCTCCGGCGCCGCGGCCACCCGTTAACCACGTCGCAATGCAAAAGCCGCGCCGCGCGTCCCTACGACGCCCCGGGCGACCAGATCGTTCCCAATTTGACCGCGCGCCTGAGGGCGTCGCGCTCGGCTTTCAGACGCTTGAAGGCTTCGGCGTCGAATTGGGAGCCCGCTTCCGACTTGGCGGAATCCAGGGCCTCCTCGAGCGCCGCCAACCGCGTCAGAACCTCGAACGCTTGCGACCAGCTGACCCGTGCGTCGGCGAGCATCATGTCCGTGGAGAGGAATGGCGCGCCCGATTTCAGGGCGGCCCGTTCGATCTCGCGTAGAGACGCGCCGAGTCCAGCTTGCGCCAGATGGCGTTTGAGTGTCCCGGAGTCAAGGGAATCAGCGTCCAGGCGCACCCGGATGATCTCCCGCGCCAGACCCGTCAGCGCTGGATCACCGAAGCCGTAGGCCTGCAGGGCCTCGAGGTGATCATCGAGGCGCGCCGGGTCGTCCAGCGCGCCCTGGGCCACCGCCGCCGAGGTCGGCTCGATCGACAGCTTCAGGGACGCCGCCGCCGCCTTCCCCTCCAGACTGGAGCCCCCCGGCGCGCTGAAGCCTCCCTTGCGCCATGGGGCCTTGTCCCGAACCATTGGACTTTCGCGAGGAAACATCTGGTCGAATCCGGCCAGCAGCTGGCGGCGGTATTCGGCCGCGAGATCGCCCTCGGGAACTGCGGAGGCGGCCATGCGAAGCCGCTGCTTGAAGCCGGCCCGGCGCTCGGGCGTATCCAGCGGTTCGGCGTCGCGCTCCTTCTGGAAGAGCACCTCCACCAGCGGGCGCGTACGCGACAGCATGTCGCGCAAGGCCAAGGCGCCCTTCTCGCGAAGCACATCGTCCGGATCCTGTCCCCCGGTCAGCAGGACGAAGCGGAAGGATCTGCCGGGCTTGAGCTGCGGCAAAGCCCGGTCGACCGCCCGGTAGGCGGCGCGAAGGCCAGCCTTGTCGCCGTCGAAACAAAGCACCGGCTCGCGGTCGAGGCGCCAGAGCACCTCCATCTGCTCCTCCGTCAGGGCCGTGCCCATGGGCGCCACGGCCGCGACTCCCGCGCGTTGGCACGCGATCACGTCCATGTAGCCCTCGACCACCACGATGGGCTGATCCTCGCCGCCGGCGCTGCGCAGCCGGCGCGCCTCGGGCAGGCCGTAGACCAGGCTGCCCTTGTGGAAGAGCGATGTTTCCGGGCCGTTCAGGTACTTGGCGCGGTCATCCGGGTTCATCGCCCGGCCCCCGAAGGACACGATGCGGCCACGGGCGTCGTGGATCGGAAACATGATCCGGTCGCGGAAGCGATCGTAGGGCTGGCCACCGCCCTCGGGCATGATCAGGAGGCCCGCCTCCACCAGATCCGCCGGCCGGGCGCCGCGCTGGACCAGCGCCTCCTTCAGGCCCGTGCGGTTGGCGGGAGCGTAGCCGAGCCCAAAGCGCTCCCACTGGTCCTCCGGCAGGCCGCGGCGTTCGAGGTAGGCGCGCGCCTCCTTGCCCGGCTGGCGGCGCAGGTTGGAGGCGAACCACTTCTGGGCCAGCTCCAGCCACTCCTGCAGGCCCAGGCGCCGGGTCTCGCGCTCCGCGGCCTTGGGATCGGGCGCGGGCATCGGCACCCCAGCCTCGCTGGCGAGCCGCTCCACGGCTTCGGGGAAGGACAGCCGCTCAACCTCCTGCAGGAAGCCGATCAGGTCACCGTGCTTGCCGGACGAGAAATCATGCCAGAAGCCCTTGTCGTCGTTGACGAAGAAGGAGGGCGTCTTTTCCTTGGTGAAGGGGGAGAGCCCTGCGTATTCGCGCCCCTGGCGCTTCAGCTTCACGGTCTTGCCGATCACGTCCGACAGCCGGACGCGCGATTTGATTTCCTCCAGGAAGCGGTCGTCGAAACGCATGTTTCGTGTTTAGCCGACCCCACGCGCCACGCGAGGGTCTTCGGGAAGGATGCGGCGACATAGCTGTGGGAGGCGGCTGCCGGGGCCCATGGTTCGCGGGCTCCCGCTTCGGCGGCTCGATCACGTCCAGTTGAATCGTGGCGAAGTCGTTAACCTTCTGGAAACCTAGGTTAATTCGGAGTCCGGAATTTTGGCTGAGAAAACAAGGGCGCCCGGAACAGTCGGGTCGTGTCGTTAACGAAGCATTAACCCAATGCGACCGGAATTTGCCTTAAACCATTCGATTCACTGACATTTTCCTGACGCGATCCGGAACTATCCACAGGCCCTGTGAATTAACCACGTGTCGGCGGCCGCGGATGGCGGTCGCAGATCTCGCCCCTGGCCCGCGGACGGCGGCGCCGAGGGATTCGAAAGCCTCGCCTATGTTCATCTCGATCCAACGCTGCGACATCGAGCCCCAAGGGGCCGACCGCGTCGCCACCCCCTTCTCGCCCCGCATCGTTGACGACTGTCCGCGCGCCCTGCACGCCCGGCTTCTGGCCAACGCCGCCGCCCGGCGTCTGCGGGCCGTCGAGCGCCGCAACGCCCTGCGTGAAGACGACGCGGAATACTGGCTGCACGCCGCCCCCGTGGCCGTGGAGCGCGCCGCCGAGATGCGCTGTAGCGGCCGCCTTCCCCGTCTGCCCTGACCCGCGGTCCCGCCAGGAGCAGAGCCCCGACGCCTACCGCTGCGCGATTTCCGCCAGCCAGCCGGGCACGTCCGAAATCGACGTCAGCTCGGCGTAGCGCGGATGATCAGGCGCCTCGGCCGCCTCGTGGGCCCAGATAAGCGGATAGGGCACATAGGCGGCCCAGGCCCCGGCCTGAACGGCGGCGACCACGTCGGAACGCATGGAATTACCGACCATCGCCGCCTCGGCGGCGCCCGTGCCGTGGCGCTCGAAGACTCGTCGGTAGGTCTCCGGGTCCTTCTCGCTGACGATCTCGACGGCGGCGAACAGCTCGCCCAGCCCCGAGGCCGCGAGCTTTCGCTCCTGGTGGAACAGGTCGCCCTTGGTGATCAGCACCAGTCGGTAGTTCTCCGCCGTCGCCGCCAGGGCCTCATCCACGCCCGGCAGGGTCTCGACCGGATGGGCCAGCATCTCGCGGCCTGCCGCCAGGATCTCCCGCACCACATGAGCGGGCGCCTCGCCGTCGCAAAGCTCCATCGCCGTTTCGATCAGCGAGAGCGTGAAGCCCTTCACGCCGTAGCCGTAGAGCGAGAGGTTGCGCTTCTCGGTCTCGGCGAGCCTTGCTTCGACATGGTGCGGGTCCGCCCGGTCGGCGAGCAGTTCCGCGAACCGCTCGTGCGTCAGGCGGAAGATCGTCTCGTTATGCCAAAGCGTATCGTCGGCGTCGAAGCCGACCGTGGTGACGGCCATCAGGCGAAGCTCCCGCCCGCGCAGCCCGGATGCGCCCTCGTCACCCGCTCGGTGGAGGCCGGATTGCGCTCCAGCGCCCCGGCCGGCCGCACCGGCCGCCGCTGCAGGTCGCCGCCGCAGTTGGGGCAGGTCCCGCCGAACTGCTTCTCGGCGCAGTCGGGGCAGAAGGTGCATTCGAAGGTGCAGATCATGGCGGGCGCGGCGGGCGGCAGGTCCACGTCGCAGCACTCGCAGTTGGGACGGAGTTCGAGCATGAGGCTTCATAGCCCCCCGGCGGGCGCGAGCAAGCCGCTCAGGCTTCGCCGAAGCGAACGCCGGATGTGGAGGGCTGCATGCGCACCAGGCGCGAATCCTCGACCGCCGCCTGCCGGTGCACCACCGCCCGCCGGTATTCCTCGTCCCGGATCATGGCGGCGAACGCGTCGACGCCTGGATATTCTGCGATGAAGAAGAGGTCCCAGCGCTCCTCTTCGGGGCCGATCAGGGTCAGCTCCGGCCGCGCCAGGATGATCTGGCGGCCCCCCACGCGCTGCAGCACCGGTCCGGCGTAACGGCCGTACAGTCTGTAGGCCTGGGCCCCGGTCAGGTTCTGACCGGCCTGCTCGTGACCATCGGGGTAGGCTGCGACCGGCCGGAAGCGGATCAGATTCAGCATCTGGATGGGCCCGGGACTGGGCAGATCGCGGAACACAGCGAAGCGCTCGCGGGTGGGGTCGACGTACAGGCTCATCTCGAAGTCCCTCGGCGTCCGGGCCCCAGCCTAGCCGGGCGACTGCACGAGTGAAACCGATTGGCGGGCTCTAGCCGGGCGGCTCCGCCCAGCCCGACCAGAAGACTCGCGCGGGGCGCGGACATGCCGACCCTGTGACCGGCCCGCGCGTTGACCCGACTCCAACGAGCGCCTAACTACGCCGCCGTTTGCCCGCCGCCCTGCCGTTCCAAGGAGCCCTGCCATGACGACCAAGCTGCTGCCAGGCGTCACTGGGGTGCTGGCGCTTGCCGACGGGACCATCCTGCAAGGCGTGGGGTGCGGTGCGGTGGGCGAGGCGCTTGGCGAGGTCTGCTTCAACACCGCCATGACCGGCTATCAGGAGATCCTGACCGATCCCTCCTACATGGAGCAGATCGTCGCCTTCACCTTCCCCCACGTCGGCAACGTGGGCGTCAACGTCGAGGACGTCGAGCAGGTCGGCATGGCCGCCTCGACCTCGGCCAGGGCCGCGATCTTCCGCGACGTGCCGACCGAGCCCGCCAACTGGCGGGCGAACAACAGCCTCGACGCCTGGATGAAGACGCGCGGCGTGGTCGGGCTGGCGGGAGTGGACACGCGGGCGCTGACGAAGCTGATCCGCGAGAAGGGCATGCCCCACGGGGTGGTGGCCCATGATCCCGACGGTGCGTTCGACCTCGACGCGCTCGTCGCCCAGGCGCGCGAGTGGAAGGGTCTGGTCGGGCTTGATCTGGCCAAGGACGCCTCTTGCCTGCAGCCCTTCGTCTACGACGAGGGCCTGTGGACCTGGCCCGAGGGCTACGCGAAGGCGGGCGAGCCGAAGTTTGAGGTGGTGGTCGTCGACTACGGGGTGAAGCGCAACATCCTGCGCGCGCTGACCAGCGTCGGGGCCCGCGCCACGGTCGTTCCGGCCACGACCACGGCCGAGGAAATCCTCGCCCGCAACCCCGACGGCGTCCTGCTCTCGAACGGTCCCGGCGACCCGGCGGCGACCGGTGAATACGCCGTGCCCGAGATCAGGAAGCTGGTGGACAGCGGCAAACCCGTCTTCGGGATCTGCCTGGGCCACCAGATGCTGGCCCGCGCGCTCGGCGCCCGGACGGTGAAGATGGAGCAGGGCCACCACGGCGCGAACCACCCGGTAAAGGACCTCACGACGGGCAAGGTCGAGATCGTGTCAATGAATCATGGCTTTACCGTCGATCGCGACAGCCTGCCGGAGCCGGTCCAGGAAACTCATGTCAGTCTGTTCGACGGCACCAACGCCGGCATCGAACTGAAGGATCGGCCGGTGTTCTCGGTGCAGCACCACCCGGAAGCCTCTCCGGGCCCGACGGACAGTCTGTATCTGTTCGAGCGCTTTGCCGATCTGATGGAGAAGGCGCGCTGATTGAGCTGTCTGGCGACGCTGAGCTTCTTGGGCGCGTCGGGCCGGACGACATCGTGGCCCTGACCCGGGCGGCGACCGACTCGACCTACTATCGTGACGACCTCACGCCGGAGCAGGTTCAGCGCAACCGCGAGATCGTGGCCATGAGCGGCCCGGTAGCCGTGGCGGCGGCGGCCGATCCCCAACGCTACATCGCTGGAGCGTTCGTGGAGGGCCGCCTTGCCGGCTTTGTCCTCTCGACGCGGCATGCGCCGGGCGATCACGAACTGGACTGGCTCATGGTGCATCCGGACTTTCACGGCGCGGCGGTGTCCCGCGCCCTGATGCTGGACGGCATGAGCTGGCTTGGTCTGGATCGCCCGATGTGGTTGACCGTGCTGCAGTTCAATGGCCGGGCGATCGCCTTCTACCGACGCTTCGGGTTCGAGATTGACCCCTCCACCCCGGTCAGGTCAGTGCATGCGAACTGGATCATGCGCCGGCCTGCGGGACCCCTCCAGCAGGATCTTTCCCGCAGTTCATGAAGGCGATTTCATTGTCGTGGGCAGGTCGGGCCGTGGTCTGAAGGGGCCGCCTGAGGAGCCTCTCCATGAAGTCCACCGTCTTCGCCGTCCTTGCTGCGGCCGCTGTCGCCCTTCCCGCCGCCGCCGCGCCTGCAGTGCGACCGGCCGCCCCGGTGCAGGTGGTGGTCGTGGGGACCTTCCACTTCTCCAATCCGGGTCAGGACATGGCCAACATCCGCGTGCCGGATGTCAGCGCGCCCGAGCGACAGGTCGAGATCCAGCGCATCGTCGCGGGGCTGAACCGCTTTCACCCGACCGTGGTGGCGACCGAATGGCCCGCCGATCTGGTCAATGAGCGTTGGGCCCGGTTCATGAACGGCAGTCTCGGCCCTTCCAGCAACGAGGTCGTCCAGCTGGGCTTCCGCCTCGGCAAACTGTCGGGCGCGCGAGTGGTGGGCGCTGATCAGGACGGCGACTTCCCGTTCGACCCGATCCTGGCCTTCGCCGCCAGCCACGGCCATCCCAACTACCTGGAAGAAGTGATGGAGCCCGTGCTGGCCGAGGTCAACGCCGCCAGCGAGCGGCTGGCCCGCGGCACGCTGGGCGCCGAGCTGCACCACATCAACACCCCGGCGGAGATCGCCCGGACCAACGGGTTCTACAACAGCGTGCTGCGCATGGGCGAAGGCGACATCCAGCCGGGGGCCGACCTCAACGGCGCATGGGCGAAGCGCAATTTCCGCATCTGCGCGCGGATCATCCAGGAATCGAAGCCCGGCGATCGCATCGTGGTCCTCTTTGGCGCGGGCCATGCCTACTGGCTCAAGCGCTGCCTGGGCGAAACCCCGGGGTTCGAGGTGGTCGAGGCCAATCGTTACCTGCCGAGACGTTGAGGACGCTTCCCGCAACGACGGTTGCGACCCTGCAGGCAACCCATTCGGGACAAGGGCCGGGCGCGCTATCGCTATCGGGCGCGATCACGGAGGGCCAATGACCACAGCGTTTCCATTTCGGGGCCGCCCAAAGCTCGCCTCCGGAGCGCAGCGGCTTGCAGACCTGTCCGAAAGTTCACTGGCCCACTCCTTCCTCTGGCGTCCAAGCTGCGCCGCATGATCAGCCGACGCAACCTTGCAGGCCTGGTCGCGGCCGGTATGGCGGGAAGCGCCCCGGCGGCGACGGCGCAGACGCCCTCGAGCCCCGGCCCGCGCAGCCGGGAGGCGGCCGCCCTGCGCGCCTTCGCCGAAACCGGCCACCCGCGCGGGCGGCAAGCCGCCGCGGACGCCGCCTGGCGCACCCAGTGGGACCTCTTCGTCGAGCGCGCCGACCGCCTGGGCGACGGGGCGTTCTATGCCGGCGTCCTGAAGGGCCTGGGGTGGTTCAAGGACGGACACACGACGGCGTTTCCCGACGATAACCGGGGCGCGTTCGCCCTCAAGGCGCCCTTCGGCGTCCGCGCGTTCGACGACGGCCTCTACGTCGTCAAGGCTCGTGACTCCGCCCTGCCCTTGCTGGGCGGCCGCCTCCTTGCCGTCAACGGGACGCCGGACCAGGAGGCGATGCGGCGCGTGGCGGAACTTTGGCCCGGCAACAACCCGGCCTGGGGCCACGTCTGGGGTCCGCGGCTGCTGGAATCCGCGGGCGGACTTCAGGCGGTGGATCTCGCCTCCGACCCCGCCCAGACGGTCCAGGTGGAAGCCGAAGTCGAGGGACGCAGGGTCAGCGCCTCGGTCCGCTACGCCAAGGACGCCGGAGAGGGCCTTCGCGCCGCGTCGCGAACGCCTTCTGAGCGGGAAGGTTGGACGGCCGCCTTCGGCCGGGGCAACTACGTCAAGCCGCTCCCCCGTTCGAAAGCGATCTACGTCTCGATCGACGACATGGCTGACCTCGACGGCATGACCTTCGCGGACCTGACCCGGGAGCTGTTCGCTGTCATGCAGCGCCCGGGATTCGAACGCATCATCCTCGACCTGTCGCGAAACGGGGGCGGCGACAACTATCTGGGCGAGCCGCTTCGCAAGGGGCTGGAACGGTCCCGCTTCAACCGCCCCGGCGGACTCTACGTGATCGTCTCGCCCTCGACTTTCTCCGCCGCCCAGAACCTGACCAACCGGATCGAGAGGGAAACCTACGCCCTGTTCATCGGCGGCCCTACCGGGGGAGCGCCCAACCACTACGGCGACGCCCGCCCGTTGCGGGGCGAGGCGACCGGCGTCACTGCGATCGTCTCCTCCCTGGCGTGGTTCGACGGCTATCCGCAGGACGAACGGCCTTGGGTTCTCCCGGACCTCCCCGTGCCCGACACTTTCGATGCCTGGAGGTCCGGCCGCGACCTCGCGATCGCAAGGGCGCTGACGCACAGGCCCGATGCGCGCGAACCTGATCCGTTCGCCCCACAACGCATCTACTACTTCCGGCGCGCGAGTCAGGCGGGGGCCTGGAAGCCCTGGTGGCGCGCCTGACAGGCGTGGTCGCGGCCGCGCCCACACAAGGAGACGGGATCAAGAATCCTTTACCGACAGGGCGAGGTAAAAGCGGTGAAGCCGGGATCGACCGGGCCCACCCGCAGAGCGCGCCGCACGAACCGCGAGCCGTTGCCTCGAACAGTAGCGCACCGACCGAGCCGGCACGCGGCGCGCGCCCCCTTGCCCACCCGGCAGGAATTGGTCGCGCCGTGGTGCTTGCGCGCGCCGGAATCGCCGCCTAAACGATCCGCTTAACCCACAAGTCGATCGGCTCCGGGGCGCGCGAGCGCTGCGAGGGCCCCTGCGCGCGCGAGTACGAATGCCCAAGCGGACGGACATCAAGTCGATCCTGATCATCGGCGCCGGCCCGATCGTCATCGGCCAGGCGTGCGAGTTCGACTATTCCGGCGTGCAGGCGTGCAAGGCCCTGAAGGCCGAGGGCTACCGGATCGTGCTGGTCAACTCGAACCCGGCCACGATCATGACCGACCCCGAGGTGGCCGACGCCACCTATGTCGAGCCGATCACTCCGGAGATGGTCGCCCGGATAATCGAGAAGGAGCGGCCGGACGCGCTCTTGCCGACCATGGGTGGACAGACGGCCCTGAACACGGCCCTGGCGCTGGAGTCGGACGGCACCCTGGCGAAGTTCGGGGTCGAGATGATCGGCGCGCGGGCCGACGTCATCGACAAGGCCGAAGATCGGCAGAAATTCCGCGACGCCATGGACAAGATCGGGCTGGAAAGCCCGCGATCGCGCGTCGCCCATACGCTGGAACAGGCCGAGGACGCGCTCGAGTTTGTCGGCCTGCCGGCGATCATCCGGCCGAGCTTCACCCTGGCGGGAACCGGGGGCGGCATCGCCTACAATGTCGAGGAGTTCAAGGAGATCGTCGAGCGCGGGCTGGACCTGTCACCGACGACGGAAGTCCTCATCGAGGAATCGGTGTTGGGCTGGAAGGAGTTCGAGATGGAGGTGGTCCGCGACAGGGCGGACAACTGCATCATCGTCTGCTCGATCGAGAACATCGACCCGATGGGCGTGCACACCGGCGACTCCATCACGGTCGCCCCGGCGCTGACTCTGACGGACAAGGAATACCAGCGGATGCGCCGCGCCTCGATCGACGTCCTGCGCGAGATCGGCGTGGAGACGGGCGGCTCCAACGTGCAGTTCGCGGTCAACCCGCGCGACGGGCGCATGGTGGTGATCGAGATGAACCCGCGGGTGTCGCGTTCCTCGGCTCTCGCGTCGAAGGCGACGGGTTTCCCGATCGCCAAGGTCGCGGCCCGTCTGGCGATTGGATACACGCTCGACGAATTGATGAACGACATCACGGGGGCGACGCCGGCCTCGTTCGAACCCTCGATTGACTACGTCGTCACCAAGATTCCGCGCTTCGCCTTCGAGAAGTACCCCGGGGCGGCGCCGCACCTGACCACGTCCATGAAGTCGGTCGGCGAGGTCATGGCCATCGGCCGCACCTTCCAGGAAAGCGTGCAGAAGGCCTTGCGGGGACTGGAAACCGGCCTCTGCGGTTTCGACGAGGTCGAGATCGAGGGCGCCCAGGAGGGCGAGGACCCACGCAGCGCGGTGCTGCGGGCCCTTGGCTTGCCCACCCCCGACCGGTTGCGCGTGATCGCGCAGGCGTTCCGACATGGCCTCAGCGTGGACGAGGTCGCCGCCGCCTGCGCCTACGAGCCCTGGTTCCTGCGTCAGATCGAGGACATCGTGCGCACCGAGGACCGGGTCCGCGGTAACGGGCTGCCGAGCGACGAGGCGGGGTTCCGCAAGCTCAAGGCGATGGGCTTCTCTGACCAGCGCCTGGCCCGGCTGGCCGGCGAGAGCGAAGCCGCAATCCGCAAGGCCCGGCAGGGTCTCGGCGTGCGCCCGGTCTACAAACGCATCGACACCTGCGCCGGGGAATTCGCCTCCCCCACCGCCTACATGTACTCGACCTACGAGACGGGCGCGCTGGGCCAGGCTCCTGACTGCGAGGCGGAGCCGTCCGGCCGTCAGAAGGCGATCATCCTGGGAGGCGGCCCCAACCGTATCGGCCAGGGCATCGAGTTCGACTACTGCTGCTGTCATGCGGCCTTCGCATTCGACCAGATCGGCGTCGAGTCGATCATGGTGAACTGCAACCCGGAGACGGTGTCGACCGACTACGACACTTCCGACCGTCTCTATTTCGAGCCCCTCACGGCCGAGGACGTGCTCGAACTGATCGACGTCGAACGCTCGAAAGGCGAGCTCCTGGGAGTCGTCGTCCAGTTCGGCGGACAGACGCCGCTGAAGCTGGCCCAGGCGCTGGAGGACGACGGCGTGCCGATCCTGGGCACCAGCGTCGACGCCATCGACCTCGCCGAGGACCGCGAACGGTTCCAGCAACTCCTTCACCGGATCGGCTTGAAGCAGCCGGTCAACGCCATCGCCCGCTCGGCCGAGGAAGCGTTCGAGGCGGCCCGCAAGGTCGGCTACCCGATCGTCATCCGCCCCTCATACGTGCTGGGCGGCCGGGCCATGGAAATCGTCCACGACGACGAACAGCTGGCCCGCTATGTGCGCGAAGCGGTGAGGGTGTCGGGCGACACCCCCGTGCTGATCGATCAGTACCTGAACCGCGCCACCGAAGTGGACGCCGACTGCATCGCCGATGGCCAGGACGTGTTCGTGGCAGGGATCATGGAGCACATCGAGGAGGCCGGGGTGCACTCGGGCGACAGCGCCTGCTCACTCCCCCCGTTCTCGCTGAAGCCCGAGACCATCGCGGAGTTGAAGCGGCAGACCGAGCTGATGGCGCGCGAGTTGGGCGTGCGGGGCCTGATGAACGTGCAGTTCGCCATCGAGGAGCCTCACTCGGAGGCGCCGCGCATCTACGTGCTCGAGGTCAACCCACGGGCCAGCCGCACCGTCCCCTTCGTCGCCAAAACCATCGGCAAACCGGTCGCCGGGATTGCGGCGAAGGTCATGGCGGGCAAGAGCCTTGCGTCCTTTGCCCTGAAGGAGACCCCCTACGACCACGTGGCCGTGAAGGAAGCCGTGTTCCCCTTCGCCCGTTTCCCCGGCGTCGACACGGTGCTTGGACCCGAGATGCGGTCGACGGGCGAGGTCATGGGATTGGACTGGGTGCGGGAAGGTGAAACCTTCGCCGACGCGTTCGCCCGCGCATTCGCCAAGAGCCAGCTCGGCGGCGGCGTGACGCTGCCGGAGTCGGGCACGGTCTTCGTCTCGGTCAAGGACGCCGACAAGCCTTGGGTCGTCGAGCCCGTCAGGCTCCTGCTCGCGCAGGGTTTCAGGGTCATCGCTACGGGCGGCACCCATGCGTTCCTGGCGGCGCAGGGACTCGAGGTCGGACGCATCAAGAAGGTTCTGGAGGGCCGCCCCCACATTGTCGACGCGATGAAGAACAGCGAGGTCCAGCTGGTCATCAATACGACAGAGGGCAAGCAGTCGCTGATGGACAGCTTCAGCCTGCGCCGCACCGCCCTGACGATGAAGATTCCCTACTACACGACGGTCTCGGGGGCGCTCGCCGCCGCCCGGGCGATCGCGGCGGTGAAAAGCGGTCCGCTGGAAGTTCGGCCGCTGCAGAGCTACGCCGGCTGAGCTCCGGTATTCCCCGGGCGCGTCCGCGATCCGGACCGGGCGCGGCCCGTGGTGGGGCGGCCTCTCCCCCCTCGAGGCACACCCCGACTTGAAAAGCTCGGTTTAGGCGCTTAGTCTCTCTGCCGCCGACCGCTTCCGCCCGCGGTCGGCTTTTGCGTCTTAGAATCCTCTCTACTCGGGCGAGTTTGGCGACCTAATCGCGACATGGAAAAAGTGCCGATGACCGGCGAGGGCTACAAGGTCCTCGACGAAGAACTGAAGCGTTTGAAGTCCGTTGAACGCCCGAGCGTGATTGCGGCGATCAGCGAAGCCCGTTCCCACGGCGATCTGTCGGAGAACGCGGAATACCATGCCGCCAAGGAACGTCAGGGCTGGATCGAGGGCCGCATCGCCGAGATCGAAGACAAGATCAGCCGCGCCCAGGTCATCGATGTCTCCAAACTGTCCGGCAGCCAGGTGAAATTCGGGGCGACCGTGAAGGTCGTGGACGAGGATACCGAGGAAGAGGCCAAGTACCAGATCGTCGGCGAGCACGAAGCCGAGGTGAAGGCGGGCAAGATCTCCGTCTCGTCTCCGCTGGCCCGCGCCATGATCGGCAAGGAAGTCGGCGACGTGGTCGAGGTCAACACCCCGGGCGGGGTGAAGGCCTATGAGATTCTCAAGGTCGAGTGGCGCTGAGCGCGGCGCCTGAAAAGCTGACTCTCTGGGCCGTCTCGGACGGCCGCGCCGGCATCGAAAGCCAGGTCCTGGGCCTGGCGGAGGCCGTTGCGCGCCTGACCCCGGCAGAGGTCGTCCCCAAACGCCTTCGCTTCAACGGCCTCTACCGCCTGCTGCCCGCGCCGTTGCAACTCTCGCCGAGGCAAGCGCTCGCAGCCGGGTCGGACCGCCTCGATCCGCCTTGGCCGGATATCTGGATCGGCGCCGGCAGGGTCGCCGTCACCTTCGCCATGTGCATCCGCAAATGGTCGCGCGGCCGTACGTTCGTGGTGCAGGTGCAGGACCCGCGGTGGCCCGCCCGCCTGTTCGACCTGGTCATTCCACCCCGCCACGATCGGGTTGAGGGGGAGGCGATTTTTCCCATTACGGGTTCGCCGCACCGGGTGACGGCTGAACGTCTGGCCGCCGAGGCTCCGGCGTTTGCAGCAGCCATCGATCCCCTGCCGAAGCCGCGCGTCGCGGTGCTCATCGGCGGCAAGTCGAAGTCCCATGACCTCGCGCCGGCGCGAGCGATCGCCATGGCCGAGGAGATTGCGGCGGAGGTCGGCCGCAGCGGCGGTTCGATCCTCGCAACCTTTTCGCGGCGCACTCCGGCGGCCGCCCGGGACCTGATGGCCCACCGCCTGAAGCAGTTGCCCGGAATTGTGTGGGAGGGCGACGGCCCGAACCCCTACTTCGCCTTCCTGGCTCGCGCCGACCACATCCTGGTCACCGAGGACTCGATCAACATGGCCGCGGAGGCGGCCTCGACCGGCAAGCCGGTGCACATCCTCGCGATGGACGGCGGATCCAGGAAGTTCGGCCGCTTTCACGATGAACTGCGCGCGTATGGCGCGTCCCGACCCTTCACCCGGCTCGAGAGCTGGACGTACAAGCCCCTCCACGAGACCGCCCGGGCCGCCGCGGAAGTGTTGCGGCGTTACCGCGCGCGCCCAATCGAGTAGGCCTTGAGATCCATGGACGGCCCCCTGCCCTGACTCCCGACGGAATCGTCACTAGATAGGCCCATGCCCAACTCTGCCTCCCCCCGCTCCGTCCGCGTCGCCATTATCGGTTCCGGTCCCGCTGGTTGGACCGCCGCCCTTTACGCCGCTCGCGCCATGCTGCAGCCCGTGGTCATCGCCGGCATCCAGCCCGGCGGGCAGCTGACCATCACGACAGACGTCGAGAACTACCCGGGCTTCGCAGAGACCATTCAGGGGCCCTGGCTGATGGAGCAGATGCGGGCCCAAGCCGAACATATGGGCGCAGAAACCATCGAGGACATCGTCGTCGACTGCGACCTGTCAAGGCGTCCGTTCCGGCTGAAGCTCGATTCCGGACGCGAGTTCCTGGCCGAGACGGTGATCATCTCCACCGGCGCCCAGGCCAAGTGGCTGGGGCTGGAGAGCGAGAACAGGTTCCAGGGTTTCGGGGTCTCGGCGTGCGCAACCTGCGACGGCTTCTTCTACCGCGGCAAGGAGGTGGTGGTGGTCGGGGGCGGCAATACCGCCGTTGAGGAAGCGCTGTTCCTGACGAAGTTCGCGTCCAAGGTGACGGTCGTACACCGCCGCGACGAGTTCCGCGCCGAGAAGATCCTCCAGGAGCGCCTGTTCGCCGAGCCCAAGGTCGAGGTGATCTGGAACGCGGCGATCGACGAAATCATCGGCAACGCCATGCCCACCACGGTCACCGGGGTCCGCCTGAAGGATACCCTGACGGGCGAGCTCCGCGAGCTGGCCTGCGACGGGGTCTTCGTCGCCATCGGCCACGCCCCCTCATCCGAGTTGTTCACGGGGCAGCTTGAGACCAAGGAGGGCGGCTATCTCGTGGTCAAGCCTGGGACGACGGCCACCGCGATCACGGGGGTCTTCGCTGCAGGAGACGTCACTGACGATGTCTACCGGCAGGCAGTTACGGCGGCCGGCATGGGGTGCATGGCGGCGCTCGAGGCCGTGCGCCTGCTGGCCGAGGAGGACCACGCCCGCGCGCACCATCCCATCAGCCACGAGCAGGCCGAGAAGATCGGGCAGTGGTGAGACGACCCTAGGCCGAGGCCGCGTCAAGCGCGGCCATCGCCGCGGGATCCAGCCTGAGATCGGCAGCCTTCACGAGCTCGTTCAACTGCTCGACGCTGGTGGCGCTGGCGATCGGGGCGGTGATGAATGGTTTGGCCATGATCCAGGCGAGCGCGACCTGCGCCGGAGTCGCACCTACGGCGGCCGACACCTCGTCGAGGACGCCGAGCAGCTTCAGGCCTCGCGTGTTCAGGTAGCCGGCGGCACGAGCTCCGCGCGGGCTCTTGGCGAGATCATCCTGCGAACGGTACTTGCCGGTCAGAAACCCCGCGGCCAGTCCGTAGAAGCTGATGACGCCCAGCCCCTGGCTTTCGACTACCGCCTTCAGATCCGCCTCGACTTCACGGCGGTCATAAAGGTTGTATTTCGGCTGCACGCTTTCGTAGCGGGGCAGAGTCTCGCGACGGCTGACCGCGAGCGCCTCCTCCAGTCGCACCGCCGAGATGTTTGAACAGCCGATCGCACGCACTTTCCCCTGCTCGATCAGCTGCTGATAGGCCGACAGCGTCTCCTCGAAGGGAATGGTCGTGTCGTCGACGTGCGACTGGTAGAGGTCGATGCAGTCGATCCCGAGCCGGCGCAGGCTCTCTTCGGCCGCTTGCCGAATCCAGCGCGCCGACAGGCCCTTGCGGTCCGGCGCAAGCTCCCACCCGACCTTGGTGGCGATCACCACATCGTTCCGCCGCCCCCGGCTCCGGAGCCAGTCGCCGATTATGGTCTCGCTTTCGCCACCCACGTTGCCGGGCGCCCAGAGCGAATAGCAGTCGGCCGTGTCGACGGCGTTGAAGCCGGCGTCCACGAAGGCGTCGAGCACCCTGAAGGAGGCGGACTTGTCGGCCGTCCATCCGAATACGTTGCCGCCCAGCATGAGCGGCGCGATCGACAGGCCGGACTGGCCGAGGGGGCGGGTTTGCATGTCCTGCAGGTATGGGGCGGCACGGCCGGCTGCAACCGGCAATGAGCAGTCGCTACTGGCCCGGCTCCGACTCAGCGGCCGGACCGCGGGGCGGGGGAGCGGGCCGCCGGATCTCTGTCACCGGCATGCTGACCACGCCCGCCGGGGGCGGCGGGGCCTGGCGCGCGAGGCCGTTGGCCGCCTCAAACTGCCGCAGCCGCTCGTTGATGGCCGCGATGTCTTCGCGGGTCGGCTGGCGGCGGCCCCCCAGCGTGGCGACAACCCGCGTCTGGCCGGTCTCGGCGGACACAACGGTCGCCGCGTTGGCCTGCTGGAGGGCGGCCTTTCCGACGGCGATGCGGGGGCGGGCGTAGACAGCTTCGTTGATGATCGGTTCGCGACCGGCGTAGCGGTCCGTGAACGCCGCGGTCTCCCCCGGCGCGCCGCGCCAGCGGTAGAAGATGTGGGCCCCGATCTGGGTGATCTTGCCAAGCGAAGGGCTCCAGTACGGAAGCACGTAGTCGGCGTGATAGTGCGTGGCCGTCCCGACCTGAGAGGCCACATGGCCGGCGAGCGCCGCCTTCGCCACGCCCTGTGCGCGCCTCCACGCCCAGCCGGCCGGCGCCCGCGCCAGACTTCCATCGCAGGTGAAGCTGAACTGGCACCCGGTGACGCGTTCCGCCCCCTCGTAGACGACGCCGCAAATGGTGTTGGGAAAGTTCGGGTCCCGCATGCGGTTGATCACCACCTGCGCGACCGCTTCCTGACCGCTGGTCGGCTCCAGCGCTGCCTCATAGTAGACAGCCTGGGTCAGACAGCGCAGCGCACGGCCGTATTCGGGCGCCGCCGAAGGCAGCACGAAAGGCTGGACCGGGCGTAACATGCCGGCGACCGAAGGGATCGAGGCGTTCAGCTTCTGGGCGTCCGCGGCGTTGACGGTCTGGAACTCCAGGCGCGGCCGGTAGCGCATGTCCAGACTTTCCCAGCCGGGTGTCAGACCCCAGGGCTGCGGTTTGGCGGAGGGGTCGTGGCGAGCTGCAAACGCAGCCATTGCAGGGTCCATCGACCCGGCCATGCGGCGGAGCGAAGCCTCGGAGATGTCCCCGCGGGTGAGGCGGATCACGTTGCGGGCTGACGCACTTTCGCCGAACAGCCAGGGGCCGGCCGAGGCAGACAGGGCCATCGACGTCACGACGAGCAGCACGGTCGCGCCCGCGAATATCGCGATCGCCCGTCCCTTGCCGGATAGTGTCGTGCGCAGGCTGCCCATGGCCTTGATGTCAGATCCTCTCTTGGGTCGCGATTGGCGCGATGCTGTCAGATGGGCGGTCGCACCTGGATTCCAAGGCCTCGGCCCTGTCCCTGGATAGCAAGGTTTTCAGGCCAATTTCAGGCCGGCGCCAGTTACAAATCTTTCAACAGATGCGCCCGCACGACCCCAGCTAGTCGAAACTGACCTTGCCGCGATTGGCCTTGATCGTTCCCCGACTCTTCTTCGCCGTCAGCCGCCGCTCCCTTGAGGCCTTGGTAGGTCGCGTCTTCTTGCGCGGCGGGGGAGGCGGTTCGGCGGCCCGGGCCAGGAGCTCGACCAGACGCTCGACGGCGTCCTGCCGGTTTCGCTCCTGGGAGCGATGGGTCTCCGCCTGCAGCACCACGACTCCGTCCTGATTCATCCGTCGACCCGCTATCCCGCGGACCCGCGACTTCACGTCCGCCGGCAAGGTCGGAGAATTGTGAACGTCGAAACGCAGCTCCACGGCCGTCGACGTCTTGTTGACGTGCTGCCCGCCCGGACCCGACGCCCTCACGGCCTTCAGCACCAGCTCGTCTTCGTCGACGGCGATGTGGTCGTTGATGGGAATCTCGCCGGCCATGCGGCTGGTTAGCACGACCCGCGAGGTCGGGCCTACTTCCCCCCGAGGGTGGCGCGCAGCATCCAGGCGTGCTTTTCGTGGATGGTGAGACGGTCGGTGATCAGACCTTCGGTGACAGGGTCCAGATCCTCCGCCGCCTCCCTGATCGCGGCGCGGGCTGTCCCGATCAGGGTCTCGTGATCGCGCATCGGTTCTTCGACCATGGCGGCGGCGTCGCGGGACGGATCGCCGTCCCTGATCGCTGTCAGGTTGGCGAAGGCGGCATAGCCCTGGGGTGCAAACTCTCCCAGCGCACGGATGCGCTCCGCCAGCTCGTCCAGGGCCGTCCACATCTCGGTGTACTGTTCCATGAAGAGGGCGTGGAGGCTGGCGAAGTTCGGCCCTCGCACGTTCCAGTGGTAGCCGTGGGTCTTCAGATAAACGGCATAGGTGTCGGCCAGAAGCTGCGTGAGCCCGGCGGCCAGGTCGCCCCGCTGCTGCGGCGTGAAGCCTGTCTTGATCTCGCTGTCCATTGTCCTCTTCCACGGCCAAGTCGCCGGGGGCGAGCCCTGTCCAGGCGCCCAAGCACAAACCGATGAACCGGCTCAGAGTTTCACGCGTTATGGTCGAGCTTGGTGGGGAACGGCGCGCGGAGTAGCGTGCGCCGTGAGGGCATCGATGGGATTTGACAGCCTAGTTCGGCGAGTGGCGCTGGCCGGCGGCACCGGGTGGACCCGGTCCTTCGCCGTGGCGGCGGCCTGCGTCTTCGCCTGTTCGCTGTTGCGTTTGGCGCTCACGCCCCTGTTGGGCAGCCTGGGTGGAAGCTCCATCTTCGTGCCGGGCGTGCTGATCGCGGGTCTCTGGGTCGGCCGGCGCGGGGCTTACGCCTCCTTGCTGATGGGCCTGGCCGCCGCCTGGGTCATCGCCTGGCTGCACCCCGATCCAATCAATGTCCGCCAGTTCGGCGTCGGAGTTCTGCTGACGGGTTTCGTCGGGGTGTTCAGCGCCGAAGTCGCCGCCGCGCTGCGCAGGACCATGGCCGCCCAGGTGGCGTCGCTGGCAGAGCTCCAGGACAATCAGAACCGTCTGCGTATGGCTCACGACGCCGGAGCGCTGGGTACCTGGGAATGGGACATCGCCAGCGACAGCCTGCTGCTGTCGGACGGCTATCTGAAGAACTGGCGCATCCTGAAGGATCGGCGCGCGGCATTCATGGACATCGCCCGGAAAGTCCACCCGGACGACCTGCCCGGCATCCTGGAGTCGCGTCGGCGGGTGCTGGAAGATGGCGAGGCCTACCGGTCGGAATACCGGGTGGTGGACGACGATGGACAGGTGCGATGGTTCACCAGTCGCGGGGAGCCGGTCCGGGACGCCACGGGCAAGGTTTTCCGGGTCCACGGGGTGAACCGCGACGTTACCGAGCAAGCCGCGGCGGAAGCCGCCCTCCGTGAAAGCGAAGCCCGGTTCAGGTTGATCGCGGATTCAGCTCCGGTGAACCTGTGGATGGGGGATGCGCAGGGCGCTTGCCTCTACCTCAATAGGGCTCAACGGGAGTTCTGGGGCGTCGGCGACGACTACCTCGACCATTTCGACTGGATGACCACGCTGCATCCCGATG
Organism: Caulobacteraceae bacterium; assembly: GCA_019695035.1. Classification (GTDB taxonomy): domain Bacteria; phylum Pseudomonadota; class Alphaproteobacteria; order Caulobacterales; family Caulobacteraceae; genus JAEZEZ01. The sequence continues at coordinate 21,817 of JAIBAU010000003.1, read as the reverse complement.
ACCGGGAAGCCCTCGGTGTCGCCTATAGCGCCGGCATGGACAGCCAGAAGCCCTTCCAGTGCGAAGGCCGCTACCGTCGCGCCGACGGTGAATGGCGGGTGCTGCAGACCCAGGCGCAACCCCGCTTCGGCGTCGATGGCCGCTTCGAGGGAATGATCGGCGTCAACGTCGACGTCACCGAGGCGCGCGCCGCGGAAAATGTCCTGCGCGAGAGCGAGGCGCGCTTCCGGGCCATGGCCGATTCCGCCCCTGCTCCGATCTGGGTCTCGAGCCCGGAAGGGGGCATCGAGTTCGCCAATCAGGCCACGACCCGGTTCTTCGGCGCCCCGACCGAAGCCATCCTCGCAGAGGGCTGGCGCTCGCGGCTGCATCCCGAAGACTACGGCCGTGTGGCCGAAGCGCGTCAGGCCGGCTGGGCGCAGCGACAACCGTTCGACTTCGAGGCCCGCTTCAGGGACCACGCCGGCCGCTGGCGATGGATGCGCGCCACGACCCAGCCGCGCCTCAGCGAAGCCGGTGAATTCATGGGTTACATCGGCATCGCCTTCGATGTCACCGAGGCGCGCGAGGCCCAGGACTTTCTGCGAGGGCAGGAACGGCGGCAACGGTTCCTGCTGCAGCTGGGAGACGGGCTGCGCGAGACCGACGAGCCGCGCGGCATAGCAGCCTTCGCCGAGCGCTCGCTCGGCCGGCACCTGCATGTGGCGCGCGCGGGATTCGGCGAGATCGACGAGGTCGCGGGCGCGATCACCGTCGTGGACAGCTGGACCGACGGGGTGCTGGACCCGATTTCCGGGGTTTATACCCTGGAGAACTACGGTGCCGGTCTGATCTCGGAGTTGCGCAGAGGCAGGACGGTCCGCGTTGAGGATGTTTCGCTCGACCCCCGCACCGCCGACGTGGTCGACGCGTTCCAGACGCAGGGCGTGCGCGCCCGACTGTCCGTTCCGGTCATGCGCGGCGGCCGCGCGGTCGCGGTCTTCTTCCTCCACGACACCAACGCCCGCGCCTGGACGGACGAGGACGCCGCCCTCGTGGAAGAGGCGGCTTCGCGTACCTGGACAGAGATCGAGCGGGCGCGCGCACTGTCGGAGGTGCGAGAGAGCGAGGAACGCTTCCGGTCCATCTCCGACTCCGCTCCCATCCTGGTCTGGGTGACCAATGCCGACCGGACGCGGGCGTTCGTCAACAAGACCTATGTCGAGTTCATGGGACATGGCTACGAGGGCGCGCTGAAAGGTGACTGGCGCAGTTTTCTGCATCCAGACGACTGGAATCGCATCCTCAAGGAGCAGGTGGCTGGCGAGAGCTCGCTCAAGCCCTTCTCACTGGAGGCCCGCTACCGCCGGGCGGATGGCGCCTACCGTTGGCTGCGCTCGTTCTCGCGGCCCCGCTTCGGCCGGGACAACGAGCTTCTCGGCTTCGTCGGGGCCGCCTACGACGTCACCGAGGAGCGGCAGGTGCAGGCCGATCTCGAGCACATCAACGAACTGTTGGCCGAACGGGTCTCGCTCGCGCTGGCGGAGAAGGAACAGGCCGAGGCGGCGCTCATCCGTTCGCAACGGCTTGAAGCCCTGGGCCGACTGACGGGCGGCGTCGCCCACGACTTCAATAACCTGCTGACGGTCGTGGTCGGAGCGCTGGACATGATCCTCAAGCACCCGGACGACGAGGCCAAACGCAAGCGCATGGCGGAAGCGGCCATGGCCGCCGCCCGGCGCGGGGAACAGCTGACCCACCAGTTGCTGGCCTTCTCGCGTCGGCAGGCGCTTCGGCCGGCCCTCTCGGACGTCAACGCCCTGATCCGCGAGGGCGAACCCCTGATCCGGCGGGCCGCCGGCGACAACGTGGAGTTCGTCTGCGACCTCGCGGAGGGTGAGGCGGTCGTGAGGGTCGACCCCGCCCAGTTCGAGGCCGCCCTGTTCAATCTCGTGGTCAATGCGCGCGACGCCACGCCCGAGGGCGGCCGCATCGCCATAACCACCGAGCGCCGCCGGCTCGCCGACGGAGAGGTGATGGACATTCCCGCCGGAAGCCACATCGTCGTACGCGTGGCCGACACGGGGGCGGGCATGCCGCCCGAGGTCGTGGCGCGGGTGTTCGAGCCCTTCTACACCACCAAGCCGCAGGGCAAGGGCACGGGCCTTGGACTGAGCCAGGTCTATGGATTCGCACAACAATCAGGTGGCGGCGTCAGCATCGACAGCCGGGAGGGTCGCGGCACGACCGTGTCGATGTTCCTTCCCGCCTCAGCCGACGCCATGCCGGCTTCAGCGGCCGGGTCCGGCGGCGCGGGAGCTCCGCAGGGGCCCTTGAAGATCCTGCTGGTGGAAGACGATGTCGAGGTTGCCGCTGTGGCCGAGGCCCTGCTTCGGCACCTTGGCCACGAGGTCACGCGGGTCGGGTCGGCGGCCCGGGCGCTCGCCAAACTGCGGTCCAAGGCGCCCTACGATCTCCTGCTCTCAGACGTGGTGATGCCCGGCCAGATCAATGGCCTGGGTCTGGCCGAACGCGCACGGGAGATGCGCCCTGAACTGAAGATCGTGCTGACCTCGGGCTACGCAGGCGAGCAGGTCGACGATACCTTGGTCCGGGCCCCCTGGCCGTTCCTGCGAAAGCCTTATTCGCAGGAAGAGCTTGCGGCCGTGCTGAGCGCCGCCGTCGGGCCCTCCTCCGGGCCGACCCGCCCCCGCCCGACGAGCAAGGCCACGGCAAAAGCCTGATGCGGGGTTGCGCTCCGCTGGCGAAGGGCTATGTTATATCCACCTTATGCTCAGTTTGAGCATAAATGGCTCGGAGCTCCGATATGGCCGACGGCGAAACCCTTCTCTTCACTCCCGCCGTAGAAGCTGAGACCGCCGCCGCGTGGGAGAAGGTCAAGGACCGCATCACACCGATCGAGTGGCGCATGCACGCCCCGCTCATCGCCGAGATCAATCGCCTGAAGCGTGAGAAGGACGCGGTGATCCTGGCCCACAACTACATGACGCCGGAAATCTTTCACGGCGTTGGCGACTACGTCGGCGACAGCCTTGGCCTGGCGCGTGAGGCGGCCCGCTCGAACGCCCGCACCATCATCCAGGCCGGCGTTCACTTCATGGCTGAAACCTCGAAGATTCTCTGCCCGGACAAGCGGGTGCTCATTCCTGATCCTCGGGCTGGCTGTTCGCTGGCGAGTTCCATCACCGGCGCCGACGTCCGCCTCATCAAGCAGCGCTACCCCGGCCTGCCCGTGGTCACCTATGTCAACACCACGGCCGACGTTAAGGCCGAAACCGACATCTGCTGCACCAGCGCCAACGCCGTGCAGGTCGTCGAGATGGCGGCCAGGGAATGGGGCGTCGACAAGGTGATCCTGATCCCTGACGTCTTCCTGGCCCGCAACGTGGCGCGCCAGACATCGGTCAGGATCGTGGCCTGGGAAGGCAAGTGCATGGTGCACGAGCGATTCGACGCCGGCGACGTAAGAGAGCTGCGCGCCAGCTACCCCGACGCCCAGATCCTCGCCCACCCCGAATGCCCGGCGGACGTCATCGCCGAAGCCGACTTTGCCGGCTCGACCGCCGCCATGATCGAGATCGTGGAGAGGCAAAAACCGGCCCAGGTGATCATGCTGACCGAATGTTCGATGGCGTCGAACGTCCAGGAGGCCAGTCCCCGAACTCGATTCATCGGACCCTGCAATCTGTGCCCGCACATGAAGCGGATCAGTCTGCAGAAGATCTACGAGAGCCTGCGCGACGGAAGGTACGAGGTCGTCATCGACCCGGACATCGCCAGCCGCGCTCGCGCCGCCGTGCAGCGGATGATCGACATGCCGCCGCCCGAGCGCCCCGCCCGCTACGACCTCGTCGCGGCGAGCCACCATGTCGATGTGGAGCTGATCTGATGATCCGCTACGTTGCGCCCATGGAAATTCGCATCCGGCCCGGCCGGATCAGCAAGGAGGCGCTCCTGCTCATGCTGCTGGCCAATCCGGGTCGCCCCATGCTGGGCGGAAAGAAGCCTCGCAAGTGAGCGGCTCCTCCCTCGGACCCTGGGGCGAGGCGCGCGCCGCCCGCGCGACCCCTGCGCCGGCGCCATCGGGACCTGCAGCGCTTGCCCAGCCCCCCGGCCAGAGCCCGGGATGGGCCTTGCTCTCCACGGTTCTGCTGGCCGCCTACCTCTGGTGGGCGATGAAGAGCTGGATCTATCCCGTCGCCGGCATCATCGGCATCCTCGTGCATGAGTACGGACACGTGTTGGCGTTCAATGCGCTGGGGATGGGTCCAGGGCGCATCTTCATCGTCCCGTTCCTGGGAGGGGCGGCCGCGCCGCGGGTCCCCGCCGACACGGAATGGAAGGATGTCCTGTCGTCCCTTGCCGGGCCTGTGTTCGGGATGCTCGCAGCAGCCCCCTTCTACGTCCTCTGGCTGCAGACTGGACGAGCGATCTGGCTGGAAGGCGCGTGGTTCATCGCGGCCATCAACCTGCTCAACCTGTTGCCTGCCCCGCCGCTCGACGGATCGAAGGCGCTGGGGCCGGTACTGGCGCGGGTTCATCCGTGGCTGGAGAAGGGCGCCCTGCTCCTGGTGGGCGCGGCGGTAGTGGTCTGGGGACTGCGTCAAGGCGGACTGCCGATCTTCCCCATCCTGATCGGGATCGCTGTCCTCGGACATTTGCGCCGCGGCCGCTGGCGTCCGCACGCCCGCCAGCTTGGCTGGGGCGCAGCCGCCGCCAGCCTAGGGCTTTACCTGCTGGCGTGCCTGTTGTGCGCTGGCTCCCTGCTGTTCTTCACGCTTTCGATGCCGTCCGAGGCGGCGGCGCTGGCGGCGGAGATCGGACCGGCGCCGTGATCCCCGTGGCGGTCATGGTTGGGGATATTACCCGGGTGGAGGCGGACGCCATCGTGAACGCCGCCAACGAGTCCCTGTTGGGTGGCGGCGGCGTGGACGGCGCGATTCATCGCGCTGCTGGCCCCCGCCTCCTGGAGGCGTGCCGGGTCCTTGACGGCTGCCCGACCGGCGACGCGCGGATAACGCCTGGCTTCAATCTTCCCGCGCGGTACGTGATCCATACGGTCGGCCCGGTCTGGAGGGGGGGCGATGCGGGCGAACCCACCCTGCTCGCCAATTGTTACCGTCGCTCGCTCGAACTGGCCCGAGATCATGGACTGGCCAGCGTGGTCTTTCCCGGCATCTCCACCGGGGTCTACGGATATCCAAAGCCCCAGGCCGCCCGCGTGGCGGTGGAGGCGGTCACGACCTTTGATCCGGGCGCACACCGGTTCGGATGCGTCACCTTTTGCGCCTTTGATGAAGGTTATGCCGCCCTCTTGCAGGCCGAAATCGACGCGAGGTCGGCATGACCGCCGATACCTTGCGCCACGACGGCCCCCTGGTCATTGGCGCGGGTCTGGCAGGCCTGAGCGCCGCCCTGGCCGCGTCACCGCGTCGTGTTCTGGTCGTCACGCCAGCGCCCATTTCCGAGGCCGCATCTTCGGCCTGGGCGCAGGGGGGCATGGCGGCCGGCGTGGACGCCGAAGATGAACGCGCCCACGCAGTCGACACCGTCGCGGCCGGCGCGGGCCTGGTGGATGAAGCGGTGGCTGAGCATCTGACCGCTCTGGGTGACGAGACCGTGCATCGGCTGGCCAGCCTGGGCGTCCCGTTTGATCGAGATGTGGAAGGACGGCTGGTCCGCTCCCTCGAGGCCGCCCATTCGAGGCCGCGCGTCGCCCGGGTCGGGGGTGATCGCGCCGGCGCCGCCATCATGGCCGCAGTCGGCGAGGCGGCGAAGCGGGCGGATCACATCGATGTCTGGGACAGCGGACGCCTGCGCCGCCTGCTCACGGACGCCGACGGACGGGTCCGGGGCGCGCTCGTGGAGGCGGGGGGACGTTTGGTCGCCATCACGGCGCCGAGCGTCATTCTGGCCACCGGAGGCATCGGCGGCCTCTATGCCGTGACCACCAACCCCTCCGCCCTGAAAGGCGAAGGGATGGGACTCGCCGCGCTCGCCGGGGCCCAGATCGCCGATCCGGAGTTTGTTCAGTTCCACCCCACGGCCATCGATGTCGGGCGGGACCCGGCGCCGCTTGCAACCGAGGCGATCCGGGGAGAGGGCGCGGTCCTGATCGATCGTCGAGGCATCCGCTTCATGCTCGAGCGCCACCCGCTCGCCGAACTGGCGCCGCGGGACATCGTCGCTCGCGGAGTCTACGCCTCCATCGCCGCCGGACGGGGCGCTTTCCTGGATGCCACCGGAGCCATCGGCTCCAAGTTCGACCAGGAATTTCCATCCGTTTTCGCGGCCTGCATGGCCGCCGGCATCGATCCTCGCGTACGGCCGATCCCGGTCGCGCCGGCCGAGCACTACCACATGGGTGGAATTGCGGTTCACGGGGCCGGGCGCAGCACGCTGGAAGGCCTCTGGGCGGCCGGCGAGTGCGCCGCAACGGGGGTACACGGGGCCAACCGCCTGGCGTCGAACTCATTGTTGGAGGCCGCCGCCTTCGGCGCCGAAGCCGGGGTCGACGCTCGCGACGCGGAGAGCGCCGAGACGGCCCCGCAGCGCGCAGAAGCGGCTCCCGACCTGCCTTCGGAATCGCTCCGGATCTTGCGCCAAGCCATGAGCGGGCATGCAGGCGTGGTGCGCGACGGAGCCGGGCTCACGAGCCTGGTGACGCTCATCGACCGGCTGGAGGAAGCCCATGGGCGGACGCCGACCCTCGTCGCCGCCCGACTGGTCGCTCAGTCCGCATTCGACCGGCGCGAAAGCCGCGGCGGGCACTACCGCGCGGACTTCCCCGAGGCCCTGCCCGATGCGCGCAGGACATTCACAACCCTGGCCGCCGCCCTGGCGGCTGACCCAACCGGAATCGCCGCGGAATAAGGCCCATGATCGCCCAGCCTCCCGACATCCTGATCGAGCCGATCGTCCGCGCCGCCCTGGCGGAGGACCTCGGACGCGCCGGCGACATCACCGCCGCCGCCTGCATCCCTGCCGACGCGCGGATGAAGGCGGAGATGAGCGCCCGCAAGGAAGGCCGAATCGCCGGCATGGCCTGCTTGCGCCTCGCCGTGCGGGTCATGGACCCGCACGCCAGGATCGAAATTCTGGCGAAGGACGGCCAGGACGTCGAACCCGGGCAGGTGCTCGCCCGCGTCGAAGCGAACGCCCGCGCCCTGCTCGCCGCGGAGCGTACCGCCCTCAACCTGGTGCAGCGCATGAGCGGCATCGCCACCCTGACCCGCTCTTTCGTGCGCGCGGTGGAGGGCACAAACGTCGCCATTGTCGACACGCGCAAGACCACGCCGGGCCTGCGCCTTCTGGAGAAGCACGCCGTGCGTTGCGGCGGCGGCGTCAACCATCGTTTCGGTCTCGATGACGCGGTGCTGATCAAGGACAACCACGTCGCCGTCTGCGGGGGTGTCGGACCGGCGCTGGAGCGTGCGCGGGCCGAGGCAGGCTGGCTGACGCCGATTGAGATCGAGGTCGACGGCATCGAGCAGTTCCTGCAGGCCCAGGCCTACGAGCCGGAAGTGATCATGCTGGACAACTTTTCTCTGGACGAACTGCGTGAGGCCGTGGCGCTCAACAAGTATGTCTCAAAGCTGGAAGCGTCGGGCGGGGTGACGCTGGAAACCGTACGGGCCATCGCCGAAACGGGGGTCGACGCAATTTCCGTTGGAGCCCTGACCCATTCGGCTCCCGCCCTGGATATCGGGCTGGACGCGCTCTGAGGCCGAGCTAGGCTGCCCGCGTGAAACGCATTCTGCTCCTGACCGGACTTGTCGTCGCCGCGCTGTTCTGCGGCCTGTGGTTTACGGGCGTCATCCCGCGCCTTCTGCACCAGCAGCCCCGCACCGGCGCCTGCACCCCGGCCGATCCCTGCGAAATTCAGGTGGCCTTCGCCTTCACCGAGGGGGCCGCTCGGGAAGTCCAGGCGCCGCTGGTCCGCCGCGTCGCCTACGACGACCTGAGAGCGTTGCGTCGGACGCTCCGGATTTCGGGGGTTTTGCAGGGTCGCCCGGGCCGCCCCAACATCCAGATCATCCAGCCGCTGATCGTCGACGGCGCCGTGGACGCCGGGTCGGACGCTCGTCTCGATACATCTGGCAGGTCTCCGGAACCGGGCGCCGTCAGGAGTTTGTTGCAGCGTCTCCCCAAGGTGAAGGCCTTGCACCCGGCGGCCCGCCGATCGCACGTTGTTGTGGTCTTCGCAGACCTGCGCGGGACCGACGGGAGCTGCCCCCGTCTGGCCACCTACGGCGAAGGCTACCTGGTGCTGCCCGCCTGCTCACTCGCCGGATATGCCGAAAAGCCCGAGGCCGCGGCGGCCCAGCAAGGGGCGTTCCTGCGCGAAGCGCTTCGCGTATTCGGCGCCTCCGACCCGACCCTCGAGGACGGCACCCTGGGGGCCAAGGCGGTTGACGAAATCCGCCAGGCGACTCCGAGGTTGGCGGCGCGACGAGCCCGCGTCGGTTAGGCTGCCAGCGCCTCGGTCACCGCCTGACGCCGCGCCCCTCGCCGCGCCTTGATCCACCGCTGCAGCGGTCCGTCAACGAACCGATCATACACCCAGGCGAAGCCTACGGCGGCAGGGATCACCCCCGCCCAGAGCGCCCAGTGCCACCCCGCTCCGAGCTCGTAGCGAGCCTCGATCATGCGGATCAATCCAAACCAGACCGCACCCACCAGACTGCTCGTGATGTAGAGGGAATAGGAAATGCGGGCGCCCGTATAGGCGAGGCGGGAAGAGCCCTTCCAGGCGTCGGCGGCGATGATCACGGCGCCAATGGCCATGACGGCGCCAAAGGCGGTGAAGTCGTTGCGTTCGACCATCTGGGTCAGGGCGAGGGCGGCGGCCGCCGCCGTCAGAAGACCGGGAGCCATTCCCGGAGAGAGTTTCAGATCGGCGGACGCCCGGGACAGCAGGACCCCGGCGAAGAAGAGCGGGACGCCCCGGAACAGGCCGACGCTTGCCCGGAGGTCGTACATCGACTCTCCGAACAGGAGCTGCACGCCCAGCGCTGACAAGGCCACGACCAAAGGGGCGGCAAGGAGCGCCGTCAGGGTCCCGAGACGGCGTGTCGCAATCCAGAAGGGAGCGAACAGGGCGTAGCAGGCCACCAGCACCGACAGGCTCCAGCTCGGCTGGTTCCACCCCAGAGTCGGGGAGAAGCCCCAGGCATGCACGAGAAAGAGCTGCTGGAAGAACTCTCCGACCGTAAAGTTTTCGGGGTGACGCGGGGCGATGCCGACCGCCGAGGTGGCGAGAAGCAGCATCAGGAAGCCGAACAGGACAATCACCTGACCGGGCCAGACCCGCAGCAGGCGACGCTTGAAGAACTCGAGCGGTGTGACGCGGCCGGAGTCAAGGGAGCGGCCGTATGCGCGTCCCAAGATGAAACCGGAGAGCATGAGGAAGAAGTCGGTGGCGAGCCAACCTCGCGTGAAGATCGGCGAAACCTCCCCGAGTCGAACCGGCGCCTCGATACCCACGTGATAGAGGACGATGAAGGCTGCGGCCAGGAAACGCAGGGCTTCCAGCGGACCCCCCCGGTCTTTCACAGCGACGGCGACTGATGCGTTCTGGGCGGTCACAGGCTGTCTCACGAAAGGACGATCGATTCCCCTCCTGCAAGAAACCGACCGCTGGGACGCCCTTCCGGAGGCGAGCCCCCCGGCCTGTTACCGATATTTCATGAACGGCCGCGCATCCGTTTGCCCGCCTCCAAGGCTCTCCCCCGCAGGTTCAGCGAAGCAGTCCGGGGGCGCACATGAACTTCAACCGCAGGTCCATCTTCACCGGAGCGGCCGCTGTGATCGCCGGGGCTGCGGCCGTGCGGGCCAATGCCCAGGTGACACCCGCGGCGACCGGGCCGGCGCCTTCCGTACAGGACCGGCTCGTGGCCCTGGCCCGGGCCAATCGCCATGCCCTCGCCTACGACGGCCGGGCTTTCTCGGGCGCTGGCTGGGAGCTGCTTGTGGCGGAGGGAGCCCGGGCCAAGTTCTTCATGCTGGGCGAGGAACACGGGATAGCTGAAAACGCCGCCCTCGCCGGGCAGTTGGTCGAGACCCTCGCGCCCATGGGCTACAGCCGCATGGCCATTGAGATCTCGCCGCCCATCGCCCAGGAGATGGACGCAGCCCTGAACCGGGGCGGGCTCGACGGGCTCCGCCGCTACTACAGTCAGAACCAGCTCTACGTGGCCTTCTACACCATGGCCGAGGAGGCCATGATGCTGGCGCGCGCCCGCAAGGCGCTGCCCCGCGGCGAAGACGTTCTCTGGGGTCTCGACTACGAGGTCGGCGCGGACCGTCGACTGGTGCAGCGCCTCAAGACCGCCCCCAAGCCGGCAGCCGCCCGGGGTCCGATGACCGCGCTGCTGTCAGCCTCGATCGCGGCACACGCCGATTATCAGGCCAGCCACAATCCCGCTAAGCTGTTCTCTTTCGGGGGCGACCCGAGACTGGTCCGCGACCTCATGGCCGCCTGGCCCCATCCCGACCCTCAGTCCGCATGGATCCTGGACACCCTGCTCGGCACCCTGGAGGCCAACAACCTCTGGATCCAGGGTAGAGAATGGGAGTCGAACCAGCGCCGCGCCGCGCTGATGCGCGCCAACTGGAACCGTCACTGGCAGGCGCTGGGCCCCCGAGCCCGGTCAACCCGCGCCTTCTTCAAGTTCGGTGCGAGCCACGTAATCCGGGGCCGAAACCTGAGTCAGGTCTTCGACATGGGCAGCCTGGTCCACGAGACCGCGGCTCTGGAGGGGAAGAGCGCGTTCAACATCTTTGTCGTTGGAGGCAAGGGCGGGGTGAACGCCCAGTTCAATCCGGTCGAGTGGCGCTACGCTCCCGGCCAGGTCTCGGATGCGGCTGACGAGAACATCACCTTCCTAACGGACCAAGCCTTCGACTCCGGCTTCACCGTCATCGATCTGCGCCCGCTTCGTCCGATCCTCACCCATGCCCGGACGTCCCGGTCGGATCCGCGCTGGAGTCAGATCGTGCACGGGTTCGACGCCCTGGTCGTCATGCCGGGTTGTCATGCGTCCCTGAACCTGTAGCCGCTGCCGGTCCAGCGCCGGGGCGGACACCCGGAACCGGCCGCAACGAAGGCCGGTTGTCCTCCCTGCAAAGCGAGGAGAAACCCCATGTCCAAGACTCCCCCCGTCCCCCCCGAGCAGCGCTCCTTCGCCAGACAGGCGGCGAGCCGACGCGATCCACGCGACGAGAAGACCGAAGCCCAGTCCGGCCAACCCGGCGACGCGGACGTGAACACGCGCGAACAGGGCCGCTTCGGCAACCTGGCCCAGAACGTCCGGACCACGCACTGGAAAACCCAAGACCGCTGACGCGGTCAGTCCGAGGCGCCCGGGATCGCCCGGTGACGCCGGCCGGGCGCGGGACCGCGCGCGGGACAGGATCGTTCCTGCGCCGCGGCGAGCACCGGAGCCCACGCGATCCTCTCTGTTCAGGTGAGCAGATCGCCGCAGGGCCCGGACCTGGACCCGCGCCCGGGGGCTTCTCAACCTTGCAGAGCTTTGGCGATCGCCCTGCCGACGGGTGGTCCGCCCTCAGAGATATCGAGCTCAACAGTTGGCAGGAGGGGAGGCTGGGCCATGAAGCGAGGTCGCCGACCCCGGTGCGCCTGGGCCGAATGCACGACGAAGGGGTGACAGAGGTAGACGTCCCCCGCACGGCCCGTGGCCAGAGCCTCTTCCCGATGCGACGAGTTTACAAACCCGTCTGCAGCCAGCTCAGCCAGCGTCAGTCCTCTCTCCCCCACCGGCGCCAGCTGGCGGGCGACGTCCCGGTGGGAGCCCGCACGGATCCGGGTCGGCGCGTCGTCCGCGCCAACATCTGAAAAGAGCATCAGCACCAGAAGGGCGCGGCCGCGCGAATGCAGGTTTGCGCGCCAACGCATGAAGTCGGGCTCTGCACCTTCGGCGAAACTGACATCGATGTGCCAACCGGTGTCGCCCGGGTCGTCTCCAGACGGGAATCGGACGGGAAAGGAGCCCACCGATCCTAAGGGCTGCCAGCGTCCGGCGCCGACCAGCTGGTTGAAGGCTTCGTGCAGCACGGGCGTGTTCGCTGCCGCCTGGAACAAGGGTTGCGCATACATGCCAAGACGCACAACCGGCCTGGTCCAGCCTGAAGGGTTGTCCGGAGAGAGCCCAAGATCGCGCCAGAGCACGGCGCGGGCCTGTTCAGCCCAGTCGCGCGGAAAGGCCTGTTCGATGCGAACATAGCCGTCGTCAATGAATTCTTGAATTTGCGCAGCGGTGAGCGGGCCGCGCGGGTCGGTATGGGATGCCAATGGATGTGCCTCAATAGGTCGGCCGCCAAAGGGGCCGAAGGAGCCGGGGTCCCTGGGGACCGTTCAGGGGGGCCGCAAACGGCGCCGCTCAGGCTCGGAAAAAAGTCGAGGCGATCGTGAACATCATACGGTTCAGACTAGACGTCCCTTGCACGGGGCTCAATGCAAAACGGCGGCCCCACGGGGCCGCCGTCGCAGGACCAACAGGTCTGGCGTTCAGGCTGCGGGAGTCTCCACGGCAGGCTCGGCCGGAGCCGGCTGGGCGGCCTGCACGGGCGAGGCGGCGGCCGGTTCGATGGTCTGCTCAGGGGTGGGGCCGCCCTGGCCGTTGAAGAGGATGCGGTAGGGCGCCGGCGAGCTCTCTTCACTGCGACCGCCGGTCGGCAGCACGCTGGCGTACACCGGGTGGGTCAGCTGGTCAGCGGCATTGGACGGCCGCGGCGTGTAGCGGAAGGCGCCGGATGAGCCGTTCGGACCGCCGAAGCGGTAGAATACGTGGGTGCCGACCTGGGTCACGCGCAGCAGATGGTTGCGCCAGCCGGGCGCGACGCCGGTGGTGTGGAAGTGGGTCGAGTTGCCCACGGCGGCCATGACGTAGCCGCCCATGGCGCGAGCGGCGACCTCGCGGGCCCGGCGCCACGCGCCCGGCTCCTTGCCGCGCCGCATCGAACCGTCGCAGACGAACGAGAACTGGCATCCGGTCCGCAGGGCCGCGCCCTGGTAGACCACGCCGCAGACGCTCTTGGGAAAGGCCGGGTGGCGAACCCGGTTGAGGACCACCTGGGCGACAGCCTGCATTCCCGCCAAGCCTTCGCCACGCGCTTCGTAATAGACCGCCTGGGCCAGGCAATCGAGATCGCGGGAGGCGTCTAGGGCGCCCGCCATGCGGAAGGGCTGGGCGGCCGTCGTCACGGACATAGAGGCCCGCACCAGGCCCGCGGCCTTCTGGCGGGCGCTCATGCGCTCCAGCCGGGCGGCCATGCCCGTGGCGACGCGGTCGCGCGCAGCCGCGCCGGCGACGGCGTAGGGATCGTGACGATCCGCGATGGCCTGGGCGCTGGGATCCAAGCCGCCCGCGGCCTCCAGCACCGAGGCGTTGGAATAGTTCTCCTCGGCCGCCGCCGACAGGCGCTCGGCCTTGGCCTTGACGGTCATCGTCCGCGCCAGCGAACCGCCCATGTAGGAAGCCCCCACGGCCAAGGCGGCCATGGTTCCGACGACGGACGCGCTAACGAGAACGCGCATGCGCGAACGCGCCTGCGTTTGAATGGACAAAGCTCTCTAGTCCTCTGCGGCGAGGGCGACGTTGCCCCCCACTCTCACCACCCGTCGGCCGATATTCTCGAGGCCATCTGCTGGGTGGGTACCCGGTCGAAAACTGTTACGCCCGTCCCCGGCGGCGCTCCTTAAGCCAGCGGAATATGGCGGCAATGTGATCGATTCGCAAGTCTCTGCTGCGCTGCAGCAATTTTCGGTTGGTTCGCAAGGCTCCGCGAGGGTTTCCGAGTTGTGCAATCGCAGCATCGACGCGACGCCGCCCAGACTACCCGCGACATCTGACGGATTTCTGAACGGCGGAACGAAAACCGCTCCGCAATACCCATCCTCAACACAGAGCCGCCTGTGGACATCTCTAGGCGACTGCACGTCTCCGCCACAGAGGAAAGGCCTGCTCGGGCAGGGATTCCGACTTGTCCACAGGCCGGAGCCCCGGCCGGCGACTTGCGCGCCCACAGCGGCGGTAGCATTGTCGGCGCAGGATTGAGGGAGCGGATCATGAAATCCTTGCGCGTGCTGGCCTGCGTGGCGGCGATCGTGGCGGCGGGCCCGGCGGCGGCGGCCGAACAGGTATTCCACGCCGACGACGGTCCCGAGATCCTCAGCACCTTCGACGGCAAGCCCCTCTGGCAGCTGCAGGCCATGTGCGCCGGCTTCCACGGCGCGACCGCCAACTACTATGCCCGCGTGGGGGAGACCGCGAAGGCGAAGGCCTCCGAGGCGGCCGGCCTGGCCGCCCTGAACGACGCGGTGGACAAGATCGAGCACGATCGCAACGTCACCGAGAAGGAGGCGATGCAGACCGCCAACCAGGTGGTCACCGTCGGCGGCAGGGCCGTGGCCGAGATGCTGCGCATCGAAGGCACCGCCCCGACCGGACGCTGGAACTACTGGCGGAGCTTCTGCATCGACGCCCGCGACACCTTCCACCGAGTTTCGCACTAGCCGCAGGTCCGGCGCCGAGGCCTACGGCGGCGCTGGATTCCGGGGCCGCCAGCCCCTACCTTCCGTTCATGGCTCGTTCTCCCTCGTCCGGCGCCTCCGAGGCGTCCGCGAAGTTTATCCATGCCGTGTCGACGGAGATCGGCGGGGACGGCTCGGTCGTCACCCTGCAGCCGATCGAGTGGACGCCCCACCGCCCGGCGCGCCCCGACAAGCCCAAGAACCAGAAGCGCTTCAGACTGGTCTCGCCCTTCGAGCCCGCCGGCGACCAGCCGACCGCCATCGCCGAGCTGGTCGAGGGCATCAACGCGCGCGAGACCGACCAGGTGCTGCTCGGCGTCACCGGCTCGGGCAAGACCTACACCATGGCCAAGATCATCGAGGCGACCCAGCGGCCGGCCCTGATCCTGGCCCCCAACAAGACCCTGGCCGCCCAGCTCTATTCGGAATTCAAGAGCTTCTTCCCCGAGAACGCGGTCGAGTATTTCGTCTCCTACTACGACTACTACCAGCCCGAGGCCTACGTGCCGCGGACCGACACCTACATCGAGAAAGACAGCTCGATGAACGAGCAGATCGACCGCATGCGCCACTCGGCCACGCGCGCGATCCTGGAGCGCGACGACGTCATCGTGGTCGCCTCGGTGAGCTGCATCTACGGCATCGGCTCGGTCGAGACCTACACGGCCATGACCTTCAGCCTGAACGTCGGCCAGACCATCGATGAGGCCCGGCTGCGCGCCGACCTCGTGGCCCTGCAGTACAAGCGCAACGACCAGGCCTTCGAGCGCGGGACCTTCCGCAAGCGCGGCGACACCTTCGAGATCTTCCCCGTCCACCAGGAGGACCGCGCCTGGCGCGTCAGCCTGTTCGGCGACGAGATCGAGTCCATCCAGGAGTTCGACCCCCTGACCGGCAAGAAGGTGGCGGAGCTCGAGGCCTGCACCGTCTACGCCGCCAGCCACTACGTGACGCCGCGCCCGACCCTCAACCAGGCCATCACCGGCATCAAGGCCGAGCTGAAGGAGCGCCTCGACTGGCTGGTCGAGAACGGCAAGCTGCTGGAGGCCCAGCGGCTGGAACAGCGCACCCGCTTCGACCTGGAGATGATGGAGGCGACCGGCTCCTGCGCCGGCATCGAGAACTACAGCCGCTACCTCACCGGCCGCAAACCCGGCGAACCGCCCCCCACCTTCTTCGAGTACCTGCCCGAGGACGCCATCCTCTTCGCCGACGAGAGCCACGTCACCGTGCCCCAGATCGGCGGCATGTTCCGCGGCGACTACCGGCGCAAGTTCACCCTGGCCGAATACGGATTCCGCCTGCCCAGCTGCATCGACAACCGCCCGCTCAAGTTCGAGGAGTGGGACGCCATGCGCCCGCAGACGGTGCACGTCAGCGCCACCCCCGGCCCCTGGGAGATGGAGCGCACCGGCGGCGTCTTCACCGAGCAGGTCATCCGCCCCACCGGCCTGATCGACCCGCCCGTTGAGGTGCGCCCGGTCTCGGGCGACCTGCGCAACCAGGTCGACGACGTCATCGACGAGGTGAAGCAGGTCGCCCGCGCCGGCTACCGCAGCCTCGTCACCGTGCTCACCAAGAAGATGGCCGAGGACCTGACCGAGTACATGCACGAGCAGGGCGTGCGGGTGCGCTACATGCACTCGGACGTCGACACGCTGGAGCGCATCGAGATCATCCGCGACCTGCGGCTGGGCGCCTTCGACGTCCTGGTCGGCATCAACCTGCTGCGCGAGGGCCTCGACATCCCCGAGTGCGGCCTGGTCGCCATCCTCGACGCCGACAAGGAGGGCTTCCTGCGCTCCGAAACCAGCCTGATCCAGACCATCGGCCGCGCCGCCCGCAACGTCGACGGCCGCGTCATCCTCTACGCCGACAAGGTCACCGGCTCGATGGAGCGCGCCATGGCCGAGACCCTGCGCCGGCGCGAGAAACAGGCCCAGTGGAACTTGGAAAACGGCATCACGCCCGAGAGCGTCCGCTCCAACATCAAGGACATCATGAACTCGCCGTTCGAGCGCGGCGACCGGGTGACGGTCGACGTCGGCGTCGCCGAAGACGGCAAGCCGTTCATCGGCGACAACTTCAAGACCACGCTGAAGGACCTGGAGACCAGGATGCGCGAGGCCGCGTCAAACCTGGAGTTCGAGGAAGCGGCGCGACTGCGCGACGAGATCAAGCGGTTGAAGATGCTCGACCTGGAGTTCGCCAACGAGGCGCTGACGGCGCAGGGGGAAGAGGTGGACAGGGCGGCGCCGAAGCGGCTGCGGGCGGAGGCGCGAGCCGAGGCGGCGGAGCGGTTCAGGAAGGGGCGGGGGTAGAGAACCTGCCCGGCGGCGGGCCAACCAGCCCCTCTATTCGCGTTTCATTCTCGAGAAAGCGCCTCCATGAACAGCCGGAGCCACTGAACATCTGCGACTTCTGAGAACCGTTCCAGCTGCTCCCTATTCTCGGAGAACCATGTGACAACGTCACTGGGGTGGCTCAACTTCAACGTCTCCATCAAATCAGCAGACAGACGACTCCGTTGTTTTTGAGCGATTTCTGCGAGCTGGCTAGCTGCCTGGGAGATCATATTCTCGGCTGCGATTACCGCGCCACTATTGACCTCTGGAACACTTTGCTCGGTTTCTAGGCCGGCAAGGAACCCTGAGAGACGCTCTTTGGCACGCCCGGTTGCAATGTCGTTCTTGAGCGTGGCCAAATCCAAGATTTCGCGCGCCACCGGTGCCGAAGTATCATTTCCCTCCCCTTGTTGAATATTGGCGCGATACTTTCCCCAAATGCCGAATTGCGCCAGCAACCCGTTGGTCAGGGCCAAGAACGACGCCGCTTCCGCTGCCGACTCCTCCGAAATCATGTCACTTGCGATACTGATCCGAGATTCCAGCCCCTCTAATTCAGTACCAAGTTGAACTACAAGATTGTCGTCGTATTCTCCGTTCTTAATCTGAGTCAACATGGCTGATATGCTGGTCAGCCTCGCGTCAAACGACGAGATAATGTTGGAGAGGTTGGTCGTTGACCTCAGGTACTCGATGGCTCTTAGCGAGCTGACTGCTGCCCCAATTACCCTCGGCTCGTTGGCCTCCAACTCTCGGTCCGGGAGGATATCAACCTTGTTGCCCGCTGATGCGAACCGCAGCGGGGCCGGCTTTTGTGCCGGCAAGATAAGACCAAGTGGTTCAACTTCGTCGCCAGCCCCTGTCTGGGCGAACGCGCTCAAGAAATCGTCTGCAAGTCCCTCAGTTAGATAGCCTCGCTGAATTAGTCGTTTGGCATCGTATCCCTTGCTATTTTGCCAGATACTGAATGCCGTCTCGACAACTGGTTCGCGTCGTCCGAAAAAATCGGAAGAGGCTGAAATAAACTCGTCAATTTCGATGTAATCGCGCTCAACATCGAGGGCGATAGAAACTTCGCCCGCCCACCTAGGTCGTGCACCCTCAGTCAAGATGACTAGCTTTTGAGCCTCCGGCGAATGGTAGTACGCCCACAAAAGCAACAATGTCTCGAACGTAAAATATGAACGAGGCGCACGAATTACCACATCGCCAACGAACGGCTTTGAGTCAAAGGCAGCAAGATATCGAGCAACGTCATTCTCAATGCCATCTTTAACACGGCGTGACGAATAGTAATGCGGTCGAATAAACTCGCCTAGTTCTCGAACAGAAACGCCCGCCGCGAGGTCAAAGATATTTGCAAATTGCAGCGGAGGCGTATCCTGCTTGGCCGACGATAACGTCAACCGGCCCGGCACAGGCTGGGCAAGAAACGACTGAACCTTGTACCGCGCCCGCGCATACATGGGTGCGCGCCTGGCCGCATAATCCCTAACGCTAAAGCGTTTCCCACCAACGATGGGGTCCAGCGTCGACTGGACCGCGAGTGTGGCCGCGTATGCTGCGAATTCCTCAGCAACGGCCTGTCCCCAAATGACGCCAACTCCACGTCTCGGCAGTTGCGACAGCATCACACGCACGCCGGAAAACTTCGGGAAGGTGACTGGAACTTGGCTTCCTTCAGCGCCAAATTCTTCAATTCCGAATTCGACCATGCTCACCGCCCCCCGAACGGCCACATTCGGACCAATGCGTCGATATTCGGACGTCTTCCTGTTGTGACGATTTTCTGAATCAGAGTGTCGACCGAGTCCTCAAAATCCTTCGCCGCGAGGACGAAGTCAGGCTTCCTCTTTGCATCCTTGCGGGCAGCGTCGAATGAAGAGTTGATCCTGTCGCGGCAGGTAAGCACCACATCAACGTGTGACCTAAGTTCGGGGAAATAAATTGAACTAATCATTTTCATGGTGCGATAGCTCGCGGCAAGGCCGTCATCTTTCTCAGATTCACTCGGTTTAGCGTGAGTCTTGCCCTTTAGTTTTTCGACTAGTTCAATTACGTGGAGCTTTATGCCCATAGAAAAATGATCGAGACTCTCGAAGAGCTGCTCTGCTTTTTCTCTAAGGTATTTTTCTTGTTCTTTTCTGTAGTTAAGATAGTAGGTAATGATAGATCCAAATATGCCGCTGCATAGTGAAACTCCCACAAGTAACCACCAAGCTGGCTGCGGTGATCTAGCGCCGATAGCCTGAACTATAGCCTTGCAGGTATCGGTCACGCATTGGATATCGCTTGGCAATCCTGCCCCCTGAGTCAGCGTGCTCGCTGTGACGGATCACCCATCGTTCAACCACAACTCTTACGCTAGTCGCAAGCCTCGTAGGTGGATCGCCGGGGACTTCGCTGGTGTCCGCCCTACCCCGCCCGCCTGATCGTCGTCGCCGTCGCCGTGATCGCCGGCGCCTCGCCGGGCGTGCTCAGCGCGCCCTCCAGGAACACCAGCGTCCGCCCCGCCCTAAGCACCCGCGCGTCGGCCTGGATCGGGCCGATGGGGAGCGGGGCCAGGAAGCTGGCCTTGATCTCGACGGTGGGGGTGAAGGCGCCCGTGCCGGCGTAGGCGGCGATGGAGAGGGCGACGTCCATCATGGCCATGGCCAGGCCGCCCTGGGTGACGCCGAAGCGGTTGGCGAAGTCGGGGCGGGGCTCGAACAGCAGACGCACCGAGCCCCCGGCGAAGTCGGCGGCCTCGACCGCGAACGGCGTCAGGGAGAGCGAGGGGGTGACCTCGAGCTTGGCGATGGCCTCGCGCAGGGCCTGGGTGTCGGGCATTCACGAATTCCGGCCGCCCGCTGCAACCGGTCCTGGCCATTCATCTCTTGCCGGCGAGGGTGCGCTCGGGGTCAGGCCTGTCAAGGCTCGCCGAAGGCGACCGCGGAGCGGCTGCGGCCTTGACAGGCTTCCCCACCGGCGCGGTCATCATCCAAGAGAAGAATGGCGGGCTCCGCGCGCGGCGTGAACTCTTTCAGACTTGGATTTCGGCGACGTGCGCCCAGGCGCGCCTCACCGCGACACCCACATAGCGACGGCCAAAATCAACCCAATGACTGGAAGCGCGATCGCCCACATTTGCATCGGGAAGCCGAAGAAAGGGCTGGTGTCCTCATCCTCGACGACCGGCTGATCCGTCTCGGCATCATAGGAAACGTAGCCCGAGCCCTCCCTGATCCGGTGGTCCACAAACCACAGAATTGCTCCCGACGTCAGCCCTGCCACGGCGACGCGGAAGGCCACTGCGTCCTGGGGCTGAATGTGGAACGCCCGACCGATCAGGAGAGCGGCGAAAATGGCAAATACCACCACGACCGGAACGAGCACGCCCCAACCGCGGACTCTCACGAGAAAGATCATCTGGTTTCCTCGGGTTCGAGCGCGATGGCCTCAGACCCCCGTAGCAAGTGTCCAAACCGCGCCGGACAGTCCCGCAGCGGTCACGATGAACTTGGCCCACTTCATGGGGATGAACATGAAATGGCCGGAGCTCTCCTCGATCACACGCGGCTTGTCGCTGCCGGGATCGTAGAAGACATGGCCGGACCCCTCCTGGATCTTGTGATCGGCCAGGAACAATCCGCCGCCCGCAACAACGGCGAACGCCAGACACATAAGAGGCGAGACCAGTCGTAACGGTATGCTGAGGTTCTGGCTCACGAGAAAGCCGGCAAAGACGCCCAGAATGATGAAGCCGGGTACGAGCAGACCCCAACGCGACCAGACAATCATGGAACCCCCCGTCCCTCCGATCTGAAGCATACCCAATTTCGTCTGAGGGGCCACCAGTTCGCGTGTCGCAGGCCGATTCAGCCTCCGCTTGATCATTGGGGAGCGGCATGCCCCCTACTCCACCCTGAGCGACCCCACCGCCCCCTCCATCGCCCCCCGCTCGGCCGGGTACCACCGCACCGGCGCGTAGCAGGCGGCGATGACCACCCAGCCCGGCGTGCGCTGGACGGCCATCACCGCGTGGACGTCCTGGCGGGTGACCGGGGTGGCGCCGGCGTGGATGAGCAGGGCGGCGGTGCGGACCTGGCGGGGGCCGGACGGGCGGGCGGCGGTGGTGATGAGCTCGACCTTGTCGGCCGGGGCGCCCAGGAAGGCGGCCCACTCGGCGGCGCCCCAGGGCGCGGTCAGGGTCTGGTCCAGCTCGGCCTGGGGGGTCTGGTCGGAGTCCGGGATGCGGGTCAGGTCGCGGTTGCAGCGCGCGTGGTCGGCGGGGTGACGGGCGGAGACCAGGTCGCCGCGCGTGACGACCCGCCAGCCCTGGGGGAAGGCGACGGTGACGGTGGGCTTTGGCGGCGCGGGCGCGAATCCGGCCAGGACCGGGATCGCCGTCAGGGCGGCCAGCAGGCGGGGCGGACCGGGCCGGCGTCGCAGAGGCCGTGTCGTGGTCGCCCGCATGCGCTCCACCTCCCGATCAGAACGGCCGCGCGACGGCCGCTCCACCCCTTCATCTCTTGCAGGCCAGCGTGCGCAGGTGGGGAAGCCTGTCAAGGCTCGCCGAAGGCGACCGCGCAGCGGCCGCGGCCTTGACAGGCCTGACCCCGAGCGCGGTGATCCTCCAGGAGAAGAAAGGCGGCGTGCGGCGCCTTGCTTGTCCGCGTCACCCCCTGAAAGGCCGGCCAGCCCGAGCCAGTCCCCTAACCCCTCCGCCCGCCCGCACGTCCCTCACCAGCTCCGGCGGATCGGCTCTGGCTCCCCCTTCTCGACCCTGCAAGCGAAACTGCGCCGGCGCCGCCTTTGACAGCCGGCCGCCTTTCCTGTTCCGATGGAACCAGGGTTCGGGGGAGCGGCATGCGCGGGACGAAGGCTTTATCCATCGTCGGGGCGGGCGTCCTGCTGGCGAGCTGCGGCCTCGCCGATC